>CP102060.1:1868204-2179572 GCA_024579835.1 Clostridiaceae bacterium HFYG-1003
AAAGCCGACGAAAAATGGCTGGCACTGATCAATGTATCAAATGCCCTGGCCATGGTGCTGGCCTATAATCTGTGGTCATGGCTGATCCGCATCAAAGGTTATAAGCTGACCACGGCCATCGCGGTCCTCGGAATGGCACTGAGTCCGGCAGCGTACGCTCTGACTCACACTCTTGCCCTGCTCACCGTAATGAACATCCTGATCGGCATCTTTGTTGCCGGGATTACGGTGGTAATCCTGGGTTCCCTGCTGGAATCCGCGCCGGCTGATGAAGTCATGCTCTGTACTGCGGTCCATCAGACCCTGATCAATATTACTCTGTTTGTGTCACCCTTTGTCAGCGAATTGATCTTGCGCTCCCATGGCATTTATACCGCACTCTACGTCACTTCCGCTGCCCGTCTGCTCAGCGCTGTCGCCTTCTTTTTGCGCTGGTATCTTACCCGGGAACGGTCCACAAAGCAGCGGATTGCCGCAGACCGCTGACCCTCAAACCCCTGAGATCTTGCTCTTAATCCCCAGGACGTCGGACCGTATCGACCATGCCGCAAACCAAAGAAACAACCGTGATCCCCAGAAAATACGGTCTGGTCATCACGGTTGTTTTTTATTGACTTGATTTAGTTTTCAGTTCCAGCTCCGTCAACGCAGAGCGGATTGCGCCAACATAAGCTTCGTATAACTTATTGGGCCGGCTCTCATCCCGCTTGGTGAAGAGTGCCCGACGCTGCGCCAGCGTTAATTCCAGCTGAATTCCCATGCCATTGCTGTTGCGGTTCACAAAATTTTTAGGATCTGTTCCTGTATAGTTCAATGGTGCGGTATCAACCAGGAAGCCGGCTTTTTCCAGAGCGGCCCGAACAACCTGTATCCCCGCTTCGTCACGTCCTCCGATATAAGTTACTTTCTCATTTCCACTGATCCCATGAATGGACAGCGAGAGTTCAGCTGCCCGGTTGAGAGGGATCAGGTCCGGCGGATTATAGTCGACGGAAGAAACATGGAGCTGTCGGTATGCCCCCAGATCCAGAAGTCCTTTGAATTCAAAGTAACTGAAGGTATCGCCCGCAATGCCGCTGCCAATGGCTGAGGTAAAAGGCTCGATCCGCCCGCCATGCGGTGTAATGATGAGTACGGGACTCTTCCTGTCCTGAACAGTCAGTTCGTAGGAAGCAGTCGGTTCCTTTTTCAAAAGCTCTGCCATATCCCGGTAGGTATCATTGCCGGTCGGTTCGCGAAACTGATAGGCCACTGCAAATACCGCTCCGAAGAGCAGCAGAAAAACCAGTCCTATCAGTAGACTCCTTGTTTGTTTTTGCTTTTCGGTCAGTAATTTAGATCGACTGGCCATGTGCTTCCCTCCCTCAGGCGAATATGGATTGAATTCTCACAACCGAGAAATCATGAAACATCAGATTGTCCGGCAGGCGTTGATGCGTTCTCCGGATTTAACGAATATCGACTTGGACCTTTGAAAGAAAAAAAGCCGCGCTCAGGCGGCAATCAGATACTGGGGATACCCAGATTATGGATCAATGCCAAAAATCTAAACAGCAGAGCTGCCTTATCGGACTAAGCCCATATTGTTCAGCGGCCAGAAACGAAGTCCGGCCCGTGCCAGAATGTCTGCCTCATCAATGAAACCTACTTCCGCATACCGGGAATCTTTCGAATCCGCTCGATTGTCGCCCATGAAGAAATACTTCCCTTCCGGGACCTTATACTCTCCGGTAAACCGATCCGGTCGTTTGACATAGTCTTCGACCAGCTCGATTCCGTTGACAGAAACTTTTCCGTCTTTGATTGATACCGTATCACCCGGAGTTCCGATCAGACGCTTGACATAAAGTGTCTCCACTCCGTTCGGACGAACTTTGAATACGACGATGTCCCCCGTTTCAAGCTTTTCCGGCCAGTATTCCCTTAATACCAGAAACCGGTCTCCTTCGTTGATCGTCGGGATCATGGACCCCGTCGGGACCATGACATGGAAAAAGACAAACCGCTGGATAAGCAGGGCCAGAATAAAAACGCCTACCAGTGGGATTACCCATTCTTTGATAAAATTCTTCATAATTTCTTCCCTCGTGTGTTGATTTCACCGCTGCCTTCCGCACCCGGCCCTGACTGCACAGGGGGTGCAGCCGGGAGTCCGGGTATTGGATCAGACGGTGTCAGGCTCTGGGATCAGACCCTCAAACACAGCGTCCAGGACCGCTTCCCGATTTTCCTTGGTCAGGGAGGAATACATCAGAATGCGTTCTTCGGGCGTCATGCCGAGCGTTTCCCGGATGAGCTTCTCGTTTTTTCGAATTTCATTTCGTTTCAGCTTGTCGAGCTTGGTTCCCACGATCAGGCACGGAATGTCGTAGTGGCGGATATAGCGATACATCAGGATATCATCCTGGGTTGGTTTGTGGCGCGAATCCAGAAGAAGTACTACCTTGTTGAGATTGGTCCGGCTGGTGAAATACTCATCCGTAATCTTCCCGAGATTTTCTTTTTCCGACTTGGATACTTTGGCATAGCCGTATCCCGGAAGATCCACCAGGTAGATCGATTCATTGATTAAGAAAAAGTTGACCAGCCTGGTCCGGCCAGGGGTGTTGGAGACCCGGGCCAGTCCCTTTCGGTTCGTCAGGGAGTTGATGATGGAGGACTTTCCCACGTTGGATCGGCCGATAAAGGCCACTTCGGGACGATCCTCTTCCGGATACTGATCCCTTTTAACAGCTGAGGTCAGAAACTCTGATTTGATAATCTCCATTATTTTTCCCCCAGGACTGCTTCCTGAATGACTTCAGAAATTTGAGTCACGGGAAGGAATGTCATGTCCTTGCGGATGCTCTCCGGGAGCTTCTCAAGATCCACTTCGTTTTTCTTTGGAATGATGATCTTGCGGATGCCGGCCCGATAAGCTGCCAGGGATTTTTCTCTGAGGCCGCCGATGGGAAGTACCCGGCCGGTCAAGGTAATCT
This sequence comes from Clostridiaceae bacterium HFYG-1003, assembly GCA_024579835.1. Classification (NCBI taxonomy): domain Bacteria; kingdom Bacillati; phylum Bacillota; class Clostridia; order Eubacteriales; family Clostridiaceae; species Clostridiaceae bacterium HFYG-1003. The sequence continues at coordinate 1,871,183 of CP102060.1, forward strand.
CACCGGTCATGGCAATTTCGTGACTGACTTTTTTATTGGCCAGAGCCGACACCATCGCTGTAGCCATGGTAATGCCGGCTGACGGGCCATCCTTGGGGGTTGCGCCTTCCGGCACGTGGATATGGATGTCCTTGGTCTTATAGAAGTCTTCCGGTACCTTGAAAGCCTTGGCCTGGCTCCTGATATAGGAGTATGCGGCTTTGGCCGATTCCTTCATGACTTCTCCCAGAGAACCGGTCAGTTCCAGTCTGCCAGTGCCTTCCATGACCTGAACCTCGATGGGAAGAATATCTCCGCCGTAAGGGGTCCAGGCAAGTCCGGTGACGACACCCACCTTGTCCTCCAGATCTGCTTTGTCATAGGTAAACCTGGGATGACCAAGGAATTCCTCGACGACTTTCGGACTGATGGTCATCGTCTTGCGCTTGGTTTCCAGCAGCTTGGCAATGCCCTTTCGGATCACGGAAGCCAGATTGCGCTCCAGGTTACGCACCCCGGATTCCAGCGTGTAGCCGTCAATGATTGTCTTGATGGCTTCATCGCTGAACTTGATCTCATTCTTTTCCAGTCCGTGTTCCTTGAGTTCCTTGGGAATGAGATGACGTTTGGCAATGTTGAGTTTTTCCTCGTAGGTATAGCCCGAAACCTCAATGACTTCCATCCGGTCCAGCAAGGGCCGGGGAATGGTATCCATATTATTGGCCGTTGTGATGAAGATCACCTTGGAGAGGTCATATTCCAGCTCCAGATAGTGATCGCGGAAGGTTGAATTCTGTTCCGCATCCAGAACTTCCAGCAGTGCATCTGCTGGATCTCCCCGGAAATCCTGGGCCATTTTATCCACTTCGTCCAGAAGGAAGAGCGGATTGTTGGACTTGGCCTGACGCATTCCGTAGATAATCCGTCCCGGAATCGCTCCCAGGTAAGTCCGGCGATGACCACGAATCTCGGCTTCATCCCGTACACCGCCCAAGGACATCCGGACAAAGTTCCGATCCAGAGCGTGAGCCACGGATTTGGCGATGGAGGTCTTTCCGACACCAGGAGGGCCGACCAGACAGAGAATGGGACCCTTGATGGAATCCTTTGTTGCCTTGACCGCCAGATATTCAATAATGCGGTCCTTGACATCCTTTAATCCGTAATGTTCGGCATCCAGGATCTCTCTGGCCCGGGTAATGTCTTTGCTGTCCTTTGTAAACTGATTCCACGGCAAATCCAGGATCCAGTCGATATAAGTCCGGATGATACCGCCCTCTGAGGAGTACGGTCCTGAATTCTTCAGCCGGTCCAGCTCATAGAGTGCCCGTTCCTTCGCCTCTTTGGGAAGCTTGGCCTTGGTGATCCGGCTTTTATAGCGGGTGATTTCCTTCTGGGTTTCATCTTCTTCCCCCAGTTCTTCCTGGATGGCCCGGATTTGTTCCCGAAGGTAATAATCCCGCTGGGACTTATCGATGTTTGATTTTACTTTGGATCCGATCTTGCGCTCAATTTTTAAAATTTCCAGCTCGTTCTTAATCAGAACCAGAAGTCGTTCCAGACGCTTCTTAATGGACACCGCTTCAAGCAGTTCCTGTTTTTCATCGATTTTCAGATTCATGTAAGAACAGACCATGTCCGAGAAGCGGTCGGAATCATCCATGTCTTCCATGGTGATCAGTGCTTCCGGCGGCATGTTTCCGCTCATTTTGATAAAATCATCGAAGGCGTCCTTCACGCTCCGCACCAGAGCCTCTTCTTCCGTTTCGCTGACGTCTGACACCGTTTTGACTTCTTCCAGCTTAGCTCGGAAGTATGGATCAGACTGCTCCATGGACAGAATCTTTCCGCGTACGGTGCCTTCCACCAGGACCCGGACGGTATTGCCAGGCAATTTCAGCAGCTGGCGGATGGTACAGACCGTCCCCATGTCATAGATGTCCTTCTCCGTAGGATCTTCCAGCCGGGGATCCTTCTGGGTCACCAGGAGAATCTCCTGATTTTCCATCATTGCCGCATCCAGGGCCTGAATGGATTTATCCCGACCAACGTCGAAGTGAAGCACCATGTATGGGAAAAGGGTCAGCCCTCTCAAAGGGATGAGGGGTAGTTCCTTTCGTTTGTTCATATTTTTTCTCCTTTGGCTTTGCTAATAATGATTATATCAGAGCAAGACCGGATTGTGATTTTCTTTCAAAGGCTTTACACAGCTTTCATATTTATCGGAACGTTCGTTCAAAATTTGAGCGGTAAGGGCACACCCAAGGTGTGCCCTCAATCACGTCATTTGATTAAGCTGATTCTTCCGCGTCCTTGGCATCCAGTGTGCGAATGATCTCCGGCATCTTGCTGTCGATGGTCTCGCGACTGATGATGACCTTGCGAATTCCCGGGTCCGAGGGTGTCTCAAACATAATTTCGCGCAGGACATCCTCCAGGATGGAGCGAAGTCCGCGGGCACCGGTGTCCCGGCCAATCGCTATGTCTGCAATGGCCTCCAGCGAGTCATCCTTGAATTCCAGCTCCACATCATCCAGCGCAAAGAGCTTGGTGTACTGCCGAACCAGGCTGTTCTTGGGTTCTCTCAGGATCCGTACCAGGGCATCCCGATCCAGAGAATCCAACGCCACCACAATGGGCAGACGACCCACCAGCTCGGGAATCAGACCGTACTTCGTCAGATCCTGCGGCAGTACTTTTCGGAGCATGCGTCCGATGTCCTCACCCTGCTTGGATTTGACTTCCTGGCCGAATCCCATGGCGGAAGACGTTGTGCGCCGATTAATGATTTTTTCGATGCCGTCGAACGCTCCCCCGACAATAAAGAGGATGTTCGTCGTATCGATCTGCAGAAATTCCTGATGCGGGTGTTTTCTGCCACCGGTGGGCGGAACATTGGCCACGGTTCCTTCGAGAATTTTCAGCAGTGCCTGCTGTACGCCTTCCCCTGATACATCCCGGGTGATTGACACATTTTCCGATTTGCGCGAAATCTTGTCAATTTCGTCAATATAGACAATGCCCTTTTGAGCCTTTTCGATATCAAAGTCAGCATCCTGGATCAGCTTGAGGAGAATGTTTTCCACATCTTCTCCGACATAGCCGGCTTCGGTCAGGGTTGTGGCGTCGGCAATGGCAAAGGGTACTTTTAATAGTTTCGCCAAAGTCTGGGCCAGATAGGTTTTTCCGGAACCGGTCGGTCCCAGCAGGATAACATTGGATTTTTGCAGTTCCACGTCACTGTTTTTTCCGGAATCCTTTGCGTTGATCCGCTTGTAGTGGTTATACACTGCAACGGACAGAGTTTTTTTCGCATCTTCCTGGCCGATGACATATTCATCCAGGTGACGCTTGATGTCGATGGGTTTGGGCAGATCCGTGAGGACAAACTCATCCTCGCTTCCCAGCTCCTCATCAATGATTTCAGAGCACAGATCGATGCACTCATTGCAGATATAGACACCTGGTCCCGCGACCAGACGCTTTACCTGATTTTGCGGTTTTCCGCAAAAGGAACAGCGAAAATTGCTGTTATCTTCTTTTTTTGCCATATCGTTGCCTCCGTTGGGACCTGTGCAGGTCCGCGCATTGGTATTATTCCCTTGATTCCGCTCCGGTCTTGACGTCCTGAGCGTAATTCTCGATGACCCTGTCAATCAGGCCATATTCTTTTGCCTCATCAGCGCTGAAGAAGAAATCCCGCTCAATGTCCTGGCGGATCTTTTCTACCGGCTGACCGGAATTTTCCGAGATGATATGAATCATCTTATTCTTGATGTTCAGGATCCGCTTGGCGTGAATTTCAATGTCCGTCGCCTGACCCTGATAACCGCCCAGCGGCTGGTGCATCATGATTTCTGAATTGGGCAGGGCAAACCGCTTGCCTTTTGTTCCGGCCGTGAGCAGGAACTGTCCCATGGAGGCGGCCATGCCGACACAGATGGTTACAACATCCGGCTTAATGTATTTCATGGTATCGAAAATAGCCATGCCTGATGTTATGGATCCACCCGGGCTGTTGATGTAGAGGAATATGTCCTTGTCGGGATCTTCACTCTGCAGGAAAAGAAGCTGCGCCACCACCAGCGAGGCCATGGTATCGTTGACTTCACCTGAAAGCATGATGATTCGGTCCTTTAACAGTCTGGAAAAAATATCGTAGGATCGCTCGCCTCTGGCGGTCTGTTCTACGACCATTGGTACTAAACTCATAGGATTTACCTCCTGTTCCATTGGTATTTATAGATTTGGATCTCAAGGATCCGCTGATAAGAAAACGGTGATCACATCCTCAGCCCGGAGTATGCAGCAGATCGCATGCAGGAGCTGTCCACAGGATGCCTATGATCTTATTATTCCTTCACGATATTAAAATACAATTAAGGTTTTTCTGAGCAAGCATCCGAAACAGAAGCCTGCACATTATAGTATTTTACCACAAAATGGAGTGTTTTCCCAGCAAATCCCTCGGCTTTATCTTCAACTCGCCGGCTTTATCTTCAACCCGGGCAACCCTTCCTCAAAAAAATAATCATCTGCTCCCGGTCCGTCCATGATTCCACACGAAATCCCGTAAGCTATTTCTTGCCCTGTTCATCAATTTTATTTCAGACACGGCCCTCTGCTGATTCTGATTTTCCCGATGAGCGCATGAACCGGCCTGGTAATTCCTCACGATGGCCCGGAGGATGCGGCAAAAAAACTGCTGCAATCGGGATTCTCCAGATCACAGCAGCTGATTCCTATGAATGGTTAGTTATGGGCCATCGGGTCCTGGCCTTCGACGAATTTGACTTTGCTTACCAGCTCATCAAGTACTTTCTTGAGCTTGACATCGCGCTGTACGCCTTCCTTATTGGACTGAACCAGCGTTTCCGCGAATTTTTCATCCTGGTTGTAGGCTTTGGCATATTCCTTGGCTAACTCCAGAATCTCTTCCTCGGTAACTTCAAGAGCGGACTGATCCAGCATTTTTTCAATGACAAGTTCAGATTTTGCCCGTCTGACGGCATTGTCTCTCATCTGGTCGCGAGTAGCGGCTTCAGTTGAACCGGTGAGTTCAAAATAAGTCTCCAGTTTCATTCCCTGGTAGGACAGTCTCTGTTCCAGGTCCTTCAGCATCAGATCCAATTGACGTTCAACCAGCGCTTTGGGAACTTCCAGTTCTGTCTTTTCAACCAGGCTGTTCAGAGCTCCCTCACGGGCAGCTTCTTCCATGTGTCTGGTGTGGTCTTCCTTCATGCGGCGATGGATGTCGCCTCTGAGTTCCTCAACGGTTTCGAACTCGGATACTTCAGAAGCAAATTCATCATTCAGCTCCGGCAGTTCCTTGTACTTGACATCGTTGATCTTCACCTTGAAGGTGGCTTCCTTGCCATTGAGATGGTCTACACCATATTGTTCCGGGAAGGTGACTACTACATCCTTCTCATCGCCGACTTTCAGTCCTTCGAGCTGCTCTTCGAAGTTGCCGATGAAGCTGCCTGATCCCAGTTCAAGCTCATAGCCTTCGGATTTTCCTCCGTCAAAAGCTACTCCGTCAATGGATCCGTCGAAATCGAGATTTACGAAATCGCCCTTTTCAGCTGCCTGTCCCTCTTCCCGGGAAACAAGACGGGAACCTTCCCCGCGCATTCTTTCCAGTTCAGCATCTACATCCGCCTCAGAGAAGGGGTGGTTATGCTGTACCACTTCCAGTCCGTCTACTTCCGGCAGGGCGAATTCAGGAACAATTTCTACCACAGCGGTATACTTCATTCCCTCTTCTTCACTGCGGTCGGTAATGTCGATCTGCGGATAATCCACCGGATCGAGCTTGCTTTCCTGAATGATTTTGAAATAGGACTCATTCAGCGCAAAGTTATCGGCATCCTCAAAAAGAGCCTCAACACCGAACTTTCTCTTTACCATTTCGTAAGGTGCCTTGCCCTTGCGGAATCCCTGAATCTGGAAATATTCCCGATTCTTCTCAAAGGACTGCTTTAAGTGAGCCTGATATTCTTCCTTTGATACGGTCACATCAAATTTCAGCTTGTTGCTGGATACTTTTTCAATTTTATAATCCATTTTTTCCTCCTCACAGTCCTTCTGAAAGGACGTGTGTTACTCATGCTAAATCATGCCTAACAATTATACCATAAATATGATTTTACTGAACACGAAAAATCAACTGGAAAAATCATGAAACTCGGAATTATGAGATTTTCAAGTTAAGCATTCAATGAAGCTTCTCTGACGGCAGCACTTCCTCATCCATTGGGATTCCCTAAGGAATATCCCTGGGCAGAGTCCAGTCCTCCAAATCGGGCTTACAGCCATTGGACCATACGATCCTCCCACTGCCTGATTCCACCAATCCGCGATCAGTCGTCAGGGACTCCCTGCTGTGATTTTTGAAATCCCCTGACCGGTATTCTGAATGCCACATTTTTCCCTCATTTTCGCTTTAACTTTCCTGATACTTTTCCGAGTGAGAGTAGTAAATTAAAGATGAACCAAGGAACTCCAACCGAACGAATGAAAGGGGAAAAATCAAATGAAGAAAAATCTAATTACATTACTCACCGCAGTGGCTGTTACCGGATCACTATACTTTGCTCCCACAGTACTGGCCTCCAGCCCTGTTCAGAATCAGTCACAGGACCAGACACAGGTCCAAAGCCAGATTCAGTCTCCGGCAGAAACAACCGAAACGCCCGTCCTGGCCCGTGAGTCAGCACAGGTTCAAAATCGCTACGGCGCTGAAGCCGGCGGTTCCAACTTTGAAGATAAGGACCAGGACGGTGTCTGCGACAATCTGGGCGAAGGTACCCCCATCCGCAAACGCGATGGCAGCGGCAGCCAGTCCGGCAGCGGCACCAACTTTGAGGATGCCGACAAAGACGGCGTCTGTGACAATCTCGGCGACGGAACCCCAGACCGCAAAAGAGACGGATCCGGCAGCCAGTCCGGCAGCGGCACCAACTTTGAGGATGCCGACAAAGACGGCGTCTGTGACAATCTCGGGGACGGAACCCCTGACCGCAAAAGAGACGGATCCGGCAGCCAGTCCGGCAGCGGCACCAACTTTGAGGATGCCGACAAAGACGGCGTCTGTGACAATCTCGGCGACGGAACTCCTGACCGGAAAATGGACGGATCCGGCAACCCCGGCGGTTCCAAGGGCAAAGGCAGAGGAAAATAATTCCCCTGGCAGTGCAGTCTTCCCGTTCCGATTTCACCGGAACAGTGATCGGTTCCATGAAGTTCGATCCATGGCAGTCTGAGCAGGGTCATTCAAGGGACATGCAAGAAACTCCCGGTCATTGAGACCGGGAGTTTCTTTTCTGTCTTTCCAGAGATTCTCTGAAGCATTCAAACAATGAAATCATTGACTTATTTTTTCTGCCTGGTTTTTTCGCGCAGGCCTTCGACCAACTGCTCATTGGTAATCTCAAACTGATCCTGCTTCAGATTTTTCCGAATCAGTTCCATGGTTTTCTCGTAATCCTTCATGTCAAAGGTCATGACATTGGTCCAAAATTTCCCAACGCTGTGAAGTTCAAATTCCTGGCCATTCTTCCGCTTCACGATTTTTGCAAAGCGCAGAGCCCGCCAGGGCAATGCCAGAAAAATCCGGTTCATCGAAGCCAGTCCGTCCCGCGAGATTCCCGTTTTCGCGAAGGTCGCGTACATTAAGCCAGCAAGGAGGGCTCCGATCACATAATGAATGGGTTCGGAGGAACCAAACAGCGTGACCGCCCCCACCATCACAAGACTGATGATCAGGGAAGTTTTTTCGACCACTGTATTTTTAGCTTTTACCGTCAGATTCATCCGGCGATATATTTGGAGCGCAATCATCAGCCCAATGGCGATGGCAATTCCAATATTGAATTTATCCATGTTTCACCTCAACTAAATTTGATCAGGAATGGTACGTGGCGATCGCCAGTTCCTCCTGGAAAAAGTCTGTAAAGCCGGCTTCCCGGAATATCTTCTCCGCAGTGATGTTCTGCGGCCACAGGTACAGCGGCAAGCTGGATTCCCGCCGATGCATGTCAACGATGGTGCTGATCAGTTCACGGGCATAGCCCTGACCGCGCAGCTCTGCTGCGGTTTCCGCTGATGCCAGTCTGGCTACGCCGTGATCTCCGTAATAAATCGTAACCATGGAGACTGCCTTCCCCTGAAGATACCCGACCAGAACCCGATAGCGCCGGCCCATGATGTTTCGTTTGATTTCTTCCACGGCCTGGCCGTTCCCGTCGGGAATAAGAATGTCTTCGGCAACGCGCGGATCCCATTCGGTCAGCTCCCGAATTTGCAACTTGCCGGTGGGCTGAATTCGATTGGGGTTTTCCAGGAGCATGAATCGGGTCGGCGCAAAAAGCTGAATATCATAGCCTTTGATGCGAAACTCCGTGGCATGATCCATGAAGTAGCCTTTTGTAAAAGGCTGTCTGACTCTGGGTTGAATGCCCCGTTCGAGATAAAACTGGGTGATCGCATCCAGAGCCCCGGGCAAATCCTCGACCTGATCAGGAAAAATAATAGCATGGTTCAGATACGGGTTATCCGGATCCGACTGGTCGTGGTAAATGACGCCGAAAGGCTTTTCTTCAAAGTTTGAAATATATTTGGGATAATCCATTTCTGTCCGGAGGATCCGGTCCATCAGATCAGGATGGACCCGGTCCTCTTCCAGCGCTGGCGTTGCGCCAGCGCTGCCTGCATGTCTCTCTGTCATTTTTTCCATATTGCCTCCGCCGCGTCAGTCAGGATTCTGCTGCCTGCCATCAAATCGGCCTCATCCTTAAAATTTTGGCGGTACAGCTCAAGAATGCCGTTGCCCGCATAGCCCATCGCCTGAAGATGACGAAAAAAAGCAGTAAAGTCAAACGTCCCCCGGCCGGGCAAAAGACAATTGTCAGTTGCATTATGGTCATTGAGATGAACGTTGATCAAGTCCTCACCGAGAACCTCAAGAAAATCGTAGGGATTGACTCTGGCTCGAATGGACTGCTTGATATCAAAAGTATGCAGCATCCGCTGCTTCATCCGGGATTTCATCTCCATGAGAAATGCCGGATCCCCGGAGGCCAGATAGGCGACATTCTCCTGAGCCAGGCGAACCCCCGCTTCTCCCGCCAGTTCATAAAGCTCATCATAGCATCCGGCCAGATGATCGTAATATCTTGGATCCGCCATATTGCGCGGAACGCCGTGAAAGGTATAGATATCGCTTCCCAGCCCGCGGACACACCGGAGGGTATTCCGGAACAGCTTCAAAAAATCCTGGCGCCGGCGCGGCAGCAGATCAAACAGACAGGGCTCCATGATCATGCTCATGACATGAACCGAATTGACGGTCATGCCATTGCGGTCGCAGCGCTCCCTGAGCATGGCGATGAATCCTTCCTCCATTTCGGAATAGGTATTCAGGAAGATTTCCACCGAGTCGATGCCAAGCGCGCCGTAATGGTCAATCATGTCCTCTGTATTCATCTCCGGAAAATAATTTGCCGTTGAAAACCCTATTTTCATTATTCTACCTTCAGTTCCGGCGTCACCAGCTTCGTTACGGCATCCAGTCGAACCCGGTAACCGTCTTGTGTCCGTTCCATCAGTTCCAAATCCTCCGCCCGGGTTCCGCTGACAAGCTGAAACTTCTTATCCTTCAAATCGTAAGACCAGACATAAAAAGGCTTCAGTGCCAGAGCGACCTGAGATTCAAACAAAATGAGGTCATTTGTCAGAAATCTGGCATTGCGCATCCAGACAAATCCATCTTTTTGAATATAATCCGTTCGCTTCAGCTGCCCCTTTTGGGAGTGACGGTAGGTATTGAACGAGTGATCCTCAGCCGCCAGATCCTGACCATAGAGGGTCAGGGTCTGGGTTGAGGTTTCATTGAGCAAGAGCCTGCTCTGATCAGGGGACAGATCAAAGGAGAAGCTTCCGGCCGGTCCGGCAGCGCCCAGATACCGGATCCCCTGTTCCGTCTTTTCATAACGAATCGCAATAACGGACCCGTCCGACAGCGGATGATCCGCGGTCAGCGGCTGTGGTTTTGTTTGCGCACTCGTGAGCGGCGGTGCCGTTTGAGCAGGCGTCGTCGCGGGTTTGGTCCCGGCCGTGGTGGTTGTCTGCGCCGTCTGGGGAAACTTGCCGCCGGCTGCCTGAAACTCTTTGACCTTCCCGTCCAGATAGGGCAGGAAGAACAGCAGGAATAAAGCCAGTGAGGCTAGAAACAGCCAAAGATTTCGCCGCAGTCGGTGCTTTTTCTTCGCTTTATTGTACCGATCGGAATAGATACTTGGCTTTTTCAAGCTGACTCACCGCTTTCCCGCATCAGAAGCCGCGACTCTGAAGGAATCACCGGACCGGTGCTGTCGTTCTGATACAGCTTTGTTCCTGATGCCACAGACCTGACTTCGAGCCGGATGCGCAGCCTCTCCTTGCAAGTCATCACAGGTCGATCACCTCCGCCTGATCCAGAGTGGTCCGGACCAGTGCTTCGATATCCAGAACAGCCTCGTGAGCCTCAATTTCAGCCAGTCTGGGCTTGGTTTTCGGATGCTTGGGAACAAAGATCGTGCAGCAGTCTTCATAGGGCAAAATGGAGGTTTCATAAGTGCCGATGGAGTGCGCTATATCCATGATGTCAGTCTTATCCATGGCTACCAGGGGACGGAATACCGGGCGATCCGCAACAGCATCCGAAACCACCAGGGATTCCATGGTCTGACTGGCCACCTGTCCCACCGATTCCCCGGTGGTAACGGAGTGGATCTTATACTTGGCGGCTGCGGCACAGGCCAGACGCATCATGAACCGCCGCATAATGATCGTCAGTTCGTCCTCGGGGCATTTTTCAATGATTTCCATCTGAATCTGGGTGAACGATGGAATAATAAGACGGAACTTCCCGGTGGACGCTTTGAGAATGGAGGCCAGTTCCTTGACTTTGTCCTTGGCCCGCTCTGAGGTGTAGGGATGGCTGTGATAGTAGATGCCTGTCACCTGAACGCCGCGTCGAGCCATGAGATAACCCGCGACAGGCGAATCGATGCCGCCGGAGAGCATCAGCATGGTGGATCCGTTGGATCCATAGGGCATGCCCTTGGCTCCTTCCAGTTTCTTTTTATAGATATAGGCCTTGCTGCGGATTTCCACTTTCAGGGTAACCTGGGGATCCCGGACATCCACGGAATAGCCTTCCGTGCTGTTCAGCAGGATCCCTCCCAGTTCCCGGGAGATTTCCATGGAATTCAATGGAAATTTCTTATTGGCCCGGTTGGTGACCACCTTGAAGGTGGTTCCCTTGGGATAGCTCGTCAGAATCTGGATCAGGTGGTCCCCGATCCGATCCAGATTCGCATCGGTTTCCTCGACCAGATCAACCTCCATGACGCCAAATACTTTCGCGACCTTTTGCGCGACCCGTTCGCCGGCTTCAGTTTCGATGAACCAGCGCAGCTGGTCCCGTATCAGTTTATAGTCCTCGCCGTCGAGGACCCCGCGAATATTGGCCATCAGGCGGTCTTCAAAAATTTTCCGGTTCAGCCCCTTGAGAAAAATCTCGGGTGCGTATTTGATTAAAATTCGTTCACTCAACTTTTTATCCTTCCGGCGAAGGCCAGGGCATATTGAAACCCTGCCTTGGCCTCTTCAATTTCAGCCATGGTATTGGTATCGGAAAAACAGATCCGGATGGATCCCTTAATTGCTTCCTTGTCCAGCTTCAGAGCTGTCAGGACATGGGAATCCTTTAAATTCTTGGATGAGCAGGCCGAGCCGGTCGATACGCAGATCCCCTTCTCCTCCAGCAGGCGCAGCAGGATTTCAGCGCGGATGCCCCGGAATGAGACATTGAGGATGTAGGGCGAGAATCCCTCCTCATCGCCGTTGAGCTGGAACCGGTCGGCGGGATCTTCTTCCCGGAAGAATCCGAGTAAAGAGGTCTTCAGCGCTTCCACCTGCCGGCGGTTTTCCTCCAGGTGAGGCAGAATCAGGTCGCAGGCCTTGCCAAAACCCGCAATGTAGGGAACATTATGAGTTCCGGCCCGCTGGCCATCCTCCTGACCGCCGCCATGAATAAGACTGGTCAGGCGAAGTCCCTTGCGCACATAAAGCATGCCGATCCCCTTGGGACCATGGGCCTTATGGGCCGAAGCCGTGGCGTAGTCCAGATTCATTGCGCGCACGTCCAGCGGAAATTTCAGAAAGCTTTGCACCAGGTCCGCGTGGAATCGCGCCCGGCTGCCTGACTCTTGGATGATCTGGCCGATCCGGGCCAGATCATTGACTGCTCCGATCTCATTGTTGACGTGCATGATGCTGACCAGCGAGGTGTCACGGGTCAGATTTTGGCGCAGATCCTCCAGATCAATCCGGCCCTGACCGTCCACGGGCAGCCAGGTCACCCTGGTTCCGGATTCAGCCATGGCCCGCAGTGTATTGCGCACGCTGGGATGCTCGATCTCCGTGGTAATGATATGGCCGCCTGCAAAGTGCTTCAGAACCTGATTGTTTCCTTCTGAGGCGCAGGAGGTGAACAGAATCTCACCGGGCTGAGCACCGATGACCCGGGCTACGGAAGCGCGGGCCGAGGTCATGATGTCCTGGGCCTGTCGGCCCAGGGCATGAAGAGACGACGGATTTCCGAATTCTTCATCCAGCACCCGTTTAATTTCAGCGGCCACTTCCGGATAAACCGGGGTTGTCGCGCAGTTATCAAGATATATCATACTGATTCCTCCAACAGCGCCTTCAGCTTTCGGCCAAAGGTCAGTAATTCTTCCTTTGTATCGGCAATTCCCTGAAAGGAATGCGGTCCGCCGCCCCCTCTGACTCCGGGAATCTTATGAGACCGGAACAGTGCTCCGGCGGCCAGACCGTCGCGGTACAGGCTGCCATAAATCCTCAGCTGCCGCATATCCAGCAGGATCGCGTCCTTTTCCTGGCGGCCCAGTTCGGAAGCCAGAATTCGGATCAGTTCTTCTTCCTCATCCAGCTCCTGGTATACCAGAGCTTCATTGTACTCGTTCAGCTGCAGCATTTGCCGGGCCAGCTTGGTCCTCAGTTCCGTGATGGTTCTGGCGTCTTCCTGGGTCTGCTCCAGGAGCAGACGCACGCGGAACGGGATTTCCGATTCGTGAATTTCCAGCTGTTCCTTCGCGTCCTGAACGATGCGGACAGCTTCCAGGGCAAAATCCAATGCCCGCTTCCCAAACTGGAAGTAAACGCGCGACCCGGACTTGTGCTTCTCCACTTTCCGGATAAAAAAGAAAAGCAGATCCGACGTGGAGTCGACATGAGTTCCGCAGCAGGCACTGACATCCAGATCTCCGATTCGGATCACCTGGACATCTTCCTGAAGATCCACTGCTTTGCGCAGACCGAGCCGATCAAGCTGATCCGCTGATTCAATGAAGAAGGTCACCGGAATCCCTTCCAGAATGGCTGAGTTGACCTGATGCGCCACATCTTCCAGAATATCCTCCGCGACGGGACAGTCGGTGTCAATGGTAGCCGTCTCCTGGCCAATGTGGAACCCTACAGTCTGCAGCTGATGATCGCGCAGCAGAATCGCTGACAGAAGATGCTGGCCGGTATGCTGACGTGACATTTCCAGACGATGTTCTCCATCAATCTCGACTTTGACTCGCATGCCCACAAACAATTCGGAAGGATCCGTGACTTCATGCCAGATCCGGCCGTCAATCTCATGCAGCGACAGCACCTTATGCCCTTGAATCGTTCCCTGATCGGAGGGCTGACCGCCCCCTTCCACAAAAAACTCCGTCCGATCCAGTACGAGGTAATGCCGCCCCGCTTCCTGATGGATCTGCGTGATCAGAGTATAGTATTCCATTTCTGCATGGTTGTTCTTAAAACTCATGGCCGCCTCCTGTGCTGGATTATCGGACTTGCCCCTCTGCCGCCTGAAACCGGAAGAGGACATCCTGCCTGACAATAGTATATCAAAACCATCCGGCACTGACATTTTCCAGTGGCAGATGTCCTGCTGCCGGAGGTTCTTCAGCCTTTGGTTCACGCTTCGTTTGTTTCCTGGATGGGGACAGATTTCCTAGCTCAGTCCTTATTTCTGGCAGATTCATTCAGAACCGCCTGTTTGGCCAGTTCATCCGCCAGATCATTCATGGCGTCTCCGGAATGGCCCTTCACCTTTCGAAACGTCAGACTCAGCCGGGGACGAACCGATCGAACAAATTCATGATAGCCCCTGGTCAGATCATTGTTCCGTTTCCAGGTTCCGATGGCCCAGCTTTCGATGCCCTGATAGTCAAAATGCAGGACCAGTGAGCGGGCACCTGCGGCCATGGCATACTGCATTGCCTTGATCGCTCCCAGCACCTCTCCGGCCACATTGCGCATAGCAACATATTCAGGCCGGGAGCCGGTCCCTGAAAGGGTTTTAATGACCCGGTCTCCGGCAAGGATGACCACGCCATAGCCATAGACGCTGTGTCCCTGCCGGAAGGAACCATCCACATAAGCGACCAGATGATCCGCCTGGGGAGCTGCCCCGGACTCTGAAGCGGTTATTTCTGGTTCTCCTGGGAATGGCTCCGCCTGTCCGGAGAGGCTGTCAGCTCCGGTCAGGCCTTCCGGTGAGCCTTCGTTCTCCCGGGCACCGGCCTGGCTGAATCGGGTCTGTTCCGACTCGGCCCGGACTGACGCATGCTCGGGGAACACCTGGATCTGATCGGCGGGAATACCCAATTCCTTCAGAAAGTGTGCTGCCAGGTCCCGGCTCGGGAATGATTTAAATTTCACGCCGGAAATTCCCCGGACATTCTGCTCCGTCTGACCCCAGTCGGTATAAATGCCGGATCCCTCCCGGCCCTTGGCCACTGCATAGTATTTTTTCGCCATATAACCTCTTCCATGGAAAAGGCACCCTGTCAGCGGATGCCTTGTCGGTTCACTTTACATTCTATTATACATGAATTTTTTCCGGTTTGATTCAGATCTCCACAGAAGTGGGAACCACCGGATTCTTGAAGTAAAAATCATCATCCTGGTATGCACCGAACTTTTCATCCAGTTTTTCGTCCACCAGATCATAGACCCGCTCAATGTTGGATGATCCGGTCATGCCCATGATTTTTCCGATGTTGTCCTTCACAAACTTCAATGTTTTCAGATCTCCGGACCAATGCTCCACGACAATGGGCAGCGGAATTCGATTCGTCAGATGATTCACGCCGAATACGAACAGCGCCAGATCATCAATGGCTCCTAAAACCGGGAACTTGTCCGGTATGATGTCAATGGGAGACAGGAAGTAGCCCAGACTCAGACCGATGATCCATTTATCCTTAGCCAGAACGCGCCGGTCTCTCATGACCCGGTAGCCCAGAACCAGAAGGTCCGGCAGGGCGGCAATATATTCGTAGTGTTTCTTATAATCCAGCGGCACCCGTTTGTAAAGATCACGGCGAAGCCTTGAATACTCATCCTCAGCCGGTTCGATGCTAGCCAGATTAATGTTGAAATTCTCCATTTGTCTGGCTTCAACGACAGCCTGATTAACCGCTTCCACTTCGGCAGCTGCCGCAGCCGCTTCCTGGGCGGCTTTGTCTGCCTGCATGGCCTTGACATCGGCCTGGATGCCGGACACCTTAACCGCCAGCAGTCCATTCTCCATGATGATGTTGTCAATCATGACATGAACGTGGGGCACTTTCTGAAGTGCGTCATCCACATCCACCTGAATGTGACCGTCCTGATAGGTGATGCCAAGATCCTTGGCCTTCTTCATGGCAAAGGCCAGAGCCGCTGAGAGCACTGCATTCGGAATGCCCAGCCTGAGAACCTTGATCTTCTCAATCCGGATCCGGATTACATTATTGGCAACTGATGCCACATGCACACTGGCAAAGAATGGGATGTCGATAATTTTATGGTAATTGGCCGTTACTTCGATGGAGTTGTTTTTAAACTCCACGTTGTTGACTGTCAGCCCTTCGACCTGGACAAACTCCCGGATATTCTCCATCAGATCGGTCTCTGACATCGTAGTTGTGACTGATGTTACTTTTGCGCTCATGTTACGATTTACCTCCTGCCCGGTTTAATGAATAGTGATAAGAGGAAGCCGGCGGCCAGGCCACCCAGGTGACCATAGTTGTCGATCCCCGAACCCGGCTGGAAACCCCAGGCCAGGTTGATGCCGGCAATCACCAGCAAGTTCAGCAGGGCACCACTGCGGAACATTTCCCGATTTTTCCAAACATAGCCGATCAGTGCGCCCAGCAGGCCGAAGATGGCCCCGGAAGCGCCGATGCTGACGGTGTCTTCATGCATCAGATGGGAGAGCAGTGAACCGCCCAGCCCTGATACCATATACAAAATAAAATACTTCCACTTTGGCAGCATCCGTTCGAGATTGGACCCCAATGCCCACAGCGAATACATATTGAACGCCAAATGCTGAATATCGCCATGCAGAAACATGGCCGTTACCAGGCGATAATACTCTCCTGCTTCCACCAGCGGCTTATAATTGCCCCCGAGGTATACCAGAACCAGCGGATGGATGTTCGTTGACTCCGACAACCAGGCTGAATAGAGGAATGCCGCCAGATTGATGATAATCAGACCCACGGTGATTCCGATCCCCCGGGATCTGTTCTTCCATTGATTCATTCCGTTTTGCTTATCTCCTCGATCGGGATCCTAAGACGTCTCCCTTTACCTACTATATTAAAGGAATCCGTCGGGTAAATACAGGGAAAGGCCTGATATTTCGGATATTCGTTACATAAAATTCAATATCTCCGAACTACCTGCTACCTCTTTGGTCCTGTTTCTCCCTGAAAGTGCTTCACCCAAGGAAAGTCCTTGAACGTGCTCGGTCCCACCTGTTCCCTCATTTTCGAGTCGAGATGATGCAAATCATTTGCATTTTAAAGGCTGTATGTCCTATAATTTTTTTGAATAGAGTCCTTGGAAGCGAACAGATCATTCATAAGCTCAGAACACCCGGACTGCGGATTCCTGCCGGAAATGAGCCTGATCCTGCCACCGTGCTTTATACCTGAACAAACTTTGAAAAAAGCGGTTGACTGCAGTCATTCCGCATTGAAGGGAAATCCATGGAAATCCGAAATCTTGAATTCAACTATGAACCGGGATCACCGGTTCTGATCCATGATCTGAACCTGACCATTGCACCCGGAGTATTCCTGACTGTCCTGGGCGAAAACGGGTCTGCCAAGTCAACCCTGATCAAGCTGATGCTGGGTCTGCTCAAACCCGTCAAGGGAGAGATCCGCCGGACCTTATCCAAAATTGGTTACGTGCCGCAAAAGAAAGACAAGTTTAATATGCGCTTTCCCATTACTGTGCGCGAAATGCTCGCGATCCACATGGCCAGGGGTTGCCAGGGTTCCCCGGAAACGTATCTGGCCATGGTAGAAATGGAGGATCAGGCGGAAGCACTGTTCGGAGAGCTCTCCGGGGGTCAGCAGCAGCGGGTTCTGATCGCCCGGGCAATTTCTGCCTGTCCGGATCTTTTGATTCTGGATGAGCCGCTGACCGGTATTGACAGTCACTCCCGCGAAGTCATCCGCCATTTGCTCCTGAAACTGAATCAGGAAGGCCTGACGATTGTCTCCATTGAACATGATGTAGCATTTGCCCTGCATCACTCGACTCATATTCTGACCATGAAGGAAAACCAGGTCCGATGGTTTACCGTTGAGGAGTATAAAAACCAAATCGGCCACGATGACCGGGACAATTTTTTACATCACCTGGAGGAACATTCCCATGCTGCAATATGATTTCATGAGAAACGCCCTGGCGGCCGGATTCCTGATCGCCCTGCTCTGTCCGGTGATCGGTTCCTTCCTCGTACTCAAACGGTTTTCCATGATGGGCGACACCTTGTCCCATTCCGCTTTCGCCGGCGTCGCACTGGGTGCGTTCTTCGGGTTGAATCCCTCCGTCGCCTCTTTGATCTACACGCTGCTGGCAGCGCTATTGATTGAGTACCTGCGCAACCGGTTTAAAAGTTACGAAGAGGTCGTGATGTCCATTGTCATGACGTTCAATGTCGGCCTGGCCATTATCCTGGCTTCACGCGGGAGCAGCGCCAATATTGAATCGTTCCTTTTTGGTTCAATCCTCACAGTAGAACCCTCTGATCTTTTCCTGATCGCAGCAGTCACGCTGATCAGCCTGATCTTTATCCGAATCTTCTATTCGCAGCTGCTCTATATCACCTTTGATGAAGAAGGCGCGGAGATCTCGAAAATCCCGGTTGTGTCCCTGAATTACCTGTTCATGGCACTGACCGGAGCTACTGTCGGAGTCTCCATCCGGATTACCGGTCTCCTGGTGATTTCATCCATTCTGGTTCTGCCGGTGGCGGCAGCCTTGAATCTGAGAGCGGGCTTCCGCAAGACTCTGCTTTGGGCTGTTGGCTTTGGTCTGATCGCCGTCCTGTCCGGCCTGGTCCTCTCCTATTATCTGGATTCAGCCCCGGGGGGAACCATCGCCATCATGAGTGTCGCCGTCCTGTTATGTTCGTTCTTCCTTCGCTGAAAAACCGCATAACATTGCTCTTCACCGAGCCTAGGGCAATGCGTTGATCCTCTGTAAAACCAATGAAGAACCGCGTCGGATCCACAACAGTGATCCGACGCGGTTCTTCATTTAAGGATCCCGGCCTTCGCATGGGGAGTCCTGTTACTTTTGTTTTCTGCCGGAGGCTGAACCTTCCTTGTCCCCCTCAGAAGCTGTTTTCTCCAGCCGCTGGGAGCATTCTGCACAGATTCCCTTCAGTTCCAGCCGGTGTTCCATAATCGAGAATCCGGTTTCCCGGTTAATCAGCTCCTCGATCTTCACCATGGGACAGTCCAGATCCACCGTCTTATGACAGATTTCACAGGTCAGGCTGTGCATATGGTGATCCCGCTTCAGCACATAGTTATACTTCTTTTCTCCCAGGTCAAATTTATCAAGGACACTGATACTCTCCAGAAGCTCCAGCGTCCGATAGACGGTCGAGAGGTTGATGTACAGCTCACGATTTTCGGCTTCATCCCGGATGGACTCGGCATCCAGTCCATGATCGGACTGAGCAAGGATTTCCAGAATGGCTTCTCTGGGCTTTGTGATTTTCAGACCGTGTTTTTTGAGCAATTCCTGAACGTTCATCGATCTTTAGGCAAGGTTCCTCTCTTCCGATTACTGCGGGAAGAATAGTCTCTCATTGGTTACGAATGAATCGGTCCCCTTGCCGTTCTCCTTTCTATCATTATACCGGTCAGTGCAAATAATCAACTCATAGAAAACATAAAAAATGCATGGCAGAGTGAGTGACAAACAAAGCATGGGGAGATCGGAATACATTAAATGATTCCGAATGCAGCAATGCAGTGACTTTAATATCATCGGCTGTCCCATCCGAAACATCAGGGACGCCGCCGGTAGTCGAAGAAAGCAGTACTAAGGTACATGGGACCGGTTCCCAGACGGAAACAACCATGTCCCTCTTGACTTCTATTTGTAATTATAGCAGATTTTCCAATGGTTCCCGTCTTAGAGAAAAGCCATTCTCAAACCGAACACCAGCAGAATGGCTCCTCCAATGAAATCGGCGTATTTTGTTACGAGAGGGGCAGACTGAAGACGCTTGCTCAGCACGAATGCCAGGCTGACCAGAATCAGGGTGACAACTCCGATCAGGAGTCCATCCTGCAAAATGTACTCTCCTCTGGAGTACAACGCCGTAATGCCGACAATCATGGCGTCAATCGATACCGATACCCCGAGGACAATCTCCATGCCCGGCTTGATCAGAATGCATTCCTCTTTCTGCTGTGCACCCTCCCGGATCATCATAATGCCGACACCCAGTATTACCAATCCTCCGATCAATGTCGGCACAGCGGCAATCTCCTGATTGATGAGCCGTCCCAAAGCAGCGCCTATAAAGGCAAAGGCAAACTGGAAGAACGCAAAGGACAACGCAAACCGCACTTTCTTCAGTCGATCCACCTGACAATTGATACCAATGGACAGCGCGACCCCACAAGCATCCATCGCCAGGGCTACCCCGATCAGCAGCACATTCCAACTATTCATTTGATTTCCCCCAATCGATCAAGAAGAAGCTGCAGCCAGCCTGTTTTTCTATCCAGCTATCAATTATAACAAGATCTGCCGAAAGAAAAAAGGGCTTCGCCAAGACTCCGGACATAGCACTCCCCCTCCTAGAATAATGTTGTAGTAGTTAATAGGTTTTTCGTAACTGTAATTAACTGCCATAATATAAGCATGCAGAGTGAGTGTCGCCGGCTCCCACCTTGAGGTTCTTCCTCGTTTATGAGAGTGGCGCCTCACCTCTTGCGGCAGTTCACGAATGAGCTGGATGTTGAGACTTTTGGGTCTTCTCCGTCTGTCCAAGGAGGTTGTGAGCCGCCGGAGCGTGAGGGTTCACCCTGTAAATCTTGATCTTAGAGGTGATCTATGTACTATCTGGGCATTGACATCGGCAAGAACAACCATGAAGCAGGTTTCATCAGGGAGGATGGCAGCCATGTGGGCAAGTCTCTGCGCTTCACAAACACCCAGGAGGGCTTCGAGAAGCTCACCCAGTTAATTCAGGATCGCCTCCCACAGGATGAAACCTTCTGCATCGGGATGGAAGCCACCGGCCATTACTGGCTGGCGCTTTACTCATTTCTGCATGAACAAGGCTATATTCTGCACGTGATCAATCCGATCCAATCCGACAGTCTTCGAAACTTCCACATCCGTCAACAGAAGACTGACGCGGTGGACTGCTTCTTGGTGGCCGAAGTCATCCGCTTTGGCAAGTTCACTGAAACTCACCTTGCGGATGAGGATATCCTGATCCTTCGCAATTTCGCTCGTTTTCGTGAATCTCTGAAAGACTCCTGCGCAAACTATAAACGCCAAGTTATCACAGTCCTGGATCAGGTATTCCCGGAATATGACAAGCTCTTCTCGAATCTGTTTGGCCAAAGCTCCAAGGCCTTTCTAAAGACTTATGGAACTCCTGAACAGGCGATGGAGGTTGACACCGATTCTTTGGCTGATTTGCTTAATAAGGCCAGCAGAGGTCGTCACAGCGCCGATAAAGCGCAGCAGCTCAAAGAGGCTGCATCCCGGTCAGTTGGCGTTACCATCTGCTCGGATGCCTTTGCCTTTCAGCTGAAGATCCTGATTGAGCAGGTTGAGTTCACAGAAGGCCAGCTTCATGAAATCGAAAATAAGATTGACACGCAGTTAAAGAAAATCAACTCCGTCATTCAGACGATCCCTGGTGTCGGGGCTGCTACTGGGGCTATGATCCTGGCGGAAATTGGAGACATCAATCGCTTCTCTACCCCAAAGAAGCTTGTCGCATTTGCAGGAATGGATCCCACCATGATGCAGTCCGGCAACTTCACCGGACAGCACAACCGACTCTCGAAGAAGGGCTCACCCTATCTTCGGCGGGCAGTGTGGATGGCTGCTGTATCCGCTTCCAGGCATGATCCGGTCTTCAAGGCCTTCTATGAGAAGAAACGATCCGAAGGGAAGTCCCATGGGACTGCCATCGGTGCTGTATCACGGAAACTACTGTACACCATCCACGCTGTACTGAAGGCTAATAAGCCGTATGAGGTTCATCTGGATACCATCTCATAAGCTAGCCATCATAACTCTCCGATAGCCCATATCCCTGTGGGTCTTGTTGGCGTGCACTTATTTTCCAGATAAATCTTTTTGGGGAATTTCTTTTCAAAATCACTACCTCATTCAATTTTCTTGACGATCCCTATTGACATTAAATAGCTGGTCTCATATTACTCATAATGAATACCCAGAATCGATACTCAGAATGAAATCCCAAAATGAAGACTCAGTATGAATTCCCAAAATGAAAACTTATTATCCTTCTGACACACTCTGGCAGAAGTTATCCTTTCCCGGCTATGCGTGGATACTGCATTTCCTTATTCACCCTGAATGGAGATCCTAGAACTGATCTAGGACAAACGCATCAATTCAAACAACATAACCTTAAAGGAAACTGTCCCCTGGCCATTACAGGCCAGGGGACAGTTTCAGCTTGAAAGGTGATTTTGGAGCGCACTTTCCCCAAGGTTTTTGTCGCTTTCTCCAAGATCCCTATTTTCTATTCAAATTTGCATTTTCTAAAGCGTTTTTCAAGACATTCTCGTCAAAGGAATTGAGCAGCTTAGCCAGATTATCTTCGAATCCCCAGGAGAAATCCTTCCGGATCAGCCGGATACTGCTGTTCTTTTTCATCAGTGGCTGGACCAGTTTGAACAGGGACAAGGCCATCTTATTGAGGATGCTCAAATTGGTGAACGCCTGTCGATCCACTGTCGTGTTGTCGTCTTCGTGGAAGGTATAGTCCAGATGCCAGTGCAGCTGGTTTTCCACACTCCAATGCCCCCGGATCGCGTCTCCGCCGAGTTCAACATCATTGAGACTGGTGATATAGTATCGGATTTCAGTGCTCTCTTTGCCGGTTATTGTGCTGAATATCCTTTTCTCGTAACAGATGAAATTACGAAGCCCCTGCCACTCCTTATCCAGATCAATGGCCTTGGTCATATAGAACTGCCTGGTTTCAATCTGACTGTGAGATTTTTCAGTGGTCTCGTAATAATTCTTTCCAGCTTTTCGAATTCTGACTTTATTCTTCTCCGTGAAGGATTCAGCGGCAGCCAGTGCCAATTTTCCCTGATTACCCTTCAGGGCACCAACATAGTTTCCGCCTCGCTCCATGATGATTCCGATGGTTTTGGTCTGCGTGTGCAGAGCATCAAAGGTGACGATGGCATTTTTGAGTTGGAGCATTTTGAGTGCTTCCTGGGCAGCGGGGATCTCATTGGTTTTGCTGTCGATCTGATGAGAGACTATGCAGACGCCATTGGAGGCATCGTAGATATGCAGAGTCTGCAGATTACGGATCTCCTGATCAGTACCGGCTTTGCGTCCCGTACCGCGTTCTTCTTTCCCATCAATGCACAGTTGACGTACCGATGATTTGATGCCCAAAGACTTCCTGAGGACAGCCATATTCTCCATTAGAAACAGTACAGTAGCCTTTTCCAGCTGCTCCGAGGCAATCAGTGAGAAGACCCGGCGAAACGTGTCATGAGAAGGAATCCCATTGTTCAGCTTCAGGAATTTTTTCAGCCACTTGTGCTTGGCATTGCCAAACCGCTCGATCTCATTCCAACTCGAGGCATTGCCAAGCACCGCCAGAAAGGCGATCACCAGGATCTCCTCGAGCGGGTAGTCGGTCATCGCCTGGATCCTGACATCTTCGATCTCCCGGAACAGGCGAATAAAACGCTTCATGATCTTTTGGGGAGGGGTGTACTCGTCAATGGTTATGCCGGTGGCTTTGATGACTTCCCGGTATTCCAGGATGGGTCTGCAAATCTTGCTCATAGCTGGTCCTCCCACTTCAAGTTATATTTCAATCGTAGTTGTCTGGTGACCTCGGGTTCCGCGGAACGGTAAACCCGGTCATTGATGCTGACCATGTAGACCAGAGGAAAAAGGAGCATCACGGTTGGAAGATCCTCACCAAAGTGTCTAGCCATTGTGTCCCGGATCATCAATTGACTCCGCTGGATCCCAAACTCTTGGGGCTTTGTCAGAACCGCGTCAAAATCAAGGTCTGGGAAGCGCCTGGATAGATAGGATTGTTTGAACAGAAGAGAGTCGTAAGTTCCATACAAAAACGAGAGGATGGATGCTGCCATGACCAGGTCACCAGCTTTGGTGAAAGTACGGCGCAGGCCTTTGTGGATGTTCTCGCAGATGGTAAGAACCGTTGTGGACATGCCAAACTCCAAAACAACCGGTGGCTCATTCACTTTGTCCTTGGGCGGGATCAAGCCATCTTCCTCAGTGATCCGACCCAGATAACCATCACTGACCCGCCGAACTTTGTCTGTACCTTTGATCCGCTCCGAATGGGCGGCATACAGATAGTACTTACCTTTGACGACGTTGATGTAGGTACCTGGTTTCTTATGTTTAAGCACCCAATCGGGATAATCAGCCATGCCTTCACCACCTTTTGTATTACATAGTATGTAATACAATTATGTGCTAAAAACCGACAAATAACAAGGGGAAGTCATTTGTCGGTTAAAATGAAGGCTAATTGATGCGTTTATCCTAGAACTGATCCGTGATTTTGTGCATTGCTCTCCGCCTTCTGTTATAATAATAAGGTTGAAAACAGGAGGCAGAAATCATGATCGCATTATCCTGCAAAGATATTAAAAAAGAATATGGAACGGATGTCATCCTGAGAAACATTTCCTTTACGATCAATGAAGGAGACAAAGTAGCGCTCATCGGAGCCAATGGCGTCGGAAAGTCGACTCTGTTCAGAATCCTCACGCGCCAGATCCAGCCTGATGAAGGAGAATACTATGTTGACCGCAATGCCACACTGGGTTATCTGGCGCAGAATCTGGACCTTGATTCCGACCGGACCATCTATGATGAAACCCTGAAAGTCTTTCAGAATCTCCTTGAAATGGAACAGACACTGATCCGCCTGGAAAATGACATGAAAACGGAGTGGACCGATGACAATCGCAGCTGGCATGAAGAGATTCAGAATCAGTATGCGAGCCTCCAGGACCTTTACCTGATCAAAGGCGGGCAAACCTATCGCGCCCAGCTTCATCGGGTGCTGACAGGGTTGGGTATCCCTCAGACGGACTGGAGCAAATCAATTTCGGTACTCTCCGGCGGTGAGAAAACACGGGTTGCCCTGGCCAAGCTCCTCTTAAGTGAACCTTCCATCATTCTGATGGATGAGCCAACCAATCATCTGGATCTGGCAGCCACCGAATGGCTGGAAGAATTTCTCAAGAGTTACAAAGGTACGCTTCTGGTCATTTCTCATGACCGTTATTTTCTCGATGCTGTGACAGATCACACCTATCTCATGCTGGAAGGTGAAGTGCTGTCCTATAACGCCTCCTATACCGGCTATCTTGAGCTTCACAAGAAAGCCTACGAAGTCCGGCTTAAGGCCTATGAGGCCCAGCAGGATGAGATCAGGCGGCAGGAAGCCATTATTGAGAAATACCGCCAGTTTAACCGGGAAAAGTCGATTCGGGCGGCCGAATCCCGTCAAAAGCGGCTCGATAAGATTCAACGGATCGAAGCTCCCAAAAAGGAAGGTCGTGCTGCCGGAATCCACTTCAAGGCAGGCTATGAATCGGGAAACGATGTACTGAATGTTGTCGACCTGGCCAAATCCTTTGATACCAAGTCCCTGTTTCGTCATGTCAGTTTCCTGATTCGAAAGGGTGACAAGATCGCACTGATCGGTGAAAACGGGCGCGGCAAGACTACACTGTTTCAAATGATCCGAGGCCTGATCACACCTGATCATGGTTATACGGTCCTGGGCCGCAATGTATCCCTGGGATACTACGACCAGGAACAGGCCGACCTGGATCCCGAAAAAACGGTAATGGACGAGGTCTGGGATGAATTTCCAGAACTGACAACTACCGAACTTCGAACCGCCCTGGGCACCTACCTCTTCCGCGGCGATGATGTCTTTAAACCGATCAAACTTCTTTCAGGAGGAGAAAAGTGCCGTATCAATCTTCTGAAACTAATGCTGAGGGAAGATAATTTTCTTCTGCTCGATGAACCCACCAATCATTTGGATATCCCCTCGCGCGAAGCCCTGGAGGAATCCCTGATGGACTATGACGGAACGCTTTTTGTCATATCCCATGACCGTTATTTCCTCAACAAGGTCATTCACCGGATTTACGAGCTCCGTTCAGAAGGGATCAAGGAATATCTGGGCAACTACAGCTACTATGCGGAAAAACGGGAACCGGAAGCTGCTTCGACGGCGGTAAAAGCTGAAGAAAGCCAGTCCAATCAGGATCGAACGAGACGAAAAGTCAATCAGCGGGAAGAACGCAAAGCCCGGGTTCGTCTGCGCGAAGTGGAAGAAGCCATCGAAAGCAGCGAACTAACCCTGGATGAACTCACCGCCAGCCTGGCAGAAAGTGATGTCTTCATGGATCCGAAGCGCATGAGAGAAGTCCAAACATCGATCGATCGAACCCACACGCAGCTGACTCAGCTGATGACCGAATGGGAAGAACTGCTGGCTGTCACCGAAGAAGAGTAACGGGCCAAAGCCGGTTTATATATCAAAAATCAAATCAACAGCCAAAATCCTGCCGAAGATCGGCAGGATTTTGGCTGTTGCGTTATTAGTTTATGATTTTACCGATCATACCAATTGATTTTGGGTGATCCCGACCTGCGCCAAACTTCGCTTACCGCTGGAGTTCCCTGATATGAGCCATAAAAGATTCAATCGGCTGATTGCCGACCAGATCCCGACCATCATTGAACACGATCTTGGGAACGGAAGAAACATTATGCTGCTGGGACAGTTCCGGGAACAGGTTGGCATCTATCATTTCTGCCTTGATCCGGCTATTTTCCATGGCCAGGCGATGGGCTTTGGAAACGGCTCCCGGACAGTGCGGGCAGGATAAGGTGACAAACACCTTGATGTTAATGTCCTTCTCCATCCCCTGAAGTTCCCGAACCAGTTCTTCCGGCAATTCTTCCTTTCCGCCGGATACGGCCATCAGGGCGTAGATAAAGGAATTAATCTCATGACCAGCCGGCAATCCATAAAACTGAATCCCGTGGTCCACTCCGCCTTCTCCCATAACGGTGAATCCGGGAGCCCGAACGATTCCCAGCTGATCCGCTTTTGCCTGATCCTCCGGCAGCCGGTTGACTGTCAATTGAATCTGATCGCTGAGTTCGGCAATCTCACTCAAAAAGTCCTCCACTTCCTGAACCGCGGGTTCATCCTTGGCGGTAAAGAATTCGATGGTCACGGGTTGGACCATTCCACTGAATATTTCTTTTAACTGTCCTCTGATTTCGTCATTAAACATATTGCTCATTTTTTTCTCCTTGCATTTGAATCATTTCGGGGACACTACTTGAATTATGTCCCGTTCAAGCTATGAGCATAGTATAACATCCCATTTTATCTAATTCAAGTACCGTCCCTATATTTTATGCAATCTTTTTTAGGTGTCTTGATCCAGATTCATCTCAGAAGGAGTCCCCGGCGATCCGAGTCATTCGGCAGGAACCCGATCATAATTTTCCTGACTCCAAATCGATCCGGTCGGTTAATTCCTGCCACCGCTGCATCTCCTGATCAGGCAAGACCGAAATGATACCTGCAGCTCATATAATGCAAAAAGCTGCCGGATCCGGCAGCTTTTGCTATCTAACTAAGGTATATTCTTGTTCACTGCCCCGCGGTCCATTACTCCGTGGTCGATTGCGTCACCCTGGCTTCGAGCGAATCAGGGTCGGGCCGTCAGTTCCAGTTCAAGTGTCAGCAGGTCGTTGCCTCGCTTAATCTCCATCCTGATCTTTTCGCCGGGATCGTGACGCTCCCGGATATCGTTCATCTGGCTGGTCTTCAGGATTTCCCTGCCATCAAAGGTCAGAATGATATCTTTTTCCTGAAGACCGGCTTTCTCCGCCGGAGATAATTTATCCACCGCGATCACAACGACGCCATTGCTGATGTTGAGGGCTTCCAGCGCTTCCGGATTGAGATCTTTGGCAGTAAACCCGGTGTACAGTGGTACTCTGGATAAGTAGGTCAGCTTTTCCTTCAGGATATTGATGGGAATAGCGAATCCGATTCCCTGTACATCATCGGACATTTTTGCCGTATTGATTCCAATGACTTCCCCCCTGGCATTGAATAAGGGTCCGCCCGAATTCCCCTCATTGATGGCGGCATCGGTCTGAAGATAACTGATGACAGAATCGCCAATATAGACATTGCGGTCTTTTCCGGAAATGATTCCACTGGTCACAGTTCCGGCAAAATTTCTCGAGACCGGACTGCCAATGGCAACCACCTGTTCTCCGACCGTAATGGTATCTGAATTTCCTACTGTCACAATTCCAGGAAGCGAAATCCGATTATCAATTTTAATGATTGCAAGATCAGTGTCCCGATCTGAATTGATCTCCTTGGCAGATACCTCACGGCCATCAGCCAGAATCACGGTGATGGTGTCCGCTCCGCCAATCACATGCTGATTGGTGGCGATCATTCCATCGCGGTTCAAAATAAATCCACTGCCGATAAAATTGCGCATCTCGTTTTCAGATTCTGTGTCTCTGATTTTGGTCACAATGGTTACCACTGAACTTTTGTACTGGGCTACAATTTCGGATACCGTCATATCGGGATCATCGCTGGTCTCCTCAATAATCGCTTTTTGCGCTTCAATGGCCTTCAGCTGCTTGGAGACATCGCTCATTATGCCTTCTGAAGCCTCCCTGGCCGCCAACTGGGCATGTTCCTCAATGTACTTTCCCAGCGCGGAGTCATGGAACAAAGCGGTATTCGGCAATAAAAAAATCGCCAGCCAAAGTCCCATCAGCAGGCCGACCAGACCTGTCGTCAAAGTCGTAATGAGGTGATAGCCCATTTTTCGGGGGACTCGGATCCTTTCAGTCGGTTGAGGATCCGGTCCGGTCATGTTGTTATTAATGTGATCTGGATCACCCATGGTCAACCCCTCCGATCCTATTATTCTCTCACTTCACATTTTAACTCATTCGATGCGGTTACTGGTGTCATTTTGGTTAAGTCCGGTTTGGTCCTGCAATTACAGCCGAAGTCCCAGGTTTGGCTCCGCATTGATGGATAAGGGAGATATATCTCCCGCCTGGAGCTGATAATACCCGGCGCTGGCAATCATCGCCGCATTATCAGTGCACAGTACGGCGGCGGGAAACAGGATCTCGATCCCCTGCTTCTTCCCTTCTTCCACCAGGTTGTGCCTCAGATAACTGTTTGAGGCAACTCCTCCGGCTACTGCGATTCTATGGTAGCCGCGATTCACAGCTACCTGCATGGCGTGATCAATGAGATTGAAGACCACGGCTTTCTGAAACGAAGCCGCCACGTCAGCTGGGACGATGGTCTCTCCCCGCTGAGCCGCGCTGTTGAGATAATTCAGAACCGCCGACTTGATGCCGGAAAATGAGAAATCCAGCGTTTCTTCATGGAATTTAGGACGTGAGAAGGCAATTGCGTCCTCGTTTCCCTTTCTGGCCAGCTGATCAATCTGCGGTCCGCCGGGATAGGGCAGTGACAGTGCCCGCGCGACTTTGTCAAAGGCTTCGCCCACCGCGTCATCCCGGGTTTTGGCTACTACGACATAATCCCGGTAGTTCCTGACCTCCACGATGAACGTGTGTCCCCCGGAAACAACCAGGCTGACAAACGGTGGTTCCAGCTCCGGATATTGAATGTAGTTGGCACTGATATGCCCTTCAATATGATTTACACCGATCAGAGGTTTACCCAGAGCAAACGCCAGTCCCTTGGCATATTGCAGCCCGACCAGCAGAGCTCCGACCAGCCCAGGCCCCCGAGTCACCGCGATGGCATCAAGGTCTTCCAGTGTCACTCCGGCTTCTTTCAGCGCAAGGTCCACAACACCGGTAATATTCTCTGTATGTTTCCTGGAAGCCATTTCCGGAACCACTCCCCCAAACTTGCGATGCAGCGGGATCTGGGAAGAGATGATATTGGACAGGACCTGGCGTCCGTTGCGCACGACACTCGCAGCCGTTTCATCACAGCTTGTCTCTATGCCCAGGATCAGTTGGTCTTTCATTTTGTATAATCACTCCTGTTCGAAATCTCAGTCAAATCGGAAAAGTCAGCTGACTGAGCCTGTTATGCTATAATCAAATCAAATCACTTGAATCATCTATAAGATGATAATTATACTCTGATTCCAAGTAAATGAAAAGGTGACGTCATGTCTGAATATGCCAAAGTCGTAGTGATGGGCTCCCCCATCACCAAATCGAATTTTAAGATGCACAATAAGAATGGCCGTGCGATCCTTCCGGACAACTCCGGCACCTATCACGACCGCTATGCCCTGTATGAGGAAAATATTGCCGCCTGTGCCCGGGCTCAGAATCCCGGAGTGACTTTTGAGGAGAGCCTCATAGCTGTTCTGAGGGTTTATTATAAAAGCGAGAAGCGGCACCCTGATACGAACAACATTACCAAGAGCATTTTCGACGGAGTTGAAAAATCCGGTCTGATTGTCAATGATGCTCAGGTTCGGCGCCTCATCATAGAGGAATACTACGACAAGGTGGAACCGCGCTTTGAACTGGAGCTTTTTGCAGAATCGGTCTTTCGGATGTCTTACGAAATCCGCCGCCATGACCAGTCCGAAGAACCAATCCTGTATCAGCCGGCCAGCAACAAAAAGCTGAACGGACTCCTTCCGGCCCGCGGATACACTGAGCGGGACCTGGCCAATATTCAGGCACTTTTGGAACAGAAGCAGCGCCAGAATCCGGCACAAGCGAAACCGATCCCGTCGCCAAAAGTGGTTCCGACTCACGAAGCGCTGCTTTGCAGCCTGTGCAGGAAGCCCGTAGCGGAAGGTAATTACATGAAGGCCGATGGCGGTAAGACCATCATCTGCAAGCGCTGTTTTAAAAAATTATATTAGGCAGGTTCACTATGACAACCAATTGTGACTCCATCTATCTCCGGGCATTGAAACCCAGTGACCTGGAGCAGCTTGAACAACTCAGTGAGGAAACGACTTTTCCTTTTCGCGCCGTTCCTCTGTCCAAAATCAGTGAACCACTCAGCGGATTTTCTGGTCCTGATCAATCAGCTTCCGTCCAATCGGACGAAACATTGCTCAGCTTCGCCATTATGAAGCATGACCATCTGGTCGGTCAGCTCACCTTGTGGGGCATCGATTTCTTAAAAGGACACTGCACCGTGACGATGGGGATTGCAGCCAAAGCGAATCGCCATCGGGGCATCGGAACCTGCGCTTTAATCATGGGACTGCGTTATGCGTTTTATTCGCTTGGCCTGCAGAAGGTAACCACCGATACCCTGAGTACTAATCAGGCCGCTCGCCGCTGTTTGAATAAAGTTGGCTTCATTCAGACCGGAACGGAACAAAGAGTGTTTCCCTTGGACAAAGATTTCATCGATCGGCTGCATTACCAGATGAAGCGATCCGATTTTGATCGGTTGTACCACTTTCCGCGGGAAAAATAAGATCATACCCCGGTTGTATTTTTCAGCATCAACCGGCGAAAAAAACGAGCCAGATATTGATCTCGCTCGTTTTATTTATTCTCCCGGATCCCTAGGATTCAGGGGACTCCGGTGGTTCAGGCTCAGCCAGGAAATCGATGACTTTCTGTGCCGTTTCAACGGCTCGCTTGTGGATGTCATGCAAATCAAAGGAGATTCGTTCGGCATTGCCGGTGATGAATACTCCCTGGTTTTCCGGATCGCGGCGGAAGCGCTTGTACAGTTCCCGCTGCGGTGACATGCCCACAGACAGCAGGATGGTGTCGCAGGACAGCTCCTTGGTTTTCTGAACGTCATCCCGGCTGCTGTTCCGTTCAATGGTCACGCCGGTGATCCGGTTCATGCCATGAATTTCTTTTATTGTGTACCCGAGTTCCGCCTTGATCTGAAACAATTCATGGAAACGGGCAAGCTTTTCATCCGGGAAATTCAGTTCGCGAACCTGATCGACGATGGTTACCTCGTCGGCTCCTTCCGTCTTTAGCAGCTTGGCCAGATAAAGACCAGTCCAGTCAGATCCGAAAATCACAATGCGGTTGCCCGGAAGGTAGCCCTGCTCCACAATAAACTTTCTGGCACTGCCAATACTGAAAATGCCGGATGTTCGCTTTGAGGTAAAGTTCAAGATACCGCGTGGCCGTTCCCTGGCTCCGGTGGCAATCACCAGCGCTCTGGTTCTCAGATAGCGCAGCCCTTTTTCCGGACTAAGAGCTTTGACCGTCTTATCTTTGTCAACGGACAGAACATGTGTCATTGGTTCATAGTCCACACCGTGCAGGATCAGTTTCTTCTTTAGATCATCTGCCATCTCCACCCCGGTGTAGCCTTCCAATTCATAAGATTCATCGACTTCGATAATCTCATTCAGAGTCCCGCCCAGATCTTCATTCAGGTCAAGGACCAAAATGTTTTTCAGGCCCTGTTCGCTCAGGGTCAGGGCGGTATACATGCCGGCGGGGCCGCCACCCACAATGATGACATCATAACCCATGTTCTGCACCTCGTTGTACTTTTAGAAAATATCCTGTTTCCGATAGACTTCGCGTCCCTCGGACATAGTGTAAACACACTCGTTGACCCCAAAATGGTAGGTCAGGAACTGATGATTGGGCACGTCAAACACCGCGATATCCGCCAGTTTGCCAGCTTCCAAACTTCCCTTCTCTTCGGCCAGTCCCAGGGCAGCCGCGCCGTTCAGAGTCAGTGCTGTTACAACTTCCTCCATGCGCAGTCCCATATAGATCGTGGATAAAGCGATGAGCAGCGGGATGGACTCAGAGTAGCAGGAGCCCGGATTCAGGTCAGTTGCCAGAGCTACGCCCATTCCCATGTCGACCATTTTACGGGCCGGCGCGTAATCAGCTTTGATCGAGAAGGCGGTCAGTGGCAGCAAGGTGCCGCAAACATTATTGTCCCGCATTGCTTTGATACCTTCTTCCGAAATCTTCAGGAGGTGGTCGGCTGAGGTCACTTTCAACTCTCCGGCCAGTTCCGCTCCGCCAAATCCCGCGAACAGTTCATCCGCATGCATGCGAATGCCGAATCCGGCTTCACGGGCTGCTGTGAGGAATTTTCTGGACTGCTCGATGTTAAACACGCCTTTTTCCGTAAATATGTCACAGAACGTCGCAAGTCCTCTTTCCTTAACCTCAGGAAGAACCTCATTCAGGCAGAAATCAATGTAATCGTCTGGCCTGCCCTTGAATTCCGCTGGGATTTCGTGAGGTCCCATATAGGTAGGAACAATTCGGATCCAGTCCTCCTGATTAAGGCGGGCCATTGCTTCCAGCTGACGGAGTTCTGTTTCTTTGTCCAGCCCGTAGCCGGACTTGCCTTCTACTGTTGTTACTCCGAAGTTGGCGAAGGACCGCAGGCGTTTACGCCCCACTTCGAGGAATTCATCCAGGGATGTGGCGCGGGTTGCCTTCGTGCTTGCCACGATTCCGCCGCCCCGTTCCATGATGGAAATATAGGATTCTCCGTTCAGCCGCCAGTTGAACTCTTCGGCCCGATAACCTCCGAAGATGAAATGGGTATGGGAATCCACCAGACCGGGCATGATGGTTTTCCCGGTACAGTCAATGACGATATACTCCGCTTCATCGAGCCCCTGAAGGATTTCAGGACCGCCGACGGCCTTGATTCGATTCCCTTCGGTAATGACGCAGCCATTCGGAATGACCGTCAGTTCCCTCATCTCTTCGCCTTTTTTCAGAGCGGTGCCCTTTGGGGTCACCAGCTCTGAGGCGTTCTTAAACAGATAGCTTTTCATGACTATTCCATGATCCGGGTCTCAAGAACCTGGTCCATGGAGAAGTTCTCGATGCCCATATAGTATTCAACGGACTGGATCAGAGCTGCCATAGGCAGTAATCCGATTACTTCCGTTCCAACGACACTGACGCCGAACCGTTTGGCTTCTGAGCGGACCATTTCCAATGCCTGATACAGGGATGTTTTGGTGTAATCGGTCAGGTTCATTGAAATCTGGACAATTCCGCGTTCTTTGAGCTCTACGCCCATTGCTTTGGCAAAACGAAGTCCGCCGCCGATGTGACGAACACGCTTGGCAATGAAATCAGCCGTTGCCATATCATTGGTGTTCAGGTTAACGTTAAAGGCAACCAGGGGCATTCTGGCACCTACGGCAACACAACCGAACGTCGGGTGTGGTGCATCCTTCGGGCCGAAATCTGCATGCCATGCGGCATCCTTCATCTTTTCAGCCATCCCCTCAAACTGTCCCTTGCGAACCTGGGCCAGATTTTCCCGGGCAGGTGCAGAGGCGGCTTTTTCATACAGGAATACCGGGATCTCCAGTGCTCCAATCATTTCGCCCACTTCCTTAGCCAGCGCTACCGCATCGTCCATGGTGCAGCCCTTGATCGGGATAAAGGGGCAAACATCCATAGCGCCCATTCTCGGGTGCTCGCCGGTATGCTTGGTCAGATCGATGTGTTCCATTGCCACCTTGACGGATTCCAGCAAGGGAGCTTTCAGCGCTTCAGGTTCTCCTACCACTGTGACAACGGTCCGGTTGTGATCCTTGTCGGAAGAATAGTCCAAAAGCTTTACATTTTCGCGATTACGGAAACAATTGACGATCTTCTCAACAACTTCAGGGTTTCTTCCCTCGGAATAATTCGGTACAACTTCCATGATACGGTTCATATGCAACGACTCCTTTTTCAGCCGGACCTCAGGATCCAGCCTTTGCTTATTTGGTAACAATTCCATTGTAAAACAGAACCCCATGGATTGCTACCGGAAAACAGACGCTTGTTTTTCATTTGATGAAGTTGTCAAAAAAGCTGCCTCATCAACTCAAGAATTTAATTTCGGTTCTCATGAGAAAGGATCTGCTCGGCAGGGGTCTTGTCGGTATTCTGCTCGGCAAGGGAATTGCCTGGATTATTTGCACCGTTTCTCAGACATTGGACACTGGACATTTGACATTTGACATTTGATTAAATCCTGATGCTGATACTACTGGTATGAATTACTGGTATCGTTCCTTACACTGATCCTGATCCTGTAGGACTTAGCCAGATGGGAATACTGACCTGGCATCTGTTTCGGTTGGATGCATCAGGTCAGTTGTTTTTAGTATTTTTCTCTGGACTTGGATTCCTCCGGCTTATATCCTTCTGTTGAATGAAGTTCCCGTTCGATGGATTCATCCTCGTACAGCTTTTCAAAGGCTTCGATTTTAGCTTCCAGATCCGCTTTCTTCTGCTCGGCAGACACGGGATCCTCGGTCAGATCACTCTTCAGATCCTGGACCTTTTCTGTGACCTTGTGGAATGCGCCCTCCAGCTTTGACTTGATTTCATCGGGCTTGACCTTCTCCAGCAGTTCTGTCTCTTCCAGCTTTTGGGTCAGGCTTACTTTCACCTCTTCGGCTTTCTGGCGCAAGGAATCTACATCCACTTTCTCCGCTGTTTCACCAACCACTTTCCCACCCTCGCGAAATACTTTTCCCAAAAGGTCTTCGGCAGTTTTCCCAAGGTCGCGTCCGCCTTTAATAATCTGATATGCCAGGTCTTTTTTGCCCTGGTTCTTCAAAATCAGGAGGCCGATGGAGTCGCCGGCAAATTCAAACAGGCTGCGTGCGCTCTTTCCGACCTTTTCTCCGCCTCTGGCCGCTTTCCCCTCA
Organism: Clostridiaceae bacterium HFYG-1003; assembly: GCA_024579835.1. Taxonomy (NCBI): domain Bacteria; kingdom Bacillati; phylum Bacillota; class Clostridia; order Eubacteriales; family Clostridiaceae; species Clostridiaceae bacterium HFYG-1003. Next base: position 1,906,543 of record CP102060.1, read on the forward strand.
AACTGGATCCGGTTGAATTTGCGTCTTGCTTCTTCCTGGAACTCATTGAAGCCCTCTCCGGGTTGGGTGTGGTCAGATTCAAATTCTTCATATGCGTTGGCCGAGGTATATTCTACTTTATTGCCGAATTCGTCAAATTTTCCTTTCTCATCCATTGTTACGACCTCCCATTTTATTCAAGTATCTACTATTCATCATAGTATAAAGATATTAAATTTCTTTGTGCAACCTATGAATTTCCCATTTGGATTTTACGTCTTGATTGAACAACCCTGATCGAAATGAGGCTGACTACTTCGACTCCAGGGCAAACATTGTCTGGCTGACTCCACGCGGGAGGACCATTCGGATTTTCTTCGCCCGAAGTCTGAAATCCACATCATTGGCAAACGTTGTCTCCCCATCCAGATTGACGAGGAATTCCTCATCCGAACTTAGCTGAATGCGATCTGTCCGGAAAAAATTGATTTCCGGTAGTCCAATGTGGGTCCCCTGACGCAGTCGGGGCAAGTAAAAAGGGATCTGTTTCAGGCTGATCGGAGCAACTTCCACCACATCAAACAAGCCGTCATTGATGAGTGCCTCCGGCGCAATCTGATATCCGCCGCCATAAGTTCGGCCATTGCAGACCGCCATCAGGAACAGCTCCTTTTCACGACGCTCACCCCCCTGGTGCAGAGTGACTCGAGTCGGACGCATGTCATGCAGGCTGCTGAGGATTCCGCCAAAATAGGCCATCAGGGGCGTAATAAGCGGCTTCCCTTTATATAGCTCCGCCCTGTAATTAACTTTGGCATCAAACCCAACGCTGGCAACATTTAAAAAGTACTTTTCGTTGGCCATTCCGACATCAATGAGCACTTCATCGCCCAGGATTGTATCCTTCAGGATATCCATTCGCTTGAAGTCCCCAGCCAGTGACTGGATGAAGTCATTGCCTGTGCCGCCGGGAATGCAGGCCAGACTGGAATCCGAATCCGCCATTCCGTTGAGTACTTCATTGAGTGTGCCGTCTCCGCCTACTGCATAAATTCGCCAGGTTCCACGGGCGGAATAATCCCGGGCAATTTCTGTTGCATGGCCCCGGTATTGCGTCTGTACAACTTCATAATGGGTCTGGGGATACTTATTGGTCAGATGGGCAAACAGATCTTTGATTCGTTCCGCCAGATTGGCAGCCACACCTTTTCCGGCTCTGGGATTGACGATAAACAGATGGTTCACTTGCATTAATTTCAATTCCTGTCATTTTTATTTTTTCTAATCGTTTATTGCAGTTTTTTCCCCAATGGCTTGACAACTTTTGTCCATTCCGTCACATAATTCCCCAGGGCCCATTCATGCATAATAATCTCCTCGTTCGAAAGCTCGATTCGCGCCATCGGCTCCGCTGCCAGCCTCCCGTCCTTAAGCCGGGAATACACCAGCAGGCGAGATTTGGTGCGAATCAGCGTGAAGAATCGATCCGGTGAACTGACTGCGTCCAAGGCATCGGGAACTAATGATCTGATCTCACTCCAGCGAGGCTCCAGGTCATCATAGCGATAGACCCGATAATTGTCCCGGAAATTCATGGGATAGGTCAGATTCTTTTGTGAGTTTGCATTTTGGGCATTGATTCTCCCCTCATAGATCCAGCGGCCATTGTATCGCTTCAAAATGAAGGAGTTTTCCCTGAGTTCTCCCAAGCCGGCTGTTTCTCCCGCTTCCTGGTTGGCCAGGGCAATTTTCGCAGCCGACTCCATCACATTGATGCCCTCCGGTCCGAACAGGTCGGTAATGCCGATCCGATTATCATAATCCGGCTTACCAACATTGCGAGTCGAGTATTCCGTCAGATCTTTAAAGTCCTTGTATTTGGCAACGCCGGAGACTGTACTGAAATAATCATTGGAGATGAAAGTAATGTCACTTCGCCGGGACAACCCGTCAGCCGGAGCGCTCTCCTGGACGATGGTCTGGTCCGCCAGATTTTTAATCACGATCGTTTCCCTGACCACATCCGCATTTTCCTGCCGGTCGACGGAAAGCTGATAGAATACGTTGCGGGGGAAGAGTATATTTTCAACTTCATAAATGGTCAAGGGCTGCCCATTCTGATAGGAAATCCATAAGGTTCGATAAGTCGCCGCCCCAGGTTTTCCATTCTGATCCGTACGGGCGCTTCTCAAACCGAGCAGCACGCCATTGGCAGTGCTGGGCGGAGATTTTGTCGGATTCCCCATGGAATCGGTGGAAACTTTTATATTGGTTTTCTCCAGGTGATCTGTCCGGTCAAAATAGAGCAGGATGTTATTCCGTTCAATCGCGATCCGTTCCGGCTTCAGCTCATAGATCCGGACCGAAAATCCTTTCGCATCAGTAACCGTGTAAACCTTCATCGAGGCTTCGGTCAGGCCGACATCCGCCGGTGCGATTTTGTAGCGGGTCAGGAAATACTCGTAGGTTGAGACCTGCATTACTTTCATGGTGGGATGATCCACTGAGTCCGTACCGATGATAATCCGGTCTTTGGATAAATAGGCACCCAGACCTTTGAAATAATCCTTATCAATTTCCTGGTTGTCCGGATTCAGAGAGTACGCCGTATCAAACACCCAGTACGGCGCCAGATCAAGCACCGGGGTCCGCGGCAGGGTCTTATCGATGGCCAGTATGCTCTCCATCGCAAAGCAGCCGGTTAGATTGAGGCTGACTGCAAGGACAAGTAAAATCCGAAAGAAACTAGTGATTTTTTTTGACATTGCTGACCTCCCTTGGGATCCGAACCCGCATCCTGGTTCCCTGATTAAGTTCCGAGTCAATTTCCAATGACCCGCCATGGAGCAGCGCGATCTCGTTAACAATGGACAAGCCAATGCCGCTGGAAGATTTCGAGTGTTTGCCCTTATAGAATTTCTCCCGGACTTTCGGTATCTCATCCGGCGCAATTCCAATGCCCGTATCTTTGACGGTTAGCCAGGTGCTGGTCAGATCCTGGGCAACCTCTACCTGGATGGAGTCCCCCGGTTCAGTAAACTTGAATGCATTGTCGATGAGATTCACCAGAACTTGCTTGATCCGGTTGATATCAGCCGTAAAGGGCGCAACGCTTTCTTCCATGACAAGCTGGAACGATCGTGGTTCCCGTTCCTTTCTGCCTTCAACAAATGAAAGGATGTATTTTTTCAGTTGCTCGGGCTCTACTTGATCCAGTTTCAAATCAATTTTCCCTGAAGCGAAGCGTGAAAAGTCCAGCAGTTCATTGACCATCGCCTTGAGCCGATCCGACTCCTTTTCGATGATATCGAGCCCCATCGCCAGCAGCTCCGGGTCCGTTGCCGGATCATTGAGAGTCACGGCCCATCCCTTGATAGCAGTGAGCGGTGTACGCAGTTCATGAGACACCGAAGAGATGAATTCATTCTTCAATTCCTCTTTTTTAGCAATTTCCGAGGCCATGTAGTTAAATGTCTGAGACAGCGTGCCAATCTCGTCATTGCTCATCACCGGACTTTTCACGTTATAGACGCCTTTGGCCATCTGACGGGCCGTTTCGGTCAGTTCTGTAATCGGGTCAATCATCTTCTTGCTCATGAAAATTCCGATCATGGCCGCTGCTGCTGTAATTGCTCCGCCAATCTGGAAAAAGAGAATGGTAATGTTAAGCAGATTCTGATCCACCTGCTCCAGTGAGGCGATATGACGAATCACGCCGATGACTTTTCCGGTAGAGATCAAAGGGGTCGAAATACTCATGACATGCTCGTTGGTCTGTCCTATTTTGAAAATATGGTACTCGGTCTGGCCATTCAAAGCAGCTCGGACATCCAGAAGCTCAGATTCCGACTCCAGGTGAGCCTGAGAGTCCAACAGCAGCTGGGCAGAAGTGTCGTAGATCTGAACCCGTGCGCCATCGCTGTGCCACCAGCTATCCTGGTCCGCATAAAGATTCTCGATCAATGTCCCGGTTGTGGAAATATTATCCTCATAATAATCAGCTGAATACTGAACCTGTCCTTTGACCGTATTATAAAAGTTCGTATAAAAATAGGCCCTGACAAAGCTGAGGAGCACTGCCAGGGTTAATATATAGGTCATGCCAAGGATCAGCAGGATACTCTTGATAAAACTGGCCCGAATACTTCCTTGTCTTACTCTTTTTTCCATCGATATCCCGTTCCCCAGATCGTTTCAATGTATTTGGGTTCTGACGGGTCATCCTCAATCTTGGAGCGAAGCCGACGAACGTTCACATCGACGATTTTGGGGTCGCCAGTAAAATCGTAGCCCCATACAAGATTCAGCAGGTCATCGCGGGTAAATGCTTTTCCCGGATTTTCCATGAAGATTTTCATCAGTAAAAATTCCTTGGGAGTCAAAACGATCTCCTTTGAATCCTTTGAAATTGTCTGAGAATAATTATCCAGTTCAAAGCAGAACGTGCGAATGACTTTTTCCTCTTCACGCTCAGTTTTTTCATTAATGCGGCGAAGCAATGCCTGCGTGCGCAGAATCAGCTCGGTCGGATTGAACGGCTTGATGATGTAGTCATCGGCACCACCTTTCAGTCCGGTGATGCGGTCGGTGTCCTGTCCTCGGGCGGTCAGCATGATCACACCGATTTTCGTATTTTCTTCGCGAATTCTCCGGAGAACCTCAAAACCGTCAATCCCCGGAAGCATGACGTCCAATATGGCCACATCAGGCTTTTCCAGCCCCGCGATCCGCACCGCTTCTTCTCCGGTATCCGTCTCGTAAACCGCAAAGCCGCTCCGCTCAAAATTAATCTTTAAAAAAGTTCGGATGCTGGTCTCATCTTCACAAATCAATATTCGATACATATCCTGCCTCCTTTATTTTCACAATCTAATTAAAGGATACAATGGAAACCAATGGGTTACAGCACTGTAACAAGTACTTTTATTATACACTACTCCCCATGGGTTTTCCCGGTTCTCCCAGCGGATGAACCTCTATTTTCGGCGCCGTTCGTCCCTTCCGATCAAATGACTCTGTGCAGTCAATCCAGGCTAACTTCAGACTGATTTTTCTCGTCAAACCCGATAAAGTATTTTATAGCCGAAAACGCTCGCTTTTTTTCTCATCTCATTTGGTGGTTTCTCCTGTATAATGAACTGGTATAGTACATGGGAGGAGTAGAATTTTATGTTTGGCATGTTTAAGAAAGACATTAAAATATATGCGCCGGTCACCGGTTCCTGTGTGGATCTGTCCGAGGTTCCGGATGAGGTCTTCTCAGAGAAAATGATCGGGGATGGCGTTGCCCTGCGCCCCACCGAGAATTTATTTGTCGCTCCTGCAGACGGTGAACTGACGATGCTTTTCCCAACGGGTCATGCTTTTGGCATGCGAATAGATAAAACCATTGAAATCCTGATTCACATCGGCATTGATACCGTGGAGCTCAATGGCGAAGGTTTTGAGATCTTAGCTGAGCAGGGCCAGTTTGTAAAGACCGGAACACCGATCATTCGGGTAGACTTGGAAAAAATCCGACAAAGAGGCTACGATCTAATTACTCCGGTCATCCTGACGTCACCGGCCGAAGCAGTTATCAAGCCGCTGACCGGTCGAAACGCTGTCGCTGCGCGCGATGTCATCTTTTCCATCACCCCCTGATCCGGCGGCCAGAAAAGCTGTGATTTGCTGGGATTGGATTCCCTGGCAGTCTCACTTCGTATCATGCTGTAAGTCTTTCTTGATTTCAATTTTCTACGATTCGAGGAATCAGAGTATTTCCTGTGCTCACCACCCAGTCTCCTGTCATGATAAACTCAGCGACCCAATGAAGATCGCTACAATAAAGCCAGACATTGGCCGGCAGACCCTTGAAGGGCTTATTCGGCCAATGTCTGGCTTTAAAGGTGTGTTTGATGATTCATCCGCTCATTTCACAACGGGAACGCCTCTTGCCGGCAGCCCATCGTCACAGAAAAGAACGTTTATGCGGAATATTTCCGGAGGCTGGCACGCACCGCTTTCACTAAAGGAATCGCAACGATGGTAGAAGCCACCGCTTCCAGTGAGACATTTACAGTCAGAACTGTTGCCAGCAGCTGCTGGAAAATAGTACTGCCCACCATCTTTCCTTCGTAGGTCAGCAGGAGGAAAATGGCGGCCAGAACAAGAACTGAATGCACGAAACTGGAAACAAAGGCGGTCAAGCCGATGGACAGTGCCTCGGAGGACTGAATTCGCTCAAACAGGCGGTAGATCGGATATATGATCAGACCAAACATAATTCGTGGCACAACCGAAATCAGCGGGTTGATGAAAAGAAGATCCGTCGCTGCACCACGTGTAATGGCGACAATCATGGAACTGACTCCGAAGGTTAGCCCGAACAGGAATCCGGCTTTCCAGCCAAACAGAATCGTGCCGATAATCACTGGAATATGAACCAGAGTGATCGCAATGGGAAAAATCTGGACATATCCCAGAAAAGGCACAGCGGCCATCATCACGATGATTGCCATGATCATGGCGTAGTAGACCAAATTACGGGTCTTTTTGCTGGTATTCATACAGCACCTCTCTTTCCGATGACTTGCATCGAAGGGAAATCGAAAAGTTATTGCTGTAATTATTATATCATTCCCTTTGAATCCTGGATATCGACAGATTTCATGAGATTAGCCGATCAGCCGGGTATATATCATGAGGTAATGAAGGAAGGTTCCCAGCAGCACAAAGCAGTGAAACAGCTCGTGGAAGCCGAAAATTTTTGATATATTCGGCTTTTTCAGCCCATAGATTACTGCCCCGGCGGTATAGCTGAGTCCACCACCCAACAGCAGAAGCAGTCCTGGCAATCCCGCACCAATCAGAATCGCGCGCAGCAAAATGACGGAAAGCCAGCCCATACCAAGATAAATTCCGGTATAAAGCCAGCGCGGAGCCTCAATCCAGAATACTTTGAAAAAGACGCCCAGCACTGCAATGCCCCAAATCAGGACGAGCATGGCCAATCGAAACGTTCCGTTCAAGATGAAAGCAATGATCGGTGTATAGGTTCCCGCGATCAACACAAAAATCATGGAATGGTCCAGTTTCTTCATGAATAGAATTGCTTTCTTTCCCATTTGGATCAGGTGATATATCCCGCTTGTGGCATACAATGCAATCATGCTGATACCAAACGCCACAAGGGAAACCATCTGACCAGTACTGATGCCAGCAGTGATTCCCTTTCGGATCAATAAGATCAGGCCAATGACTGCCAGGGCAGCCCCACCTAGATGAGTCAGTGAATTTACCGGTTCTCGAATATATTTGTTCAACATACAATCTCCTTATTCTACTGTGTCTATCACTTTTACCTGCTTAAAATATTACCACTTCCACGCCTTGTTAGCAATACTGCTAATACATTGTACGGATAACTCATATCACAAAAAAAGAACTCCCGGTTTCCGGGAATTCCTTTTTTTATGCAGTCTGTTTCATTGAAATCACTGGTCCCAGCATATACAGCGGTAAATAAGCCAACAGTTCCAGTTACAGTTTCACTTGCAGTTCCTTTTAGAGCTTCAGTTACGGCTGCAGCTACTACTGTAAATGAAGTGCCTTCACCGAACTAATCACGGCTCATCACTGTCACCGACAAAGGGCCTACTTGTATTTTGCCGTTGTTACAATTCAAAGTGGACGGCAGCTTTGGAACGCTCAGATCATGAACCAGGATCTTCCAGTTTCCCTTTGGAACATCTGCCGACTGTGCTTTTTCATGGCTGTTGATCAGGATCAGCAGTTCAGCGGTGCGATTGCGAAGGCGTAGGCAAATCATACCTCCCCGGTTATGCATAAGGTCGGATGATGCTTTGATTGCCTGATAATCCCTAAGGCGCAGGAGGCTGTTCTCCCGTCTCAGGTGAATAAGACCCTTAACGTATTCAACGGTCGACCGATACTTGTCCTGGCGCAGCCAGTCAAACTGATTCACCGCGTCGGTGGAGCGATAACTGTTTTCGACGCCCGACTTGGTCCGGAGGAATTCCTGTCCGCCATGGATGAAGGGTATGCCCTGAGCCAGCAGAACAAGCGAGGTTGCCAGCGTATGCCGTCGGACTCTCACCTCCTCGGAGTCCCTGGGATTGGTGAGCAGCAGTTTGTCATACAATGTAAGATTATCATGAGCTTCCACGTACTGAATCAGCTGGTCTGGCCCCAGATAGGAAGGGCCATGATGACCATCCGACCGTCCCAGCAGGTTGTGAGCAACTTCCTTCTGATCCCGATGCTCTCCGGAAATAAACCCCCGCTGCGCGAAGTCAAACGTGGAACCTTTGACTGAGTCTCTCATTGAATCGTTGAAATGGGCGATCCGGGGCATCTTCTGAGCATTTCCCTGCCAGGCTTTGTCTGCATCCGGCAGCTCAGTGCCAAGATTCCAGCCCTCCCCTAAGAGAATGATCGAGGGGTCAATCTGATCGAGCATATGACGTGCTTCATTCATGGTTTCCACATCATGAATGCCCATGAGGTCGAAGCGGAACCCATCCAAATGAAATTCTTCTGCCCAGTAGCGCAGCGAATCCAGGATGTATTTTCTCATCATGCGGCGCTCAGAAGCCGTGTCATTGCCAACTCCAGTTCCATTTGCCAGTTTTCCGGTTTGATCATAACGAAAAAAGTAACCCGGAGCAGTTTTATGCAGCGGATGATCTGATACTTCATAAACATGGTTATAGACGACATCCATAATGACGCGCAGTCCTGCATCATGCAGCCCCTTGATCATCTGCTTCAGTTCGAGGATTCGACAGGCCGGATCCATCGGATTCGTAGCGTAGGAACCTTCCGGTGTGTTAAAGTTTTTGGGATCATAGCCCCAGTTATAACCAGTCTGCGGGCTGATTTCATCCACCGTCGCAAAGTCATACATTGGCAAAATCTGAACATGGGTGATTCCCAGGCTTGTCAGATAATCCAGACCCGTTGCTGAACCATTGGGATTTTTGGTGCCGGTCTCCACAACTCCGAGAAATTTACCGCGCCGGTCGATTCCTGAATGCGGATCCATGGAGAAATCCCGAATGTGCATCTCATAAATAACAGCATCTGTCGGATAACTGAATGGCGGCATTCGATAAAATCCTTCCAGATAAACGGTGTCAGGATCCAATATGACCGAACGATCTCCGCCAACTGTCACCGCTCTGGCATATGGGTCTGCTGTTGAATGACCTGTTCCGTCGGAAAAGGTCAGATGATAGGTATAGGAAGTTTCATGCTGATCGTTTGTCAGTTCCGCCTCCCAGACCCCTGCATCAGTCTGATACATCTCGACGCGGGAAGCTATTTGAGCCAATGGCTCAAGCGACTCCCAGACCTCTACCGTAACTTCCTGGGCAGTCGGAGCCCACAAACGCAGGATGGTCCGATCTTTTCCATAAAAAGCTCCCAGGCGGCCGGGATAATAAAACCGTTCATCAAATTCCTTTGTCCGTACCAGACTGCCGCTGATTGTCGCAAACTTCCCAAAGCGGGTTTTAACCAGTACCGGTTCGGCCATGGGCATATCGTCAGTCGTCTCAACCAGGTCCTTACGGCGGACATGATACGGCTCATCGCGGATCTCATCCTTTAGAACTTGTTTTGATAACTCCATTTGTTGTAGTTCATCTCGATCATTCAAAATTATTACCCATTCCTTGTTCAGATTTCACCTTGGAAGACGAACGATTCTAAATTGAATTCTCTCAAATTATAGCAAGGATCCTGGATTCATTCCATTCCGTTTTTTCTTTTGTCATTTTTATTATGACCTGCACTTTCGCTCAATCTCAAAAATTATCATAAACGGTGTATTTTTACACCGCATATGTTTGCTATAATGAAACTGGAACGAAACTTTACACTGGAGGTATGTACATGAAACCTTGGCGCAAAACAATGTCGGTGGCCATGATGGCAGCAATCCCGCTGGCCTACCACCGCCTCTATAAAAAAACCTTCGGCAATCGCAGCGAATCCCAGCAAATGAAAGTTCTTCCCAACATCGAGCACCCGGAGAATGATTTCTTTCTGGAAGAATCGGGGTATGCCCAGTCCATGAACGATATCGTTCTGCCCTACCTGGCCCAGCGGGAGACCCGCGCTTACTATCAGACCACCCATCAGATTCATTATGCCCGATATCAGGCTGATACCCCCACCGCCAGCGTGGTCATATCTCATGGCTATGCCGAAGAGATTGATCGCTATGCTGAACCAATCTATTACTTTCTCAAAATGGGCTACAATGTTTTTATCCCTGAACACTTCGGCCATGGAAAATCAGAAGCTGGCGTGTCTGATCCCACGCTTATTTGGGTGGATGATTTTGATACCTATTCATTTGACTTTTATCGCTTTATTCAAGATGTGGTCCGGCCGGAAGATCAGGATCGTCCCGTCGTCTGCTTCGGTCATTCCATGGGCGGGGCGGTGCTGGCCAGAACACTGCAGCTGTACAATGATTGCTGCAGCGCTGCCATCCTGAGCTCTCCCATGCTGCAGGTCCATTTATTCCAGGCAGAAAGTCTGATATTCCCCATAACCCAGGCAGTATCCAAAACCCCCTGGGCAAAAGCCCTGATCCCCGGAGAAACCCGCTTCACGAAGCAGCTGCCGGACGAGTTCAATCCGGAACGAGCCGCCATGCGCTGTCAGGTTCGGGGGGAGTATGTGCACAGACTTCGATGGGATGAGGCGAAACAGCCCAGGTATGCGGTTTCCTGGGGCTGGCTCAGCGAATCACTGAAAGCCGGGCATGAGATCGTTAAACCAGAAAATGTAAGAAAGATCAATGTCCCAATGCTGATGTTCCAGTCCGAAACCGACTGGTATGTTGATGCCAGGGGGATGTATGAATTTGCCGAACATGCCAAAAACCTTGATTTCTACCAAGTACCAAATACGCTCCATGAAATCTACTCCGAGTCCAATGAAGTCATCATTCCCTATTTCAATAGAATTCATCATTTTATTGAAGAAACGGTAGCCCGACAGCTTACTGAACATCAAAGCGTTTCGATCCCGTCCGGATATTAAGCAAAAAATTCTTTCCGTCTGCCTGACATCTCATTTGCTTTTCGATGGGCTGGCGATAATCGAGATCCTGTATTACGCTGTAATAAGAAACCGTTCAGGTTAACACAAGAAGACGAAACATCAGAGATTCAGCTCATCCAGCTGAATCTCTGATGCTTTGTCTAACTATTTGGTTTTCACTTTCCGGACTGTTTTCGACTTGCTTTTTCTCTCTGCTCTTTCGATCTGCTTTTATTTAAGTCAGATTCATCCCTAAGATTGATGATTGATCCCAGACCAAAGATTTTATCAATATCTTCTTCCGATATTTCGCGATTACTGGTAGAGCCGGCATGTTCCAGCATATGCTGGATTGTCAGATCCATACTGTTCCGAATCAGCTCATTTCCATCGCGCCCGCGAAGCTGGAAGAGCAGGATGGGATCCTGATCTAATCGGTTGGCAATCCCGTACAGAACTGCCGCCACATGCTTGCACATACTGGCCCAGTCAGGGCAGCTGCAGGAAAAGTGAATCTGGGAAGGTGCCGGAAAAAGTCCGATGCGAGTATCAAATAAAAGGTTTTCCAGTTCCAATGGAAATTTTCCTTTCAGCAATTCGTCCAGCGAAGTGATTTTATTCTGAGTGAATTTGGTAATTGCCTGCCACTGCGCATCGGTAATTCCATCAATTCGAATCTCCACCTGATATGGTTTGGCTCTCGAGCCCTGAACCAGCGCTGTTGCTTCCATTGGCCGGATCTTCAAATCAAGTACTGCATTACTGCGAACATAGGATTTTCCTCGCCCAATCCGATTGCTGTAATCCGCATACCGTTCCAGATTTTTCATCCAGGACTTCCCCCACCAGGTTTTTGCAATCGCAGTTCCGGAGATGACAACAGGTTCCAGATCCGACCGTTTTTTTTCGAGCTTGGCCAGCGACTTTGCTGCCTTAATTCTTTTTTCATCAGCGCTGACATAACGTTTTCCATAACTCATGCCTGCTCACCTCCCAGCGCAAATAAATGGAGCAGTTCTTTATTGGAATATTCAGTAATCCACTGTTCTCCTACGTCGGACAGAATGTCTCCTGACAGTTTGATTTTGCTCTGGATCAGCTCATCAATTTTTTCTTCAATAGTTCCTCTGGTTATAAACTTATGAACCATCACATTCTTTTCCTGTCCGATCCGATACGCTCGATCCGTTGCCTGATTTTCTACTGCTGGATTCCACCAGCGGTCAAAGTGAACCACATGGTTGGCTGCAGTCAGATTAAGTCCGACTCCGCCAGCCTTTAACGAAAGTACCATGTAGGGAACATATTGTTCACCATTGAACTGATCCACCAGTTTTTTACGCTGTTGAACCGGCGTTCCCCCATGCAGGATCAGACCCTGTCCCCCGAAGATTTCCGCTAGAAATTCGGATAACGGTGCTGTCATCTCTTGAAACTGGGTAAATACCAGGACACGTTCTCTTTTTTCATAGATTGTTTCGCAGATTTCCCGCAGTGACTCAAATTTCCCACTGTAATCCGGCTTGTAATCGTCCTTCCCTAAATAATGATCCGGATGATTGCATATCTGCTTGAACTTGACAAGACTGGATAGCACGATCCCTTTCCGCTGGATCCCTTCCGCCTGACTGAGTCCTTGTTCCAACTCCTTCAACAGCTGCTGATATAACCCAATTTGTCGTTTCGATAGCGTCGTATAGTCTCTGATTTCGATCTTATCCGGAAGGTCGGAAATAATCGTTCGATCAGTCTTAAGCCGGCGGAGCAGGAATGGCTGAATGATCTGTCTCAATCGACCGTACCCATCCATATCTGTCGCAAGTTTTTTGCTAAAGGCAGTAAACTCTTTCATGCTGCCAAGCATTCCCGGGTTGAGGAAATCAAACAATGACCATAGATCACTGAGCCGGTTCTCAATCGGAGTTCCGGTTAAAGCCAGTCGATGCCGCGCCGGGATTGCCTTGATTGCCTTGGTCTGCTTTGTCCCTGGATTCTTTATGGCCTGTGCCTCATCCAGGATTAAGCACTCCCACGTTTCCTCGTGCAGCTCAGTCAGTCTGACCGCCATCTGATATGTAGTAATGTAGAGAAAATGCCCGGCCTCAAGCTTAATTTCAGTCTCTTTCGATTCGCTGCGGTGGAGGATCTTGTATGGCAGCTCAGGAGCAAATCGTTCCAGTTCCTTTTGCCAGTTACCAATCAGTGACGCAGGCAAAATTAAAAGAACCGGTCCCATGCTCGACTGTCTGATTTCTTCGAGGAACGCAATAATCTGAATTGTTTTTCCAAGACCCATATCGTCTGCCAGACAAGCGCCAAGTTTGAGTTTGTGAAGCTGATGCAGCCAGCGAAAGCCTATTTCCTGATACGGGCGCAGTTGAGCATGAACTGTGTCAGGAATTCCCTCCGGTGCTAACATCCCCGGATGTGTCAGCTGTGTTATCAGTTCCTTCATCCAGTCCCCATGAGAAATTGAGACTGTAACATCATCATTCTGATCAGGCAGGATTCTCCTTAGGTCAAGCTCTAATTGGATTGCTTCCGCAAAAGTCAGCTGTTCGCCTTTTTTTTGCTCCATCTGACCCATATACTGGAGGATCGCTTCAATTTTCGAACGATCCACCTCAATCCATTTGCCTTTATACTGCACAAGTCCTTGCGCCATTGATAGAAACTGACGGAGCTCATCGGCTGAAACTGAGTCATCGCCCAAACACAATTCAGGAGTAAAATCCAGGATTGCATCCATGCCTACCTTTGATGGGGCATCCTTCCCTAGTTTTATTTGAACTTGGAATTTATTTCGCTTGCGTCGCCACCAGTCAGGAATACGACACATAATGCCCGCTTCTTCATAGAGCGGAAGTTCCTTCAAAAACTGGTAAGCTTCTTCAATACTGAATTTCAAGGGCCGGAAAAGTTCTCCGGAATCCATCAGCGATGAGATCAGACTGCTTTTCTCCGCAGCCTGAATAACAGAGCGAATCAGGGCCAACAGTTTCTGATCATCGCCCTCAAATTCGCCCAGAGCATTTTTTAAGGGAGTATGGACCGCTCGCTTGCTGCGCTCAGGCTTAGTGGAGTAGGTTGCTAAGAATGCAAAGGGATACTCCGGATCAGTCTGTTCGACGAGATGGAAAAACACTCGGCCCACAACTTGGAAATGAGCCTGTCGATCGGTAAAATACTGGGTTACTGAACCCTCATATAGTCGAATTTGACTTCTGAAGATTTCTGACAGATTTTCCCACAATTTTTTCAGCCAGGTCTCGTCAATATACTCCATGCCAACCGCAAATGGAATTTCCCTGGCGGCTAATTCTATTTTTTCGGGTGTCAGTTCAACTTCGATTTGATCGCGATCCAGTTCTATTCCGGGATATTGACTGACCGTGTTCAAAAAATCCGCAGCAAAGCGGATCAGGTAAGAAAGTGCTGGCGAATGCCAGTCTGCCTCGCCCTGAAAAGCCAAGTCATATAAGGTATTTATTCTGTTTTCCTTCAATCTTGCTGCCCATTTCAGAACAACTTCGTTTGAATCACTCGCAGGCTCATCTGCCTGAAAGGAGTGCGGTGTAAAATATATGTTCAGCGTTTCTGTCTTTGCCTTGGCCATTGGCTTGTTTCCGCTCCTTTTTATGTAATATCTGTTTGTCTTCCTTATTTTACCTCTTTCATCATTTTACCTTTTTCATCGAATCCTGAACACTAGGGTTCATCCAGGCATCGGGTCCCTGGAACCACCATAAAACAGAATTGTATGCTCGAAAAAAAGCACTCTGATTACTCAGAGTGCTTTTTTCAAAACCGGCGTCAACCTACTTTTCCACACAGCTTCCCGTGCAGTATCATCAGCACCATAAGGCTTAACCATCGTGTTCGGGATGGGAACGGGTGTAGCCCTTACAGTCATAAACACCGGATTGGTTTGAGGTTTTATTGTTCCCTCAAGACTGCATATAGTTCTTCAAACGTAATTCATCATTTTTAACTTGTTTAAGATCAAGCCCTCGATCGATTAGTATGAGTCAGCTGCATGCATTGCTGCACTTACACCCCTCACCTATCTACCTTGTGTTCTTCAAGGGATCTTACTGGATTACTCCATGGGAAATCTTGTCTCAGGGTGGGCTTCACGCTTAGATGCTTTCAGCGTTTATCCCGTCCCAATATAGCTACCCAGCCATGCCGCTGGCGCGACAACTGGTACACCAGTGATTGGTCCAACCCGGTCCTCTCGTACTAAGGTCAGCTCCCTTCAAATTTCCTACGCCCGCGACGGATAGGGACCGAACTGTCTCACGACGTTCTGAACCCAGCTCGCGTGCCACTTTAATGGGCGAACAGCCCAACCCTTGGGACCTACTTCAGCCCCAGGATGTGACGAGCCGACATCGAGGTGCCAAACCTCCCCGTCGATGTGAACTCTTGGGGGAGATCAGCCTGTTATCCCCGAGGTAGCTTTTATCCGTTGAGCGATGGCCCTCCCACGAGGTACCACCGGATCACTAAGCCCGACTTTCGTCCCTGCTCCACTTGTAGGTGTCGCAGTCAGGCTCCCTTCTGCCTTTACACTCTATGGACGATTTCCGACCGTCCTGAGGGAACCTTTGGGCGCCTCCGTTACTTTTTAGGAGGCGACCGCCCCAGTCAAACTGCCCACCTAGCAATGTCCCGTGACCCGTTTCCTGGTCTCCGGTTAGAATCCCAATATCTACAGGGTGGTATCCCAACGGTGACTCCCCATGACCTGACGACCATGGTTCTTCGTCTCCCACCTATCCTGTACAGTAAATATCGAAACTCAATGCTAAGCTACAGTAAAGCTCTACGGGGTCTTTCCGTCCAATCGCGGGTAGCCAGCATCTTCACTGGCACTACAATTTCGCCGGATTTGTTGTTGAGACAGTGCCCAAGTCATTACGCCATTCGTGCGGGTCAGAACTTACCTGACAAGGAATTTCGCTACCTTAGGACCGTTATAGTTACGGCCGCCGTTTACTGGGGCTTAAGTTCATACCTTCGCTTGCGCTAAGCATTCCCCTTAACCTTCCAGCACCGGGCAGGCGTCAGCCCCTATACTTCAGCTTGCGCTTTTGCAGAGACCTGTGTTTTTGTTAAACAGTTGCTTGGGCCATTTCACTGCGGCCATGTCGCCATGGCACCCCTTCTCGCGAACTTACGGGGTTAATTTGCCGAGTTCCTTAACAACAATTCTTCCGATGGTCTTAGGATTCTCTCCTCATCTACCTGTGTCGGTTTGCGGTACGGGCAGCATGTCGCTCCTTAGAGGCTTTTCTTGGCAGCGTGAACTCGGGTATTTTCGTATCTCAGAATATGCCAGAAGGGATTTGCCTCCTCTGACTCCCTCGAATACTTCGACAGGCTCTTCCAACCGCCTGTTACCCTATCCTCCTGCGTCACCCCATCGTGTTAACGCTTCATGCCGGTATCTGAATATCAACAGATTGTCCATCACCTACGCTTCTCAGCCTCGGCTTAGGCCCCGACTAACCCTGAGCGGACGAACCTTCCTCAGGAAACCTTAGATTTTCGACCTGCGGGATTCTCACCCGCATCTCGCTACTTATGCCAACATTCTCACTTCTTAACAGTCCACAGCTCCTTTCGGTACTGCTTCGCCCCGTTAAGAACGCTCCTCTACCGCGTATATTAAAATATACACCCGTAGCTTCGGTGATAGGTTTTAGCCCCGGACATCTTCGGCGCAGGATCTCTCGACTAGTGAGCTATTACGCACTCTTTTAATGAGTGGCTGCTTCTAAGCCAACATCCTAGTTGTCTTAGAAATCCCACATCCTTTTCCACTTAACCTATACTTGGGGACCTTAGCTGACGATCTGGGCTTTTTCCCTTTTGACAATGGCACTTATCTGTCACTGTCTGACTGCCGGATTAAAGTCTTTGGCATTCGGAGTTTGATAAGGTTCGGTAAGCGATATGCCCCCTAGCCCATTCAGTGCTCTACCTCCATGACTCATCATCCAACGCTAGCCCTAAAGCTATTTCGAGGAGAACCAGCTATCTCCGAGTTCGATTGGAATTTCTCCGCTATCCACAGCTCATCCCATGGTTTTTCAACACCAATGTGGTTCGGTCCTCCACGAGATTTTACTCTCGCTTCAACCTGTCCATGGATAGGTCACCCGGTTTCGGGTCTGCAACATGCAACTAGACGCCCTGTTAAGACTCGGTTTCCCTTCGGCTGCGCACCTGAAGTGCTTAACCTTGCTGCATATCACAACTCGTTGGCTCGTTCTACAAAAAGCACGTCATCACACGCTTATGGTGCTCTGACCGGTTGTAGGCACACGGTTTCAGATTCTATTTCACTCCCCTTCCGGGGTTCTTTTCACCTTTCCCTCACGGTACTGCTTCACTATCGGTCATCAGGTAGTATTTAGCCTTGGGAGGTGGTCCTCCCTGCTTCCCACCGGGTTTCACGTGTCCGGTGGTACTCTGGATCACTCTCGGTCCGTCTTCCCTTTTCGCCTACAGGTCTGTCACCTTCTATGGCGCTGTTTCCCAACAGCTTCGGCTAAGGGGCCTCTTCCCTTTCTTGAGTGTCCGCAACCCCAGAGAGCAAGCTCCCTGGTTTGGGCTCTTTCCTTTTCGCTCGCCGCTACTAAGAAAATCGATGTTTCTTTCTCTTCCTCCGGGTACTTAGATGTTTCAGTTCTCCGGGTGTGTCTTCCTATAGAGTATGGATTCCTCTATGGATGCCTTTCGGCGGGTTGCCCCATTCGGTGATCTCAGGATCACTGGCTATGTGCGCCTACCCTGAGCTTATCGCAGCTTATCGCGACCTTCTTCGACTCCTGATGCCAAGGCATTCACCATGCGCCCTTTATAGCTTGATCTTTTTTCAAGTTAATTTTTGGCTCAAGGTTGGAGCTTTCGCTCCCCTTGACGTTTTTGAATTGTTGTCAATAACTTTTCAGTTAATGACTAACTTCTCAACGAAATTGTTTTTTCTACAATTTTGCTTTACGTTTTAAGAATATATGCAGTTTTCAAAGAACAATTGAGAAGAAAAAAATGCCCCACCTTCAAGAAGTCATTCTCATTAGCTGGTGTTGCAGCTGTTCTCTCAAGATTAAACAGAATACTTGGATGTACAAATCAGTAATCCTTTTATGGGAGATATCCGTGAAATGGATATCCTTTTATCTCATCCATGTTGCCATGGCTGTGACTCCCTAGAAAGGAGGTGATCCAGCCGCAGGTTCTCCTACGGCTACCTTGTTACGACTTCACCCCAATCGCTGACCCTACCTTCGGCCGCTGGCTCTATAAATAGTTACCTCACGGACTTCGGGTATTGCCAACTCTCATGGTGTGACGGGCGGTGTGTACAAGGCCCGGGAACGTATTCACCGCGACATGCTGATTCGCGATTACTAGCAACTCCGACTTCATGCAGGCGAGTTGCAGCCTGCAATCTGAACTGGGGCAGGTTTTATGAGATTTGCTCCTCCTCGCGGGATCGCGTCTCTTTGTACCTGCCATTGTAGCACGTGTGTAGCCCTAGACGTAAGGGGCATGATGATTTGACATCATCCCCACCTTCCTCCCGGTTAACCCGGGCAGTCTTGCCAGAGTGCTCAACTGAATGGTAGCAACTGACAATAGGGGTTGCGCTCGTTGCGGGACTTAACCCAACATCTCACGACACGAGCTGACGACAACCATGCACCACCTGTCTTCCTGCCCCGAAGGGCTTCCCCGATTAAGGGTAATTCAGGAGATGTCAAGTCTAGGTAAGGTTCTTCGCGTTGCCTCGAATTAAACCACATGCTCCGCTGCTTGTGCGGGCCCCCGTCAATTCCTTTGAGTTTTAATCTTGCGACCGTACTCCCCAGGCGGGGTACTTACTGTGTTTACGACGGCACAGGGGGAGTTGATACCCCCTACACCTAGTACCCATCGTTTACGGCGTGGACTACCAGGGTATCTAATCCTGTTTGCTCCCCACGCTTTCATGCCTCAGTGTCAGTTACAGTCCAGAAAGCCGCCTTCGCCACTGGTGTTCTTCCTAATATCTACGCATTTCACCGCTACACTAGGAATTCCGCTTTCCTCTCCTGCACTCAAGTAACCCAGTTTGGAATGCAGTTCCCGGGTTGAGCCCGGGGATTTCACATCCCACTTAAGTTTCCACCTACGCATCCTTTACGCCCAGTAAATCCGGACAACGCTCGCCACCTACGTATTACCGCGGCTGCTGGCACGTAGTTAGCCGTGGCTTGTTTTTTGGGTACCGTCATTATCGTCCCCAATCAAAGAACTTTACGACCCGAAGGCCTTCATCATTCACGCGGCGTTGCTGCATCAGGGTTTCCCCCATTGTGCAATATTCCCCACTGCTGCCTCCCGTAGGAGTCTGGACCGTGTCTCAGTTCCAATGTGGCCGATCACCCTCTCAGGTCGGCTACGCATCGTCGCCTTGGTGAGCCGTTACCTCTCCAACTAGCTAATGCGCCGCGGGCCCATCTCAAAGCGGATTTCTCCTTTGATACGCTCATAATGCTAAATGCGTATATTATGCGGTATTAATCTTCCTTTCGGAAGGCTATTCCCCTCTCTGAGGCAGGTTACCCACGTGTTACTCACCCGTCCGCCGCTAGGTGTATACACCTCGCTCGACTTGCATGTGTTAGGCACGCCGCCAGCGTTCGTCCTGAGCCAGGATCAAACTCTCATGTTAAAAAGTTTGAACTAGCTTTTAGTCGATTTTTTAGTCTTGTCTGACTACTCAAAATGAATTGCTGGTTTGTTTTACCTTGTATTCTGTTTAATTTTCAAAGAACAGTTTGTTTTGTTTCGTTTCGTTGCCGCTTTAGGCGACTTCTATATCTTACCAAGCCCGCCGTTGAGTGTCAACACCTTTTTCAAAGTTTTTTTCAGGATCTTATTTTCTTCCCTGCCTTGCCACTCCCCGTTTCTTTCTCAAGAACAGGACCGAAGTCAACTATATCAGCTGGGTTGCGGAAAGGCAACTGCTATTTTAAAATAACGATCCGCTTTCAGGAACTCATTTAATTCTAATGCAAATACTCCATTTTTCCTATACTTATCCGAAATCTCCTAGCAATCTCTCAGGACAGCATCATCTGTCAATATCCAGGTTACTCTGCACGTACTCGCTCTGAATCCAGTATTATCTCGATTCAAGATTAATTATTACATTGATCCCCAATAAGACTTAGTCACAATGCATAAGTTCAATAGCCTCATTTCGTCTCACCAGTCAGGATGGAGCGTCAGGAAATCGTAAAAATCAGATAAAATACCGCTCATCCCACCTTGCTGGTCCTGATCATACATTCGCCTGATTGCAAATTATTTTCTCCAAGCACAAAAATCAAAAGTGAGCTGCACTTTCACTGACCTCAGACTCTCATCAGTGAGCAAGCAAAGTCTTTAATCATTTGATTGTACGTGATACCAGCTGAAGGACGCGGACAATTATTTTGCTAGTCAATATGAAATATCATCGTTATGTTACCCGGCTCAGGGATCACAGAGTTAGAATAGTAGTAAGCAACTTCGATCATTCTACGCTTCAATCAATGATCCAAAACCCTGACAATTATTAATTATCTATCCGAAAGTGAGGTGAACTTTGTGATCAGATCCTCTGCCGTCATTCGCCGCACTATGCTTGTATTAAGTTCTGTTTTCTTGCTATGTTTGAGCGGTTGTTCCCCATCAGTTCCTCAAGGGTTCTCAATCAACCTGACAAAAAATAAAATTCCGCCGGATCAGATGGAAGCTTTAAGCTATGTCGAGCCGGATGATCCTCCGCTAATATCTCAGAATGACATCACCGCCTATGACGCTCAGACTCATGCAATTGAACTGACCGCTTCCGCATTCTCCCGCGTGAATCAAATGGTCAATCCCGTCAATGGAACTTCCTTTCTGGTCTGTGTCGATGCTTCACCCGTCTATTGGGGTGCACTGTGGTCACCATACTCATCCCTGTCCTTCAGCGGCGTAGTGATTCAGATCCCACCCGTCGCCGAGAAACCAAACACGATCAGACTCGAACTGGGTTATCCCAGTCCATCCGTTTATCAGGGGCAGGATCCCAGGGACAACGGAACGGTCCTTGAGGCCTTGGACAAAGACGGCAAATTGATCAATAAGCCTTGACCAACCTGTGATTGCTTATATGACAAAGGCAGTATGCTGAGATGACCAGTAATCGAATCAACCGCAAACTGCCTCACTATTCCAGATTACATTCCAGGATTCTTTCCACCATACGTTCTCTCTCATAGTGTCAACAATCCCGGCTCTCCCGTTCTCGTCCTGTTTCTGCCCCAATGCGAACAGTCACCGGATATCGTTTGTTGGAGTGCTCAAGCTTGTGTCAGCGTAAAGACAGTTGCGACTGCAAACATGTGGTACCGGTGAGCTCTCCAAGTATCATTGGTACAGCTTGCTTTGGTGGTTCCGGCTGCATCAACAAGCTCTGTCACATCCCCTGGAGGTTTCGTGAGGAACTCACTCCTAGTATAATCATGGAGAAAGACGCAATATTGCCATTACAAGATGTAATGGATGGACAATCCAATGTTGAATAAATGATAAATTCTGACCAGTTCTGCCCGGTGATCGGACGGATAACATGCCAGGGTCAGTTTTTTCATCGAAAACGTCGCTGGGTTTCATTCCAAACGAACTCAGTACATCTATTTTATGTCTCAACGTTCATAAAAATCGTGTCGATGTGATTCGAATGCCTCTGGAACCGGATTCTGGCGATCAGCTGCCAACAGCATCATCTGTCAACGTCTGAAATCAGTCAACGTCTCACGTTTCGACAACCAGGGGATCAAACCTGGTTTTTGAGATCCTGGTCTATAGCAATAGAAAGATTCAGATTTTCAGAATGCCTGCAGTGTTTTCCATAACCCATTATATTCTGAAAGAAAAGCAAAAGTAGATGAAAAAGTTTAAACCAACAAAGCGGCTAACGCCGCCTGTCGTACCTCGCGTGTTTATTCAGGCTCTGGTATTAATCAGAGCCCCTCTTATATTGAAATACTTTCCCGAATTTGCTTGTATATTTCTCGGGGCGCATCAGCCCGCCACAGGACTCGCAGTCAAATTGCGGGGGTTCGTTAATATTGCTTTGGTCCATTTCATCAAATGTTTTAACAACACTTAATGGAATTTCTTCCACTGCCCCACAACTAGTGCATATATACCGGACGATCGGTTGATTGCTCGCCTGCTTTCTGTGATTCGCACCTTGTGTTTTCTTCTTTCGTTTCTTGCTAACCGGCATTTCGTCCTTCCCACCTGTACCTTTCCTGATTTCTTCTTTTCTCAGGTACCACTATATCACTCTTTTTCATGAGTGCACCACATTCGCATTTCAATGGATTTTTATCATATTCGAGCATCATACGAAACTGCCATGTTTTCATTTTCTTTAATCTTGCGTATTTTTCTTTGGATATCAGTCTGCGTTCGATTCGTCTGGCTCTCAAGTTGTTTCTCGAGTAGATTCCATAGTTTCGAATCATCTTAAAGTGAGTATCCGGAATATGAATGATTAACCGTTGGATGAACTCCATGGCACTAATGGATTCCTGAACATTGTGGACAAGTGTATACAGTCCATCCGTTTTCAAAATTGCCGCAATTCAACATCCGTTCCACTTCTTTGTGGACTGATATGCGAATCATTTCGGGGTGCTCAGCAACGAACTGATCCCAGTGTTCCTCGAAAATCTGCTTAATCTTACCCATATAATCACCTGCTAAGTAATTCATAAAACCATTATAATAAGCGGGTTAAGCTTGTTCCACAAAAGTATAATTTTCTACAACATAAAAAAGCACTCTGATAACTCAGAGTGCTTTTTTCAAAACCGGCGTCAACCTACTTTTCCACACAGCTTCCCGTGCAGTATCATCAGCACCGTAAGGCTTAACCATCGTGTTCGGGATGGGAACGGGTGTAGCCCTTACAGTCATAAACACCGGATTGGTTTGAGGTTTTTATTGTTCCCTCAAGACTGCATATAGTTCTTCAAACGTAATTCATCATTTTTAACTTGTTTAAGATCAAGCCCTCGATCGATTAGTATGAGTCAGCTGCATGCATTGCTGCACTTACACCCCTCACCTATCTACCTTGTGTTCTTCAAGGGATCTTACTGGATTACTCCATGGGAAATCTTGTCTCAGGGTGGGCTTCACGCTTAGATGCTTTCAGCGTTTATCCCGTCCCAATATAGCTACCCAGCCATGCCGCTGGCGCGACAACTGGTACACCAGTGATTGGTCCAACCCGGTCCTCTCGTACTAAGGTCAGCTCCCTTCAAATTTCCTACGCCCGCGACGGATAGGGACCGAACTGTCTCACGACGTTCTGAACCCAGCTCGCGTGCCACTTTAATGGGCGAACAGCCCAACCCTTGGGACCTACTTCAGCCCCAGGATGTGACGAGCCGACATCGAGGTGCCAAACCTCCCCGTCGATGTGAACTCTTGGGGGAGATCAGCCTGTTATCCCCGAGGTAGCTTTTATCCGTTGAGCGATGGCCCTCCCACGAGGTACCACCGGATCACTAAGCCCGACTTTCGTCCCTGCTCCACTTGTAGGTGTCGCAGTCAGGCTCCCTTCTGCCTTTACACTCTATGGACGATTTCCGACCGTCCTGAGGGAACCTTTGGGCGCCTCCGTTACTTTTTAGGAGGCGACCGCCCCAGTCAAACTGCCCACCTAGCAATGTCCCGTGACCCGTTTCCTGGTCTCCGGTTAGAATCCCAATATCTACAGGGTGGTATCCCAACGGTGACTCCCCATGACCTGACGACCATGGTTCTTCGTCTCCCACCTATCCTGTACAGTAAATATCGAAACTCAATGCTAAGCTACAGTAAAGCTCTACGGGGTCTTTCCGTCCAATCGCGGGTAGCCAGCATCTTCACTGGCACTACAATTTCGCCGGATTTGTTGTTGAGACAGTGCCCAAGTCATTACGCCATTCGTGCGGGTCAGAACTTACCTGACAAGGAATTTCGCTACCTTAGGACCGTTATAGTTACGGCCGCCGTTTACTGGGGCTTAAGTTCATACCTTCGCTTGCGCTAAGCATTCCCCTTAACCTTCCAGCACCGGGCAGGCGTCAGCCCCTATACTTCAGCTTGCGCTTTTGCAGAGACCTGTGTTTTTGTTAAACAGTTGCTTGGGCCATTTCACTGCGGCCATGTCGCCATGGCACCCCTTCTCGCGAACTTACGGGGTTAATTTGCCGAGTTCCTTAACAACAATTCTTCCGATGGTCTTAGGATTCTCTCCTCATCTACCTGTGTCGGTTTGCGGTACGGGCAGCATGTCGCTCCTTAGAGGCTTTTCTTGGCAGCGTGAACTCGGGTATTTTCGTATCTCAGAATATGCCAGAAGGGATTTGCCTCCTCTGACTCCCTCGAATACTTCGACAGGCTCTTCCAACCGCCTGTTACCCTATCCTCCTGCGTCACCCCATCGTGTTAACGCTTCATGCCGGTATCTGAATATCAACAGATTGTCCATCACCTACGCTTCTCAGCCTCGGCTTAGGCCCCGACTAACCCTGAGCGGACGAACCTTCCTCAGGAAACCTTAGATTTTCGACCTGCGGGATTCTCACCCGCATCTCGCTACTTATGCCAACATTCTCACTTCTTAACAGTCCACAGCTCCTTTCGGTACTGCTTCGCCCCGTTAAGAACGCTCCTCTACCGCGTATATTAAAATATACACCCGTAGCTTCGGTGATAGGTTTTAGCCCCGGACATCTTCGGCGCAGGATCTCTCGACTAGTGAGCTATTACGCACTCTTTTAATGAGTGGCTGCTTCTAAGCCAACATCCTAGTTGTCTTAGAAATCCCACATCCTTTTCCACTTAACCTATACTTGGGGACCTTAGCTGACGATCTGGGCTTTTTCCCTTTTGACAATGGCACTTATCTGTCACTGTCTGACTGCCGGATTAAAGTCTTTGGCATTCGGAGTTTGATAAGGTTCGGTAAGCGATATGCCCCCTAGCCCATTCAGTGCTCTACCTCCATGACTCATCATCCAACGCTAGCCCTAAAGCTATTTCGAGGAGAACCAGCTATCTCCGAGTTCGATTGGAATTTCTCCGCTATCCACAGCTCATCCCATGGTTTTTCAACACCAATGTGGTTCGGTCCTCCACGAGATTTTACTCTCGCTTCAACCTGTCCATGGATAGGTCACCCGGTTTCGGGTCTGCAACATGCAACTAGACGCCCTGTTAAGACTCGGTTTCCCTTCGGCTGCGCACCTGAAGTGCTTAACCTTGCTGCATATCACAACTCGTTGGCTCGTTCTACAAAAAGCACGTCATCACACGCTTATGGTGCTCTGACCGGTTGTAGGCACACGGTTTCAGATTCTATTTCACTCCCCTTCCGGGGTTCTTTTCACCTTTCCCTCACGGTACTGCTTCACTATCGGTCATCAGGTAGTATTTAGCCTTGGGAGGTGGTCCTCCCTGCTTCCCACCGGGTTTCACGTGTCCGGTGGTACTCTGGATCACTCTCGGTCCGTCTTCCCTTTTCGCCTACAGGTCTGTCACCTTCTATGGCGCTGTTTCCCAACAGCTTCGGCTAAGGGGCCTCTTCCCTTTCTTGAGTGTCCGCAACCCCAGAGAGCAAGCTCCCTGGTTTGGGCTCTTTCCTTTTCGCTCGCCGCTACTAAGAAAATCGATGTTTCTTTCTCTTCCTCCGGGTACTTAGATGTTTCAGTTCTCCGGGTGTGTCTTCCTATAGAGTATGGATTCCTCTATGGATGCCTTTCGGCGGGTTGCCCCATTCGGTGATCTCAGGATCACTGGCTATGTGCGCCTACCCTGAGCTTATCGCAGCTTATCGCGACCTTCTTCGACTCCTGATGCCAAGGCATTCACCATGCGCCCTTTATAGCTTGATCTTTTTTCAAGTTAATTTTTGGCTCAAGGTTGGAGCTTTCGCTCCCCTTGACGTTTTTGAATTGTTGTCAATAACTTTTCAGTTAATGACTAACTTCTCAACGAAATTGTTTTTTCTACAATTTTGCTTTACGTTTTAAGAATATATGCAGTTTTCAAAGAACAATTGAGAAGAAAAAAATGCCCCACCTTCAAGAAGTCATTCTCATTAGCTGGTGTTGCAGCTGTTCTCTCAAGATTAAACAGAATACTTGGATGTACAAATCAGTAATCCTTTTATGGGAGATATCCGTGAAATGGATATCCTTTTATCTCATCCATGTTGCCATGGCTGTGACTCCCTAGAAAGGAGGTGATCCAGCCGCAGGTTCTCCTACGGCTACCTTGTTACGACTTCACCCCAATCGCTGACCCTACCTTCGGCCGCTGGCTCTATAAATAGTTACCTCACGGACTTCGGGTATTGCCAACTCTCATGGTGTGACGGGCGGTGTGTACAAGGCCCGGGAACGTATTCACCGCGACATGCTGATTCGCGATTACTAGCAACTCCGACTTCATGCAGGCGAGTTGCAGCCTGCAATCTGAACTGGGGCAGGTTTTATGAGATTTGCTCCTCCTCGCGGGATCGCGTCTCTTTGTACCTGCCATTGTAGCACGTGTGTAGCCCTAGACGTAAGGGGCATGATGATTTGACATCATCCCCACCTTCCTCCCGGTTAACCCGGGCAGTCTTGCCAGAGTGCTCAACTGAATGGTAGCAACTGACAATAGGGGTTGCGCTCGTTGCGGGACTTAACCCAACATCTCACGACACGAGCTGACGACAACCATGCACCACCTGTCTTCCTGCCCCGAAGGGCTTCCCCGATTAAGGGTAATTCAGGAGATGTCAAGTCTAGGTAAGGTTCTTCGCGTTGCCTCGAATTAAACCACATGCTCCGCTGCTTGTGCGGGCCCCCGTCAATTCCTTTGAGTTTTAATCTTGCGACCGTACTCCCCAGGCGGGGTACTTACTGTGTTTACGACGGCACAGGGGGAGTTGATACCCCCTACACCTAGTACCCATCGTTTACGGCGTGGACTACCAGGGTATCTAATCCTGTTTGCTCCCCACGCTTTCATGCCTCAGTGTCAGTTACAGTCCAGAAAGCCGCCTTCGCCACTGGTGTTCTTCCTAATATCTACGCATTTCACCGCTACACTAGGAATTCCGCTTTCCTCTCCTGCACTCAAGTAACCCAGTTTGGAATGCAGTTCCCGGGTTGAGCCCGGGGATTTCACATCCCACTTAAGTTTCCACCTACGCATCCTTTACGCCCAGTAAATCCGGACAACGCTCGCCACCTACGTATTACCGCGGCTGCTGGCACGTAGTTAGCCGTGGCTTGTTTTTTGGGTACCGTCATTATCGTCCCCAATCAAAGAACTTTACGACCCGAAGGCCTTCATCATTCACGCGGCGTTGCTGCATCAGGGTTTCCCCCATTGTGCAATATTCCCCACTGCTGCCTCCCGTAGGAGTCTGGACCGTGTCTCAGTTCCA
The DNA here is from genome assembly GCA_024579835.1 of Clostridiaceae bacterium HFYG-1003. Classification (NCBI taxonomy): domain Bacteria; kingdom Bacillati; phylum Bacillota; class Clostridia; order Eubacteriales; family Clostridiaceae; species Clostridiaceae bacterium HFYG-1003. The sequence continues at coordinate 1,934,108 of CP102060.1, forward strand.
ATGTGGCCGATCACCCTCTCAGGTCGGCTACGCATCGTCGCCTTGGTGAGCCGTTACCTCTCCAACTAGCTAATGCGCCGCGGGCCCATCTCAAAGCGGATTTCTCCTTTGATACGCTCATAATGCTAAATGCGTATATTATGCGGTATTAATCTTCCTTTCGGAAGGCTATTCCCCTCTCTGAGGCAGGTTACCCACGTGTTACTCACCCGTCCGCCGCTAGGTGTATACACCTCGCTCGACTTGCATGTGTTAGGCACGCCGCCAGCGTTCGTCCTGAGCCAGGATCAAACTCTCATGTTAAAAGTTTGAACTAGCTTTTAGTCGATTTTTTAGTCTTGTCTGACTACTCAAAATGAATTGCTGGTTTGTTTTACCTTGTATTCTGTTTAATTTTCAAAGAACAGTTTGTTTCAGTCGCTTAACGCAACTTTTTAATTTTATCACTTCAAACTCGATTCGTCAACACATTTCTTTAAGTTATCTTTAAGTAACCTTTCGATAGTGTTCGCTCTCATTTGGAGTGCAAAATTTATTATATCACTTTGCTTCAGACGAACCTGTAACAATATACCGTTTTACCCCATTCAGACTCCGAAATCGTCTATTATCTAATGATTACTAATCAATTCATATCATGACACACACGGATCTGTTCATTTGACTTCTTGCTGAAATCCTCTCCATATCCCAGATTTGACTGTACAATAAGAAGAGACTCAGGAGGTTAAGATACATGCAATTCTTTATTCAAACAATGATCGAACATTGGCCCCAGCTTCGCTGGCTGTCTATTGTCATTCTGCTTTCCATTTTGTATGCGCTATGCAATCGTCAGTGGTTCGGACGACCTCTGTTGCACCTGACCCTCCCAATTGATCAGAAAATCCCGCTGATCCCGTGGACCATTTATATCTATAATCTATGGTACCCCATCATGCTATTTACCTTTGCACTGCTCGCGATCTATGATAAAGCTGTTTTTTCACATCTGATTCCCGCCTATACCTTATCTACACTGGCGAGCTTCAAGATCTTCATCTTTTTCCAGAACGAGGTTCCTCGGCTGACACAGGTATCCGGCAACAGCCTGGCCGAACGACTGCTACGGTTCACCCGAAAAATGGATAATCCTTACAATGGATTCCCCTCTATACATGTCCTCGCCTGCACCATGACCATTCTGGCAGTTCAATCATCCACCTTGCCCGATGCCTGTAAAGTGTTCATCTGGGTATCACAACTTATGATCATCGCTGCTACCCTGACCACCAAACAACATGTGGTACTGGATCTGGCCGGAGGCTCTTTCATGGCAATTCTCGGCTGGTGTCTCACTATTAATCTGAATGTTGCACTGTAAAAAACGCCGCTTCCCTGATTGATCGGGAAGCGGCGTTTTGTTGATCATGGAACGTCCTGATTTGTCAGACCATCGCATTGAAGAATTCATATTCCGCGATCTCACTGATTTGGATATTTTTCTTTCTAATACTTGTAACCTCTTAATTTGTAATAATAACCGGGTATAAATGCTTCAGCTTACTAGCGCTGGCTGTCAAGGTAGTTGTCAGTAATTCTTAGAAATATTATCGGCGAATCTTCCGTCCCTGAAAAGGCCATCGACAGTTGACCGTCATCGGGCTGGCTATTTTATATTGATCCCGAGCCATGGTGTCAAGAGCCCTCTCTGAGGGCCATTCCTTGACACCATGGCAGGACCAACATTTCATATCCGTAGCTGATGGCCGGTGTTACTGTTCAAATCAGGAAGCTATAATTTCAGCATCAAGGGTTTTCTTGTCAGAAGCTGACTTCTCAGGATTCAGCCAGACCTCATCTGGAAGAGTCCAATCCCTTGTTGCCGAGGACCAGCGTTCTGGATGCTTGGCTCTGGCCGCCTTATAGACCACTCTGCGCTGTTCCAGAATCTGTGCCCCAATACCACTGTGTCTTTGATTAGTGGTCAGAAAATTGATACCACTGTGTCGGTGCTGGTGATTGTACCAGTTGACAAACTTTTTGCACCACTGCCGTGCCTCCTCCAGGTCTTGAAAGCCTTTCGGCTGGTAATTGCAGTTGTATTTCAATGTCTTGAACAGGCTCTCGGCATAGGCATTATCGTTGCTGACCCGTGGCCTGCTGTTGGATGGTGTGATGCCCAAGTGATAAAGAGTTTCCAGCATGGTTGCGCCTTTCATGGGACTTCCGTTGTCTGAGTGAAGGACAAGGGGTTCTTTGTTTAGTCCAATCCGCTCCGAAACTACACCTCGTTTCACCAGCCGGCTGGCATGCTCTGCTGATTCGCTGGACCATACTTCCCAAGCCACGATTTTTCTGCTGAAAAGATCAGAGAACAAATACAGGTAGAAAAACATGCCCTTAACCGGGCCATTCAAATAAGTTATGTCCCACATCCAAACTTGATTGGGAGCGGTTGCACAGTGGGTGGAAAGTTGGCGAGGGCTGCTTTGGGCGGCTCGGCCTCGATGGTTCTGCATATTCTCTTCCCGGAGTATTCGATAAAACGAAGATTCAGATGCCAGATAGATCCCCCGATCCGCCAAATTAGGCACAATTTCGCATGGCGAAGAGCTTTTGAATTCAGGACTGTTGACTACTTTAATGATTTCAGTGCGTTCTTCCTTTGACAGCTTGTTGCTCGACTCAGAGCGCTTCGCCGTTTGTCTTCGGTCAATATAGTCACCGGTAGTCTTGGAGAGGCCGACCCAGCGATAATAGGTGCGTTCAGTAAGACCAATCTCCTTACAGGCAACTGGCTTTCTGGCTCCATTCGTTACAGGTTCATCGATTAACAGGATGGCTTTGCTGCGATCTGAGGCGTTAATCATTCGTCCTCGTTTTCCGTCAAGTTTCCCCAAATCGCATTCGCTTTTTTTCGAAGTATCAGCAGAGCCGCCGTTTCTGCCAGGGCTTTTTCCTTGCGCAGAAGCTCTTTCTCCATGAGTTTTAACTCTTTGTCCCTTTGTCTCAAAGCTTTATTCAGACGGTTGGCTTCTTCCGCCACCCCGCCATTGGCCTGCATGCAGGCGTTTTTCCACCGTTCGATCTGCTCAGCGTAAATGCCTTTCTTGCGGCAATACTCCGCCAGATCAGTTTCAGTCATCCCTGCTGTCTCAACTACGATCAGAAACTTGTCCTCTGTGGTCCAATCATCCGAAGGCGCATCAGTAGCAGGGGCAGCCTGCCCGTTTGCTCTGACGCCATCTCTCCATTTTCGAAGTGTCGCTTGCGGGATCCCTTCTTGTTTGGAAATCCTGGAGATTGATTGATTATTCGGAGGCAGCATTTTCGCAACCATTGCATCTTTTAACTCTTTGCTATAAACCATTATCATTATCCTCTCAGTAGGTATGCTTACTATACTATGTTGAATTCCTACTGACAACTATTCTGACACATAGGGCTAGGCGCATCGGTTATGTTGTGTTACCAGACCACTGATTTCTGATTAGGATTCCGCTTTGTTGTCCAAGACTTCACTTCTTGATTCATCATCTCAACTGTTCCGCCCAAATCGGTTTGGTCTGACATACTGATGCATCACATCTCCGTCAGCCCCCCTACAGGTTCTGCGAAAAGGAACAGGGTGCAAATGCCTTGCGAATTTACTCGTTGTCTTGATTGCGCACAAATCCAGGTGCTGCTGGAATTGGCTTTCTGACCTCATCCAGCAGCTGGGATGGCTTTTCATCCATGCAGATAACAGGAATTGTTCTTATATTGACATCAATACGTTCGTTTCGACGTGAAGTATCCTGATACAAGCATCCAGTCGGCTCATCCGCCAGGTTTTGAATGATTCACTGTCCAGAAACAGCTCGATGGCGACTCGCTGTTTCTGACCGGCTTTCGCTGAACTTTAATAGACAGAGCTGAAATCCGCAATGTAATAATTACCCTCAGAATCGATTTCCAAGAAAAAATCTCTGGTAACGTTATTCTCCCCTGGATTAATATTGGAAGGTATGTAATTATCCTCCATTATTTGGGTAAACTTTACAGGGACCTTGATTGTTCCATCTGAATATGTTGCCTTATTAAAATTTATTTCTATATCTTTAATGCATACTAAATATTGTTGCAGTGCATCCCAATCTTTTTGTTGCATTTCATATGATTTTTTTACAACAGACCTATACTCGTCCAATCTGTCCTTATTTAATGAATCAAAATAAGCCATAAGCGTATTTTCTACTTTCTCCTTATCATATTCCAAAGGTTGAGAACGTACACTTTGACTGCTTTCTTTTACAGGTTGGGTTTTGACAGGAGTTGAATTATTATTACAGCCCACGCCCACACTAAGCAAAATAATCATTCCTATTAAGGAAACTATAGATTTATTTTTCATTACTTACCTCTCATAACCTGTAAGGTGTATCCATCTTTTTGATCCAACATAGTCATTGATTGATTTATTATCTGCATCTGAAGTATGAGCCGCTACTAATGTGCCAGTCGGAAAACCAGCTTGAAATCTAACGATCGTGGTGCTGTGAGCAAAGGTTCCATCTGAATTAAAATCAATTTGAATAATATCACCCACTTGCATTCCATAATAAATCATGGAGGTAGTTGCTAATTCACCTTGAGGTCCTCTCCCTGTATTTCTAGTTAAGTAATTGAATAAACTACTAACACTTGTCCAAGATGCTGCCCTATCGTTATAGCTGTTATAATACCATTGAAGATCTCCACTGGAATCCATCACCCCATTAGAACCGGCATAAATCACCTGTGATACAAAATTAGTGCAATCCCCACCATTATCATCAAAATTACCCCACTGAGATGGTCTTGTGTTAGCATTATTATGAGCATAAGTAACCATTTCGTTTCGATCTAGCGATAACAATGACCCAGACAAGGGGCGCATAAAAACAATTGGTTCTTCTAAAACTTCCTCTAATTTCTTCTCAGATAAGATGTTTCGTTTTTCGTCATCAAAAAGTTTTTGTACATCTCCACCTTTTCTTCTAAAAACCCCAATAGGATCATCACTATACATTTCCCTGATTTGAGGTTGCACCATCAACGCTTCTTTAGTCAAATAAAATTTAAACCTTGTTGATTCATATGAACCAATATCACTTGAACTATATTGATAAATTTCCGTCAAGACTGCATCAATGACAGCATTTTGCCCATCAATAATACAGGAATAGAACTCTACTTTTGATTCTAAAAGTAGAGGATTTAAATTAAATGCAGATCTTCTCTGTTGAATTATTTTAATCTTGCCTTTTAAGAACTGTTTTAACTCCAATGACCGATCCCATATTGTAGACAGATTTGATTCTTCCAAGGGTGTTTGAACATACTTAAATATTTTCTACATCATTAAAATATTCCTGAACTGTTGATTTGAAGTCAACTTCCGGCGCAACACCTTCCAAACCAAGTGCAGTATAGCCACCGAAACCAACAGCTGACAAAATCATTTTCAACCTCCTTTGAATCGATTATAGCAGTTTATGTGAAATTATTCAAAATTCATTAAATTACTATGTATTTTTTATACACATTAGAAGATTTGCTGCTTACTCATGTTTTATGAAACCTATCCAAGCACATTGCTCACTTATTAATAAAACAACTTGTCCATTACCGGAATCAAGAAGTTTGAGTTGTTTGAATTTTAATTTCCCTTCGGTTCTAAGGTTATTCAGAAGTGGTTATTAACCTCGATAATCCGTTGGACTAAGCACGTTGTAACCTTTAAATATATACTATAAACTCATATCTTGGTATCCTTTATGTAGGGGGGGGGAGAATATGTCCAAGGTATCGTATGTTGTTGACCTCAGTGATAAAGAACGTGTGAAACTCCTAAACATTGTCAATAAAGGAAAGGCAACCACGAAACGGATCCTCCACGCTAATATCCTCTTGGCTGCAGACATTAATAATCCAAACAAAGCCAGTTCTCCGGTGATTGCAGAGCGCTTTCATGTGCATCGGCAAACCGTCCAGACAGTTCGGAAAACATATGCTACTAAGGGTCTAGAAGCTTCGCTCAATCGAAAGAAACGTACAAAGCCACCTATTGATCCAAAACTTACAGATGATATCGAAGCCAGAATCATTGCCATCTGTTGCAGTAATCCACCTCCAGGGTTTGAGCGGTGGACTTTACGTCTGGTTGCAGAGGAAGCAGTCAAGTTAGAGATCTTTCCAACAATTTCTCATACGTCCGTGGGTAGGATCTTAAAAAAAACGAATTTCAACCTCATCTGAAGAACTGCTGGTGCATTCCGCCATATCAAAGTGCAGCGTTTGTCGCTTGCATGGATGACGTTCTGGCGGTATACACTCGCCCTTTCAATCCATCCATTCCAGTCATCTGCATGGATGAAAAGCCATGCCAGCTGCTGGATGAGCACAGAAAGTCAATTCCGACAGCACCTTGATGTGTGTGCAAGCAAGACAACGATTATATTCGCAAAGGTACTTGCATCCTGTTCCTTTTTTCGGCATCAGACCATCAAAACCGTGTTTGCGATAATTGTAGTACCACCTCTCCAGTGTGATGGCGGAGATGATGGTGTCGACCCCATTGGGGGTCGTGTAGATCTTGTTTGCGGCGTCTCAAAAACCGCCTGATTGCTGAGGGCATCCTCGGCGACCCCGCTCAGGAGCGGAGCCAGGATCCCATAGCGGAACAAGGCGGTTTTTTGTCGTTTGTCATCGTTCATTATGGTATCTCCCTATGATGATTTTACTGATCATAGCAAGGGTAATGGCGATGAGACGGCTCGTAAAAGCAAGTTGTGTGGGTTCAGCAAAACAGCAGATTGGGCGTACATTTAATCTGCATAAGCTGTCGACTAGAGGCGCGAAAGCAGGCTGGGACGATATTTTGACCAGTGGGATCTGAAAAGCGGTCAGACGGGGCAGCCAATGCCGCTTAAACTGGCGAATGATGTAACCAATGGCTGATTCGTCAATGACGGGCTGCTCCGCCATGATGGGCTCCATGCTCTCGCCGGCCAGATGGGCTTGAAGGATTCGGACCTGGTCTTTGAGTAGGATCGAGGAATAAGGAACGAGCCAATCAGGCGTCAGAACGTGGATCCTGCCGCAGGACTTACAGATGACCCGGTAAATTTTAATGCGCTGATAGCCCAGCGAGAACTTGATTTTCCGGGTGTAAGAGCCGTGACGGATCAGATCCCCGCACCGACCGCAGGTGCAGCGAAGCTGGTGGAATGGAATTTGGTCGATGAGCTCGTTGTAGGCCGCTTGGTGGTCCTCTTGGGGAAATTGGTTGCTTTTTGGAAGATAAATAGTTATCATGATATCGCACCCCGAATTGGTGTACCCTGAGAAGTTAGTTCTTATCAGGGGGAGTAGAAGGCAGATGCGAACTGTGGTAGGGGCTCATCTGCCTTTTCGTTTACAGTAAAATACTATATTACCATTAATACAAAACAAGCATCAAACAATTTGGCTGGATTTCAGTCAAGAGGTTTGATGCTTGTTCTTTAATTAATCCGACTATAATCCCTGATTTCAATATCAGATTTCTTGCGGTTCTATACTATACCTTATCTTCACTGGCGAGCTTCATGATCTTTATCTTGTTCCAGAACGAGGTTCCTCGGCTGACACAGGTATCCGGCAACAGCCTGGCCGAACGCCTGCTACGGTTCACCCGAAAAATGGATAATCCTTACAATGGATTCCCCTCCATTCATGTCCTCGCCTGCTCCATGACCATTCTGGCAGTTCAATCATCCACATTGCCCGATGCCTGTAAAGTGTTCATCTGGGTATCACTACTTATGATCATCGCTGCTACCCTGACCACCAAACAGCATGTGGTACTCGATCTGGCCGGAGGCTCTTTCATGGCTATTCTCGGCTGGTGTCTTACTATGAATCTGAATGTTGCACTGTAAAAAACGCCTCTTTCCTTATTGATAGGAAAGAGGCGTTTTTATGATCATGGAACGAGCGGATTATTGGATCTTTGCCTTGAACAATGCCAGATTCCGCTTCTAATTGAACTGCAAATGACTGCTTGCTGAAGCGATCCACGGGTGCTGATGCAGCTTACGATGTCGAAAGCGCTTTTACTTATTCGGTTCACTTGATCAAAATTGCGTCTGGTAAAGATCGGCATAGACTCCGTTTTTAGCGATTAATTCAAGATGTGTTCCTTCTTCCGCGATACCGCCGGGCACAAGAACCACAATGCGTCTGGCGTTTCGGATGGTAGCCAGTCGATGGGCGATAATGAATGTTGTCCGTCCCTTGGCAAGTTCTTCGATGGACTGCTGGATAATTCTCTCCGACTGATTATCCAGGGAAGAAGTCGCTTCATCCAGAATCAGAATCGCCGGATTTTTCAGGAACATGCGTGCAATGGACAGACGTTGCTTCTGACCGCCTGAGAGTTTGACTCCGCGCTCGCCGATATTCGTCTCGTACCCATTGGGGGTTTCCATAATAAAGTCATGGGCATTCGCCAGTCGGGCTGCCTGAATTACTTCTTCCCGGGACGCCCCCAATTTTCCGTAAGCAATGTTCTCAAAGATTGATCCAGAGAACAGGAAGACATCCTGCTGTACAATTCCAATGCTGGAGCGCAAGGACTGAAGCGTAACATCCTGGATATTTTGCCCATCCACCAGAATCTCTCCGGAAGCGATCTCGTAAAAACGTGGAATTAGAGAACACAGGGTGGTTTTTCCGGCACCCGAAGGGCCAACCAGCGCGATCGTCTCTCCGGCATTCACGGTGAGATTGATGTTGGACAGAACCTGTTCCTGATTATCCTTGTATTTAAAGGTGACATTCTTAAATTCCACATCACCCCTGACCTGGGTCAGTTCAGAAGCCTCCGGTTTGTCATTGATTTCCGGTTCCAAAGCCATCACTTCAGAGAACCGTTTGAAACCGGCCATTCCGCGCTGGAACAGCTCGGCAAATTGAGCCAGGCGACGAACGGGACTGATCATCAATCCCATAAACAGAATATAGGCAGCCAGATCCGCAATGGTAATCTGTCCCTGATAAACAAAATATCCTCCGAATGTCAAAGCCATCAGATTCAGAAGATTGGCGAAAAAATTGATTCCGCCGCCAAAGATTCCCAGATAGCGAACGCTCTTGCCCCGGAGGATTTTAAACTGGTTGTTTCCCTGGTCAAATCGTTCCTTCTCGAATTCCTCATTGGTAAAGGACTTGACAACCCGTATCCCTGAGATGGCATCTTCCAGGTTGGCGTTGATTTCTCCCAGAGAAACCCTCAAATCCTGGAAACTGCGCCTCATACGGCGATTGAATGACATGGTGAACCAGATCAGAAAAGGAATGACCGCAAATACAATCAATGTCAGAGGAACATTGATCCCAAGGAGCAGGATAAAGGATCCCAGAAGCATGATGGTCGAAATGAACAGATCTTCCGGACCGTGATGAGCCAGTTCTGAAATTTCGTTCAGGTCATTGACCAGCCGGGACATGATTTGGCCGGTCTTGGTATCGTCATAATAAGAGAAGGACATTCGCTGCAGCTGACCGAACATATCTTTGCGCATGTCGTACTCCATCCGAACACCCAGGACATGCCCCCAGTAGCCAACGATGTAATCAAGTAAAAAGCGAACCGCATAAAGGACAGCCAGGAATCCCCCAAAGCGAACGATCATGGCCAGGTTTTGATCCGGAATGAACTCATTGATGAATCGGCGGGTCACCATGGGAAATACCAGATCACTGGCCGAAATCAGGAAAGCACAGACCAGATCAATAAAAAACAATGTTTTGTGAGGTTTATAATAACGTATAAATTCCTTAATCATGAGATTCCTCCATTTCATACCAATCTATTATATACGATCAATCACTCCCGTCTGTTCTTCATTTCTTAAAATCTGACTTGATTATCCGGATTCCCCAGCATCTCGTTTAATGTGCTCGAATATTCCATTCACGATTGAAGACTAGGACCTTTTCAGGGAGCTGGTATCCCGTAACAGACGGAGTGATCCGGCGACATTGAAAATTTGATCCAACACCCTGAAAATGATTGGCCTCAGTAGGGTGATATGTTATTATGAATAAAATCCTAATAAAAGGAGAAGCCATGAAAATTTATGCACACCGGGGTTACTCCCGCTATTATCCGGAAAATACCCTGATTGCATTTGAAAAGGCCCTGGAAGCAGGCTGCGATGGAATAGAATGTGATGTTCAGCTGACCCGGGATCGTGTTCCCGTCATCATCCACGATGAGAAGATTGACCGGACTTCTGACGGCAAAGGCTATGTTAAAAATTACACCTACAAAGAGCTACTGAATTTTGATTTTTCCCGGATCAGACCAGGATCCTACGGCCCTTGCCGCATCCTCACTCTGAAGGAACTTCTTGAAGTGATCCGGCTCTCAGGGAGAAACATAACCCTGAACCTCGAACTGAAGAATTCAATTATAGAATACAACGGACTGGAAGAAATCGTCCTGGCTGAAACAAAGGAATATGAGAATGATTTCGAGATTATTTATTCAACATTCAATCACAATTCCATTCGTCGGCTGATTCGTCTGAAAAAAGATATCAAGGCTGCGCCACTGGTCAATCGCTCCCTACCCGACCTGGTCCGCTACGTAAAGAGCCTGGGAGCCAGCGGAGTCCACCCTTCCATATTAATATTAAGTGAAGAAATCATTCAGAGCCTCCTGGAGAATGATATCTATGTTAATGTGTATACCATAAATGACATGGATCTGGCCAAGCGATTGTCAGACCTCCACGTCACGGGAATATTTACAGACTACTGCAAAGAAATGAAGGAGGCTCTCACTTTTGGAAAAGAGTTTAGTATTGATTAAACCGGATGCGGTCCGACGCAACCTCATCGGGGCTATCATCGCGATGTATGAGAACCATGGACTGGTGGTGCAGCGGCTGGAAAAGCTGACTCCCCACCCCGACCAGGCAAAAGCCCATTATGCCGAACATGAGGAGAAACCTTTCTACCCGGGACTGATTGACTCGATCCTGTCCGGCGACATCGTTGCCATGGTGGTTGAGGGTGAAAGGGCAATCGAAACAGTCCGTCGGATCAACGGAGCGACAGACCCTCGAAAAGCGGAACCCGGCACAATTCGCGCACTCTATGGCGAAGAACTCCCCAACAATTCCGTTCACGCCTCGGATTCTGTAGAATCCGCCGAACGTGAAAGCGCCATCTGGTTTCAATAAAAAAAAAGAAAAGTTGAAGTCAGGACAGGAATGTCCGTTCGGCGGTCCCTTCCGACCTGCCGGCTTCAACTTTTCTTTTTTTATTTATGTCACATTGTCGCTGCCAAAGTCAGGATATGATCCCTGAACTCAAACAACGAATCAAACATCAAATCGGCGTGCTCCCTCATCTGTTCATCCGGACGGATTAGGTCAGGGATCAGGACCGTTTGGGCACCGCTTCTCCGTGCTCCGATGATGCCATTTCTGGAATCTTCGACAATCATCGCCTCAGTCTCTTTGACCCCGGCTCGGGTCAGGCAGCGGTTAAAGATTTCCGGATCGGGCTTTGAATGAACCACTTCCTCACCGGAGATCAAAAACTCAAAATATCTCAGCAGGTCATTGCGTTCCAGAAATCCCTCCGAGCGCACTTTGGCGGAGGAGGTGGCAACACAGGCTCGAATCTCCAGATCCCGCAATGCCCCCAGCAGCTCCTGCACGCCGGGCTTCATAGGAATACCCCGGGTATAATGTTCCTGGCAGATGGCTTTCTTCCGCTGATAGATTTCTTCAAAGGGAAATCCTGGCCCGAACAGATCCTTGGACAAGTCCTGAATCGATTGAGCGTTTCGCCCGATATAGGGATGAAACTGTTCTTCCTTCAGACTGACCCCGTATTCCTGTCCTGCCTGTATCCACGCCTTGATGGAGATGGGCTCTGTATCGAGCAGTGTTCCATCCAGGTCGAAAATTATTAGTTTCGGGAGTTTTCCAGTTCTTCTTCCCACTCTTTTTCCTCCAGGTCACTCTCCACACGGTCGTAGTTGGCAAAATTCAGCTGGATCCCCGTTTTCTCATCCACCGCTTCCCATTCCTCGGTCAGCATGAATTCGTCCGAAGGAATTTCCGGGAAATAAGTATCCCCATCCCAGGACTTGCCGATCCAGGTCAGATAAAGTCTTGTTGCATGAGGCAGCATCAGGCGGAACAGCTCTCCGCCGCCGATGATGAAGGCTTCCTCTTCCGAATCAATGTACGGCTGAATTTCCTCCAGGGAGTGGATCACGAGAACTTCCGGATGATCGACACGAAAATCCTTGTTTCTGGTCAGAACGACGTGTCTGCGGTTGGGCAGAACGCCGGGAAGTGACTCAAAGGTTTTTCGTCCCATGATGATCGTGGAGCCATCAGTGATCTCGCGGAAATGCTTCAAGTCACTGGGGATATGCCAGATCAGCTTGCCATCCTTCCCAATGACGTTGTTTTCCGCAATAGCTACAATAATTGATAACATTAAACTGAAACCTCCATGTCAATTTTACCTAAGTGTTCATACCCCTCCAGACGAATGTCCGCTTCGCTGAAATCGTAGAAATTCGTGATTTCCGGATTCAGCCATAATTTCGGGGCTTTTTTTGCGTGCGCGGCACGGGACAGCTGTTCCCGCATGCCTTCCAGCTGATTCTCATAAACATGAGCATTGTTGATGACGTGGGTGAACAGACCCGGCCGCAGGCCGGAGACCTGAGCCATCATACAGGCAAGAACCGCATACTGTGCCATGTTGAAGGGCACTCCCAGCGGCATGTCTGCGGAACGCTGAACCAGCATCATATTCAGCCGGCCATCGGTTACGTCCCACATGGTCAGGAAAGCACAGGGATAGAGTGCACCGCCTTCCAGATATTCATTCTGCCACAGGCTCATGATCATGCGGCGATCCTGGGGATTGTTCCGGAGAGAATCCAGGAGCTTGTCGACTAACTTGAATTTATTCACAATCCAGCCATAGGAGGTCCCTATGGTTTGATCCGGAAGAGTCCATTCATCCCAGATATGGACATTTTGCTCATGAAGTCGGGCAATGGAGTTGCTCTGATCCTTAAAGATCCACAGCAGCTCCTTCACAGCTGTTTTAAAGGCTACGAACTTGGTTGTCAAAATGGGGAATTCTTCCTCCAGGTCAAACTGCATGATCTGATGAGGCAGTTTGTATGTGGCAACTCCGGTTCGATTCTGATCATAATATCCTTTTTCAAGGACCTGCTGAACAATTCCAAGATACTGTTCATCTGCTTTGGACATGACTCTTTTTTCCCTTTCTTTGTACTTGCCGGCCATTCCGGACTGATCCGCACTAGCCGGATCACCAGTCAGGACTCCGGCAATGCCGCTTCCTCCTTCCGGAGGATCCAGGATACGACGCCGTCGTATGGTTCAAGGCATTTTACCTTTCTTCTTATTATACGTGGATTGAAAGTAGAGGGAATGTTATCCAATGGAATTTCACAGATATTCATGAAAGAGACACAAAAAAGGGCAGTTTAGAACTGCCCGATCGGAACGATATACTTTTTGTTGATGAAACCGACATTCACGCCATAGTCAATGGACCACCAGTCCCTGAGCAGATTCAGAAGTCGGACCGGCTCGCCCCGGGAGAGAGTGCCGATTACCGGGAATTCCATCCCCCGGCCGCTTCGGACATTCAATATCCCCGCTGTGACAATGCCGATCGCAGTCTCGTCCTTGGCCGGCTTTGGTTTCTGCCAGCTGGCATTTTGTTTCAGTACCCAGTGTTTTCTATGACCAGCCACAATCCGGCAGAACCGTTCCCATAGTTGCGGCTGGTCCAGCATGCGTCTGGGACAGTACTTCCCCGAAACATCGCGGTGACGAAGCAGCACCTCGATCCCCAGCTCGTCCATCAGCGCGGCCGTTAAAAGCGCGGTCCGGTACCAGGCGGAGAAATAACCTCCGTTGACACATATTTCGATCCCGATTGTATTGTGGTTGCCATAACCGGTAAGAGGACGGCCACAGTGCCAGGCTGCCTTATCATGACTCAGCAGCCGAATGATCTCCCCGTCATCGACAATATAATGACAGCTGACTTTCACTCCGGGAGTTCCGAAATACAGGCTGTGGTTCAGCGCCCCTGCCGAAGGGGCTGGATTGTCCGTTTCATGAATTACGATTGCCGCGGGATGGTTGCCAAATCCATGATTCGCCACAATCAGCCGCTCTCTGAACTGCAATGATTTCTTCTGCATAGCATCACCTCAGTTTACAAATAGGCGCACCCGCCCGCAATGGCAAACCATTCGTGCAAATATACTGATTTTCTATTTTTTCAGCCTGCTTCGGAAGTCATCATAGACTTCATCCCGGGCTGTATCCAGCAGCGGCAGCAGGCGCTGCTGCCGAGGGACCACCTGAGGATCCAGATCATAAAACAGGACTCCTTCACCGGTCTCCTTGACTGCCACGACCTGACCACTGGGATCAATGATCATGGAATGACCGAAGCTTTCCGCTTTTTTCTTTACTCCAGTCTGATTGGCGGACACAATGAAGACTCCATTTTCCATGGCCCTGGTTTTCAGCGCTGCTTCCAGATAATACCGGCCGGTGTGCATTGAAAAATTGCCGGGCACAAAGATGATTTGGGCCCCGGCCCGAGCCATCAGACGAAACAATTCAGGAAAGCGAAAATCGTAGCAGATTGCCGTTCCTGCCGGAATCCCCAGAATGCTGGTTACCACGATTTCATTCCCCGGTGAATACAGCTCATCTTCCCGAAAGGTTTCCCCCGAGGGTGACATCCCCCGAAACAGATGGAGTTTCGAGTATCGTCCTGAGATCCCGCCCTCCGGATCCACCAGAAATGCCTGATTATAGGGACGGGGCAGACCGGAGTCAATGAGCACAGATCCGGCATGAATCGCAAGGTGATACTCTCTGGCCAGGCGAATCAGCAGCTGTTCCGTTCTTCCGTGTTCCGACTCATAGTAGATGTGACCGCGGCGGAACGGCAGAAAATTCATGAACTCCGGAAAGGCAACCAACGCCGCACCTCCCTGTGCTGCCTGTTTCACATATTTTATTACTTTCATCAGATTCTGCTCGATATCATCAGTGGAATCCATCTGAACCAGCGCCACTCGAATCATAGTTACCTCCTCGGATCGGCTTTTACTCGCCGTATTGACCTAAATTCCCGAAAAATTATAACGTGGATGGCGGGTCTACTCCCAAGTTCGTATACAAGCCTTCCTGCTTCTTGGTCACTTCGCCTACTTGGAGAGCCTTCCCTGGATTTTCAAATGCTTCTATGACATCAAGTTCGTCTAGTAGCTCCTGCATGGTGTAGTTTTGGAATAGACCCTTATCGGCCATCGTCTTTTTCAAATGGGACATAAAAATCAGGGCAATGAATTGGACAAACAGCTTTCCGTCCAGCGAGCTTTCAGATGAGACTGCAGTTCGCCTCAGATTGAGCCTTTCTTTAAGATTCCCAAACGCCTTCTCGACCAGATCTTTGTTACGGTAAATCTCCAAGGCTATGATGGGATCCTTGATGTCGTTACTTAACAGCGCGAAAAAGCCATAGTCCTTTTCAGCTCGAGTGATGGCATCCTGTTTGGGAATGATCTTGATTCCACGTACCGGGGTATCTGACAGTTCAAAGTATTTGGCGTACTGCTTCTCGTTCTCTGGTTTTCGATTTCCGCTCGTAAGCTCAGCCTCCAACTGATCCAGCATCAGATTGAAGCGGCTCTCATGTTCCAACGCCTTCTCGCTACTGTAATAGATGTGCAGATACATGCGGCGAGTATCCTTGATGACATCGCCTTTGCGGGGTCTTGTTTGAGAGTAGTTCCATTCAATGGCGGTGGAATGGCTGTATAACTGATAGATTGAGTTGTAGTTGGTCCTTGTTTTTATGCTGTCTCTGACTTTGTCTAATTCTTTTCGCACAAACTTCAGGGATACTTTGGTGGCAATCAGGAATTTCAGGTTGTTCTGATAAAGGGCATTGATGTTGGCTTCACTGTAAAAGCCACGATCCATGACCAGTTTAACTTTGCCAAAATCAAGTTGCTTTAAGTCGGCCAGCAATTTCTTCAGGGTCGAGATATCGCTGATGTTGCCGGCCAGCTTTCTGTAGTAGAACGGCAAGCCTGAGTCTTCTCCAAAGAGCAGCGCCAGGTTAATCTGGGGAAGCGGATCATGATCCTTGTTCATCCCATATTTGACTTGTTTGAGAGACTCTGAATAGGACGAAATGCTGGTGGTATCATAGGCCCAATATTCATTTTCCATCCGGCGCTTGCCCTGCAAGCGAAAGAAACGTTCTTTTGCTTCTTCCGTAATCATCGAGAACAGATCACTGCTTCGTTGGGAAGAGATGCAGGCCCCATGTGGATGAAAATGGGTCCTATCCCATTTCGGGAAACGAAGAAGGGAGTTGCGGTCCTCCAAAATCAAATAGTAGGCCACGGAAAGGATCTTCTTATAAATCTGCGGAAAGCATACCTTCAAGTCTTGTGTGATGCCCAGCTGCTCCCCGATCGCATCAAACAGATACGTAGCGCCAAAATAACCATGCCGAGTGGAAGTAGATGGAGTCGGCCCTGGTTTAATCACAGTGGAGACCGGAGGTTGAGTGAGTCGTTTGGAAGGGATCAGATTGCCCTGTTCATCACGTTTGCCAATACAAACACGCTTACTTCGAGACTGTTTCTTCTCTTTGTCCCAGTAGTCGATGGATTCGTAGACGTAGATAACTCCGTTTTTCTTGTTTTTGACATCGATGATATTCATGCGCCACCTCACGTTATAATTATAACGTGTTTATGAGGCAAAATCAAGAGAAATTATGCTGCTAATCCAGTGATATCAACGATTTCCAGCATTCCCCGTTATAATTCGCCGGGAATCCAGGTATTGAATCATCAAGTCAAAAAATGGAAAGGATCCCGTTCCATCGGAACGGGATCCGCTTATTTGGTGCACCATACTGGAGTCGAACCAGTGCCTAAGGCTTCGGAGACCTTTGTCCTATCCACTGGACTAATGGTGCCTGTTAGTGAAATTACTTACCGCAGCTTCATTGGGTGGAAGACTTTTGAAAAAAAAAGCTCCGATACCTCGGAACCGGTGATTTGGTCGGGGTGACAGGGATTGAACCTGCGACCTCATGCTCCCAAAGCACGCGCGCTCCCATCTGCGCTACACCCCGCAACGAATCCCGAACTTTCCAGAAGAAAATGGTGATCCACCGGGGAATCGAACCCCGGACACCATGATTAAAAGTCATGTGCTCTACCGACTGAGCTAGTGGATCAGATTGGCTGGGGTAGCTGGATTCGAACCAACGAGTGCTAGAGTCAGAGTCTAGAGCCTTACCGCTTGGCCATACCCCAATAAGTATTCTTCCGAAATGTACGGATCGATCCATCCATTTCTGAATGGCAGTGTCTTCCGTCAGATACGGCAAGGAACTTGTTTTGAAGTGGAGAAATTCTCCCTGATTATTAAATGGGGTGGACGATGGGACTCGAACCCACGACAACCAGAACCACAATCTGGCGCTCTACCAACTGAACTACGTCCACCATGATGGTGCGTCACAAGAGATTCGAACTCCTGGCCCTCGCCTTAGAAGGGCGATGCTCTATCCGGCTGAGCTAGTGACGCTAAAAAAAAATGGAGCGGGTGAAGGGAATCGAACCCTCACGACCAGCTTGGAAGGCTGGGATTCTACCATTGAACTACACCCGCGGAGCGGAAGACGAGATTCGAACTCGCGACGTTCACCTTGGCAAGGTGACGCTCTACCACTGAGCCACTCCCGCATACTCATATTCCATTTTTTTCTTTTCATTGGTGCAGGTGAAGGGAGTCGAACCCCCACGCCGTCAAGCGCTAGATCCTAAGTCTAGTGCGTCTGCCAATTCCGCCACACCTGCCTGAACCAGTGATAAGGCTATTATACAACACACTCCAGTAATTTCAAAGGAAAATTTGGCTGGGATAGCTGGATTCGAACCAACGAAATGCCAGAGTCAAAGTCTGGTGCCTTACCGCTTGGCTATACCCCAGAATCGCTTTCGTCTGTCTTCCAGTCTTACCGAAGAAGCTTTCGCCTGCCCCGCTTTTGTGGGTTGTATCTTGACGACAAGATATATTCTACTACACTGCCCTGTCCCCGTCAATAAGAATCTTTGATTTTTTTCAAGTTTTTTTTACTTGATGATTTCATCAATCCTTACCAGCGCTCATTCTCGAGTGGAGAAAAAGTGACTGCTTTGTTAGTATAAGGGAAGAAGAGTGGTTTGACAATGGGGTTTTCAAAAATTTGCGAGGACTTTTTTCCAGCCAGCGAGAAGCCGTGCCGAATCATGAGTTCGCCGGTGTCTACTTTTGAACACCCGGTTGCGGCAAATCAGTCTGTCGGAACCAAAGAATCCATTGGTAACACTCAAATAAATGGGTGCCGCACAATCCTGCGGAGCCGGGACCAGAAGACAAACACCTTTGGTTCACCTGGAGGGCGCAGATAATCCGGATGTCCCAGGCCGCCGCCCTACTCCACCCTGTCTGACCAGACAAACCACACCAAGGAGGCAATTATGGAACTTTACAAAGGTAATCGTTACTGGCCGACCACATGGCAAACCAACTCCATGTCCTTGTCCCGTACCAATTCGACCTGTGATGTCGCAATCATTGGAGGCGGAATCAGCGGCATGCTCAGCGCCTATGTCCTGGCCCGGTCAGGATTGAAGGTGACCTTGTTCGAACAGGGGCGCATCGGGAACGGTTCGACCTCTCTGAATACCGGACTGATTCAGTACATGAGCGATGATCTGCTGATCGATCTGGCAGAGCGGTTCGATCTGAAAACAGCCCGGCACTTTTACAGGGCTTCGTTCGAGGCCCTGGATCTGCTGGAAGAAATAGCAGTCGAACTGCCTCAAAACCCCCAGCTCCGCCGTAATAACAGTATTTATCTGGCAGCTGATGCGTCAGAACTCAGCAGATTAGGTGAGGAAGCCCTGGCTCATCAGGCCATCGGCCTTCCCACCCGGCTCATTGACGAGCGTGAACTGGCAGACCGGCATCGTCTCCGGGCGACAGGGGCGCTCATGACAAGGCGGGATCTGGAGCTTAATCCCTATCAGTTCACCCGCTTCATGGCCGAGACCGCCATGGAGCGTTACGGACTGGTGATCCATGAAGGCATTCAGGTCAGAGAAAGTGACATTGACCTGAACCGCAAGATCCTGGTACATGGCGAAATCACCTGCCAGTTTGACCGCCTCCTCCTGGCAACCGGCTATGCCCCCCTGCCCTTTGTCAGGAGCCATCTGCCGCAGATGAAGCTCATCAGTACCTTTGCCTGCATCACACAGCCTTTGGCCAAATCCCGGCTCATCCCTTCTGACTGTATGTTCTGGGAATCCGCCCGCCCCTATCTTTACTTCCGAAGCGCCATGGACGGCCGCCTGATCGTCGGGGGCGCCGACGAGGAGAATACCCGCCTGAGTGCGGGAAAAGCCGCCAGAATCGGTCAGGAGCTTCTCCATCAGGTCCAGCAGCGGTTGATCGAACCGTCTGGTCTGATTCCAGAATTCACCTACGAAGCCATCTTTTCGGAGAGCGGCGATGGTCTACCCTACCTGGGACCGCACCCTCATCACCCGGAGGTGTTTCTGCTGCACGGGATTGGGGGCAACGGAACCGTCTATTCAGCCATCGGTGCAAAACTCGCCCTCCAGTTTGCGCAGGGGCGCCTGGATCCAGCGTTCCGTTATCTGTTCCCCGGACAAACGCGAACTCTGACTTGATGCCCTTCCCCATTCACCGATCCCCCTGCATTATACCTGATAAATACTGTGCTTCACGGTCCGGCAATCCCCCCTTTCACTAATTTTTCTCACAAAAACGGACAGCCCCTCCAGGAGGGACTGTCCGTTTTTAATGGGAAAAGCAGCTGTCAGGAGCGGCAGCCGCGGCGGTTTCCCGCAGCGGCTGCACACAGCGGCCGGATGCTGTGGATGCGCGCATCCCCGTTCTTACCTGTTTGATCGGTCATCCAATTCCTTCCGCTCGGTCAGACATTATTGGGGGGAAGCGGATCGTCGAGCCAGTAGACCTGAGCGGTAAGCTCGCCGCGTCGAGTCTCAATCATGGCCGCTGCTGGGCGGGAGTGCCCCCTTGGCTCTGACGCTGAACCAGGATTCAGAACCAGGATGCCATTTTCCATTGAATTAAACGGGACATGCGTATGGCCATAGAGAGCCGCCTGACACTGACTGGCTTTCGCTTCTTCCAGAAGGTTCTGATGAGTATAGCGGACATCCAGCGTGTGGCCATGCGTCAGCAGAAAGCGGATTCCATCCACCTCGTGAACGGCCTGGGCCGGATAAGGTGAGGAATAATCCATATTGCCGGCAACGCAATATACCGCCATATCGTACTCAATGTCAAAGTCAGCGACATCCGAACACAGATCCCCCAGACAGAACACCGTAGTCACCTGGAAGTGCTGAAAAAGCCGGAATGCCTTCTCCACAGCCCGTCGGTTGCGGTGGGTGTCGGACAGCACTCCGATCATCAAAGCTTCTTCAGCTCCTTTTTCAGTTCCTGCAAAGCTCGGCCGCGGTGAGATACACTGTTCTTTTCCAGGGCGGTGGCTTCGGCAAAGGTCTTGGTCAGATCACTGGAGAAAAACAGCGGATCATACCCAAACCCCTGGAAACCTTTCTGTTCCTCAATGACGTAGCCTTGGGTTTCTCCCTGGACCCGGATCTCCTTTTTATGTCCCACCAGAACCATGGCGCAGACAAAGCGGGCCGTCCGCTTTTCCATGGGGACCCCTTTGAGATCTGCCAGAAGCTTGGCGTTATTGGCCGCGTCATCCGCCTGCTTGCCGGCATAGCGGGCGGAGTAAACACCGGGCGCTCCCCCCAGGTAATCCACCGCCAGGCCTGAATCATCTGCCAGCACCAGGATGTCGCGGTAGCTTTTCTTATCTTTTTTTGCCGGATCTTTCTTCTCCGCAGTTTTAATGTACTCGTAAACAGCCCTGGCTTTGATGGCTGCGTTTTCCATAAAGGTTGCTCCGGTCTCTTCCGGTTCCAGCTTGATCCCTTCGTCTTTGAGGGAGTGAACTTCAAAGCCGAACTCATTCATCATCTCCCGGATTTCTTTGATTTTATGCTGATTGTTTGACGCTACAATAATTTTCACTGCCTACTCCGCCTCCTGTCTTGTCAGGATTTCCCGAATGCCGCTTTCCGCCAGGGCGAGCATTATATCCATTTCCGCCCGGGTAAATGTTCTGCCTTCTCCGGTGCCCTGAATTTCAATGAATTCCCCGTTGCCGTTCATGATCACATTCATATCCACATCAGCTTTTGAATCTTCCAGATAGCAGAGATCAGCCATTGCCTGGCCGCTCACCATCCCTACACTGAGTGCTCCGACCTGACCTGCCAGAGGATTCTCTGCCAGGATTCCGCGGACTACCAGACGGTCACAGGCCTGTTTCAGAGCCCGGTAACCGCCGTTGATGGCAGCGCAGCGGGTGCCGCCGTCAGCCTGGATCACATCACAGTCAATGATCAGGGAATTTTCCCCCAGCCGGTTAAAATCCATCACCGAGCGCAGGGAACGGCCAATCAGACGCTGGATCTCACTGGAACGACCATCCAGCTTCAGTCGGGCGATATCGCGCTGCTTGCGGGTCAGGGTCGATCCGGGCAGCATGCTGTATTCCGCCGTCAGCCAGCCTCGACCGGTGCCATATAAAAAGGGAGGGACTTTGGGCTCAAAGGAAACGGTGCAAAGCACTCGGGTCTTTCCGTGGCTGACCAGCACCGAAGCCAGCGGATTCTCTATAAAGTTATCTTCGAACGTGATCGGCCGAAGTTCATGATTTTCTCTTAGATCCTGTCTCATAGTTACCTCTCAAACACTCGATATATTTCATCTTTTGCAACCGGTTCAATGGATTCAAGTGTATCTTCATCCAGCAGTATGAGTTCCTGCTCCCGGGTAACATGGCCAATGATCGCCGAATCAATCCCCCGCGAAGCCAGTTCTTCCACCAGAGTTTCGGGGTCATCCGTCCCAAAGAGCATGGCTCCGGAGCTGATCAGCCTGGTTTCATCCAATCCAAGAGCTTTGGTAAGCTTCAGGGTTGCCGGGTGAAACGGCAGATCGTCCCGATTGATCAGGCAGCCTCGACCGCTGGCAGTCACGACTTCATAGACCGCACCCAATATGCCCCCTTCCGTGACATCATGCATGGAGTGGACTCTCAATTCTTTCCCGACCTGGCCTTCTGGAATGACCGACAGCATACCTCGGAAGGCATCTACTTCCCTCCGTTCATCTTCCGTCAGCACCTCTGCGGCCAGCGTTTCTTCCAGGTCCGCTAAGATCAATGTTCCTTCAATCCCAAGGAATTTTGAAACTACCAGAGTATCCCCGGGACGCAGTCCCGCAGAGTAAATCTCCTCACCTTTGGGCACCCGCCCCACAGCCGTCACTGATACAATGGGTCGAGTCACGCTGTCCGTCACTTCCGTATGTCCGCCCAGAATCTGAAGATGATGATGAACGCAGGCCTCATCCAGTTCGGCCATGATGGTTTCCAGCACTGAGTATTCCGTTTCCGGGGGAACCAGAATGGTGACCAGCAGGCCAATCCCCTCCGCGCCGGAAGTAGCAATATCATTCATGTTGATGTTGAAGGCGATGGTTCCAAGGTCTGACTTGGCAGCAGTCACCGGGTCCGTGGACAAAACCAGGGTCTGGTCGCCCATTTCGATGTAGCTGCAGTCTTCCCCCAGCTTTCCAGCCAGAATGACCTCTGGCCGCTTTGCCCCCTGGTAGCGCTGGAGAAGATTCGTCAGATGGTCCGCCGTTAATTTTCCCGTTTCCATATTCACAAGTTCCTTATCTTATTTTCTGTGTACTATTCTATCACTTTTTCCGAGTGAAATACCCTTGACCCCAGTCATTGATCCTTGTTCTGATCCTTGTTCTGATCCTTGTACTGGTCCTTATACTGATCCTTGCATAGCTCCTTGCATAGTTCCTTGCATTGTTCCTTGCATTGTTCCTTGAATAGTCCCTCGCCCGCTGCCTTGTCAAATTCCAATTGGCTGATCCCTGCTGATATTTTCCAAAAGACCGCTCACTAAAGACATATACTGGACAACGCAAAGGAGAACGCCCCTTTTGGAACCGTCGAGATCAACTCGACAGCTCAGGGGCGTTCATATATTCTTCTATTCTTCGGCGCGACGGCTGATTTCCTGCGCCACGAGTTCATTCACTACTTTCGGATTGGCGGATCCCTTGGAAGCCTTCATGACCAGACCCACGGCAAATCCAATGATCTTAGTCTTGCCAGCCCGGTAATCCTCCATCACTCGCGGGTTATCATCCAGCACCTGGCGGATGACGTCCAGAATTTTCCCTTCATCGGATACCTGAGCCAGACCCAGTCGTTCAACCAGTTCGCCGGGCTTTTCTCCGGTCCGGAACATTTCCTCTACCACCTTCTTGCCGGCGGCGTTGGAGATCTTGCCTTCCCGGATCAGAACAGTCAGCTCATGCAGATCCTGCGGAGCAAATTTCAGTTTGCCGGCCGTGATGGCTTCTTCGTTCATCAGGCGGGAAATATCCCCCATCAGCCAGTTGGCTGCTGCCTTGCCATCACCCGATATCGCTGCGGTTTCATCAAAGAAGCAAGCCAGTTCATCGGACAGGGTCAGCACGGAGGCGTCATATTTTGTTACACCGTAGGAAGCAACGAACCGTTCCGCCTTTTCGTGGGGCAATTCCGGGATGGTCTGGCGGACGGCCTCAATCCACTCATCGGTGATTCGCAGCGTAACCAGGTCCCCTTCGGGGAAGTAGCGGTAATCATTGGCCATTTCCTTGCTGCGCATCAGGATGGTTTCGTTTTTCGTCTCATCCCAGCGGCGGGTTTCCTCGGAGCGTTCAATCCCCTCTTCCAGGGCTCTGATCTGCCGGGCTGTTTCAAACTCCACCGCTTTTTCCATGGATTTAAAGGAATTCAGGTTTTTGATTTCAGCCCGGACACCGAACTCCGTTGCCCCCTCCGGCATAACGGAAACATTCAGGTCAACGCGCAGAGATCCCTCTTCCATCCGGACATCGGACACTTCCAACGCCTCCAGGATGGAGCGCAGCTTGGTCATATAGAGGGTGGCTTCCTCCTTGGAGCGCAGATCCGGTTTCGAGACGATCTCAATCAGCGGGACGCCGCTGCGGTTGAAATCAACCAGGGTTCCTGCCTTGGTATGGAGCTGCTTGCCCGCGTCTTCTTCCATATGGATCCGCTCGATGCCGATTTTCTTCTTCTCGCCGGAAGCCAGTTCGATCTCGATCCAGCCATCGGAACAGATCGGCGTAGCCTGCTGCGTAATCTGGTAGTTTTTCGGCGTATCGGGATAGAAATAGTTCTTCCGGTCATAATGCTGCACCCGGTTAATCTGGCAGTTCATTGCCAGGCCGGCTTTGATCGCCGAATTGACGACCTCCTGATTAATGACCGGCAGTGCGCCGGGCAGGCCCAGACAGACGGGACACACATGGGAATTCGGTTTCCCGCCGAACTGGGTGGAACAACTGCAGTAGGCCTTGGTTTTCGTGGAGAGTTCCACATGACATTCCAGTCCGATTACTGTTGTGTAATTCATATTGTCGCCACCTCCGGATATCTGGTGATATGATCATGGGCTTTCTCGTATGCATATGCGATCTGGAATAATTTGGGCTCACTGAAATAATCCCCGATCAGCTGACACGACATCGGAATTGCCTCGGCGAATCCCATCGGGAAAGCAATGGCCGGAACTCCGGCGATGTTGGCCGGTACGGTGTACAGATCGTTGAGGTACTCATCAATAATGTTGTCGGAGCGTTCGCCCAGACGTCTGGGCCCCGTCGGCGTTGTGGGGCCGATGATGGCGTCATACTGAGTGAAGACCCGGCGCAGTTCTTCCTTGATCAGGGTTCTGACCTTGAGTGCGGTGTTGTAGTACGCATCATAGAACCCTGCGGACAGCACATAGGTGCCCAGCATGATCCGGCGCTTGACTTCCTCACCAAAGCCTTCCGACCGTGATCTGGTATAGAGATCCCTGGCACTGACGGGATTTTCAGCCCGACGGCCGTAGCGGATCCCGTCGAACCGGGCCAGATTACTGGAGGCTTCAGCGGATGCCACGATATAGTAGACTGCCAGTGCATTGTGGGCAAAGGTCAGGTCGATTTCATCCACGGTGGCACCCAGGGCGCGATATTCTTCAACGGTATGCAGCAGAAGACCCTTCATCGGTTCTTTCAGCCCATCCAGAAAGCTCTTGGGCAGCGCCAGGCGGATCCCGCTCAGATCAGCCGTCAGCCCCGCCAGGTAATCCGGTACGGGCTCATCGGCTGTGGTGGAATCCATTGGATCCACGCCGGACAGAACGCCCGCCATCAAGGCACAGTCTCTGACATCACGGGCGAATACGCCCACCTGATCCAGCGTGCTGCCGAACGCCGTGATGCCGTAACGTGAAATCCGCCCATAGGTTGGTTTGAGTCCGACCAGGTTATTGAAAGCGGCCGGCTGACGAACTGAGCCGCCGGTATCGGTGCCCAGAGTTACCGGTGCCATCATGGCCGAAAGGGCTGCCGCCGAGCCGCCGGAGGACCCGCCGGGAATCCGGTCCAGGCTCCATGGATTTTTGGTATCGCCATATGCTGAATACTCCGTGGAGGATCCCATGGCGAATTCGTCCATGTTCAATTTGCCCAAAATGACCGCTCCGGCCTCCTTGAGCTTTTTCACGATGGTGGCGTCATAAGGAGCCACGTAACCCTCCAGGAATTTGCTGGCGCAGGTATTCTGCATGCCCTCCACGCTCATATTGTCCTTCAGGGCAATGGGCAGTCCGTGCAGCGGTCCCCGCAGGGTTCCCGCCGCCCGTTCCTGATCCAGAATTCTGGCCTGTGCCAGCGCTTCTTCCCGGGCAACGTAGAGAAAGGCGTGGATCGTGGGATTCAGACGGTCAATCTGGTCGAGGTATTCCCGAACCAGGCCTTCGGATGTAAGATCACCGGCATCAAGCTTTGCCTTCAGCTCCAGCAAGGTATGTTTAATATTCGCCATCTTCCACCTCAATGACCGACGGGACCAGAAGATAGTCTTCCACCCGTTCCGGCGCGTTCAATAACGCCTTGTCCGCGCCGATTTCACCGGTCACTTCATCTGTCCTGAACCGGTTTTCGATATAGACCGGGTTCAGCGTCAGCCCGACGCCTTCCAGCGGCAGGGACTGCAGTTCTTCCACATACTTGAGTATGTTGTTCAAATCCTTGATCAGACCGTCCTTTTCATTCTCTCCGAACGAAAGACGAGCCAGATCAGCAATATGTTCTACGTCTTTGATTGTTACCGACATTGCATGCTCCTATTTATAAAAATTAACGGTAGTTGGTGAACTGGACGGCGAAGTCAAAATCCTGTGCTTTCAAGGCCGCGATAGCTGCCTGCAGGTCATCCTTGTTCTTTCCCGTGACCCGAACGCTGTCGCCCTGGATCGTCGCCTGAACCTTCAGCTTCAGATCCTTGATGGTGCTGGTAATTTTCTTGGTCTGTTCCTTGTCCAGACCAATCTGCAGGTCAATATCCTGTTTGACCCGACCGCCCAGGGAAGGAACGATCTTGCCGTATTTCAGGGATTTGATGTTGATGCCCCGCTTGACCAGTTTGCCCTCGAACATATCGATGACGTTGCGCAGTTTCATGTCGTCCGTCGTATCGATGTGGATCACCTGATCCTTGCGCTCGATGGTGGTATTGGATCCCTTGAAGTCAAACCGGGTTGTGATTTCCCGTTCTGTCTGATTCAGGGCGTTGTCGACTTCCTGCAGATCCACCTGTGATACTACGTCAAATGATGCTTCTTTTGCCATATTGAAACTCCTTTTCCATCGGACTGTCGGGGTCTGGCCCGGTCCGTTCTTCAGATTTAAATTTAAAATTTCTTCGTAAGTAATTTCATTACGATTCTTCAAAAATCCAGCCCATTGCAGGATCTGTTGTGCGATGCATGATATTCACGTGCCTTCAGACACTATCCGGTCTTTGACCCAGGTTATTTCCGGATCGAACCAGGGAAGCTAGAACACCGGCGTTGTTAAAAGGTAAGCCGCAATCAAAGCCAGGATGAGAAAAAGGATCCCATGGATCTTGTACACCGGATAAACTCTGGCATCCAGGAAATTGCGCAGGCTCCAAATGCTGAAGGTAGCCAGCAGCACCGCGATCAGGGTCTTGGCTGTCATGAACAGATCCGTAACCCATATGTAGAACGTGGACAGGAATGTCATGATCACCGTGAAGATCGCAATGAGCACCATTGCCCATGAAATCATGCGAACAGCAAAGCCCACCTTAACCCGCCGCTTAATCAATCTGCGATCGGTCATTGAATCATCTCCTCGAATTCAGCTTCAGTTATCGCCGCAACCCCAAGGGTTCTGGCCTTATCCAGCTTGGAACCGGCCTCTTTGCCATAAAGGACAAAGTCTGTTTTTTTGCTGACCGACCCCTGAGGAACCGCCCCCAGCTCCAACAGCTTTTCCTCGATTCCCTTTCGGCTGTATCCTTCCAGGGTGCCAGTCACCACAACGGTTTTACCCTGAAAAGGATTTTCCCGAACGGTGGTCTCCCGGACTTCCCGGGGAGCCACACCCAGCGCCAGCAGGGCGTCGATCTCCGATTGAACCTCCGGCGCCGCAAAGAAATCAAGAAGGTTGTGCGCCACAATCTCTCCCACATCCGGTACGGTGATCAGCTCCTCGTACGTCAAACGCCGGATTTTCTCCAGGGTTTTAAACTGTTTGGCCAGATCCCGCGACGTTTTCAGACCGACGTTCTGTATCCCCAGAGCATACAGGAAATTCTCGAGTTTTGGCTGTTTGCTGGCCTCAATGGCTGCCAGCAGCTTCCTCGCTCTGGTATCCTTCGTCTTGGGCAGAGCGATCAGATCTTCATAGGTCAAACGGTAAAACTCCGACACCTTGGTGAGATTGAGCTGGTCGAAGAACTGCTCTGCAGTTTTTTCCGAGATCCCCTCGATGTTCATGGCATCGCGCGAGGTGAAATGAACCATGGTTTTTACCAGCTGCGGTTTGCAGGACAGGGTATTCTCACAGAAATAATGTGCTCCGATCAGCGTCAGTGGTGTGTTGCATGACGGGCACCGCTCCGGTGCCTCAATCGGTGTGGTGAGATTGTCATTGACTACAGAGCCCATAATTTCAGGAATGACGTCATTGCTGCGGCGGATGTAGACATCCGCGCCGATGGCGACGCGCTTGCGCCGGATGTCATCCATGTTGTTGAGCGTTGCCCGGCGTACCGTAACACCCGCCAGTTCCACCGGCTCCAGAATAGCCGTCGGCGCTACGCGGCCCGAACGGCCGACATTCCACTCAACCTCCAGAAGCCGGGTGGTGGTTTCCTCCGCCTCAAATTTATAGGCGATGGCCCAGCGCGGTGATTTCACCGTATAACCCATCTGTTCTCTGGTCGCGATATCATCCAGGGCGATGACGATGCCGTCGATGTCGAAGTCCAGTTCAGCCCGGATCTGTATGTTTTCTTCGATGATGGCCGAAATTTCTTCCCAGGTGGACGCTGATTTGAAGTAGCCATCGGTCGGAAAGCCTCTGGCCTCCATGAAATCAATCATGTCGCGGTAGGATTTGAACGGTTCCCCTTCCATGTAGCCGATGTCGTAGAAGTACACGGTCAGGTGGCGACGCCGGGTCTCCGCGGGATTGAGATTGCGCAATGCCCCGGCCGCCCCGTTTCGGGTATTTTTCAGCTTGACGGCAGCACTGGCATTGTAAGCATCGAAGGCTTTTTTCGTCATTAGGGCTTCCCCGTGAATTTCAAACAGAAAGTCATTGTCAATTTTCCAGGGGATGGAGCGGATCGTCCGAATTTGCTGTGTGACATCCTCCCCGGTTGTTCCGTTGCCGCGGGTAGCTCCTACCCGGAGAATCCCTTCGCCGTCATAGGTCAGATTCACGGATAACCCATCAAATTTCCGAGTCAGAATATAGGTCGGCTGAGGCAGCTGATCCGAATGGGCGGCATTATACTCCTGTACAAACCGCTGATTACGTTCCAGCCAGCTTGTCAGTTCTTCCGGATTCTGGGCCTTTTCCAGCGACCAGAGCGGTGCCCGATGGGTGTATTTCTGAAACCCAGGCAGCAGCTCATCTCCGACCCGCTGCGTCGGAGACCAGTCAAGCACATGGCCGGTTTCCGCCTCAAGGGCGATCAGTTCATCATAAAGCCGGTCATACTCCTGATCAGGAACCGACGGTGCATCCAGCATATAGTATTCTTTGGCATATTGATTGAGCAGTTCCGCCAGCTGGCGGATTCTCGTAATTTTATCTTCCACAGTTGAAACCTCCAGATGAGCAAAAATCCTCATCAAGACATAAATTCTCACTTTTTATTATAACATGATCCCTCTGCCCCTGCTTTAAATCCCAATAAGATGAATAAACTCAAGGGAATAAGCTGAGAAACTACTTCGAAGAAGCTCAAGATCAAGAGAAGCGAAACCATTTCGAAGAAGCTCAAGTTCAAGAGAAGCGAAGCCATTTCGAAGAAGCTCAAGTTCAAGAGAAGCGAAGCCATTTCGAAGAAGCTCAGGCGACTGCACTCTGCGGAAACAGGTCAGCATCAATCGATCCCATTGACCTGGTCCTGTCGATATCCTCTGGACTTCTTCTTTTAGCTGGTATTTGTTTTTATACATATCTAATCAATATTGTATTTTCATTCTCATAGTTGTATAATCAGATCAGAACGAATTTATGGGAGGACTCCGCATCATGAGTGAAACAACTTCACCCGAGATGATTTCCTTTCTGCAGGAAACCATCTCTGCCTGTCAGAAGGCAAAACAACAGCTCCGTCTGGAAGGCCGGAAAGATGAAAGCAATTTTGAGCAAATCCGAATTAATGTCTGTGAGATCTGGCGGGCAGTGGATGCCGCCGGAAGCCGTCAATTCGAGCAGACTCCGGAACAATATCAACACTTTTTGAAGGAGCGGCTCGACCAGCTCCAGCTTACCTGGACCAATGCGTTGAACCTGGCGCGTGATCACGGAGATCCCGAGCAGAGCCTCATTGAACAAATCAAGCTGAGCCAGCTGGGTGAAATTCGCGCCGTCTGGCAGCAGGATTGGAAGGAATCCAAATGACAGAACCAGAAGCCATCAAACTATTCAAATGCCTGGCGGATAAATCCAGACTGCAGATTCTGAAGTCCTTAGTGGTTGAGGACATGTACGTGGAACGTCTGGCAGAGCGCCTGAACCTGAGCGCTCCCACCATTTCCTTCCACCTGAAAAAATTGTTGGAAGTCGGCGCCGTCACTTCTTCAAAAACTCAGTACTATACCATGTATTCCCTGCACCCGGAGATCTTCAACACAAAAATTCTGGATATCATCCAGGAAGAGTCCGATGAGTCGGCCCTTCAGAAGAAACGGGACAATCAGTACCGTCAGAAAGTGCTGGATGCATTCTTTGAATACGGCAGACTCAAGTCCATTCCTACTCAGAAAAAGAAGGAACGGATCATCCTGGAGGAGATCGCCAAAGCCTTTGAAATGGGGCGAATTTACCCCGAACGGGAAGTCAATCTGATCATTGCCGATTTCCATGATGATTTCTGTACCCTGCGCCGGGATCTCATCGGTGAGCGGATTATGGCCCGGGATGCTTCCGGTTACTGGCTCATCCCCCCTGTGCAGAAGTAATCATTCAAGAACCCTTCGCTTTATCTGTGAGGCAATCTCTGCTGAAATTCAAGCTTTTCAGCAGGGTGAATTTAAGTCAGAAGCCTGATCATCTGAAATGCGAAAAATGCGGGAATCGGCGAAAACAAATCAGCCTGGACGGGCGTCACTTCTTTTGAGTGACCACGTCCAGGCTGTTTTATCGCTATTGGGTTCTGCTTCGCCGTGGCTAGCCAGGATGATTCTGCAGACAACTGAACACTCCAGTCACGACAGAGTCGGGATTTATTCCTGACGCAGCTTCAGGGGTGCCAGAGAGAGCAGCAAGGATTTCAGGCCGTAGGTGTCGAACAGGATCTGCAGCTTGATATCATTTGCTTCCCGCGACATGCCAACAATCATGCCGTTGCCAAACTTGGGATGGACGACCTTTGCTCCCGGCGTGGCCGTTTCCTCGGTCAGCAGGTCTTCCATGGTGTCATTCGTCGGTCGTACCCGCCCTGGCATCGCGCTTCGGATGCCGTGTGCCGTAGCCGGCATGCTCCGCTGTGCCCTGGCAGCCAGACTGGCGCGGGGCTGTTCGGGGTTGAGCAGTTCCTTCAGTTCTTCCGGAATATCCATGAGGAATTCCGAGGGAGGATACATCATGGAGCGGCCATACACCATGCGCATTTCCGCATGGGTCATGTAGAGCAGTTCTTTGGCCCGGGTAATCCCCACGTAGGCCAGACGACGGGATTCTTCCATTTCGGAAGGATTGTCAAAAGAAACCTGTCCCGGGAACAGTCCATTTTCCATCCCCACCATGAACACGACCGGAAATTCCAGCCCCTTGGCTGAATGAACGGTCATCATGACCACTGCATCTGCCGAATCATCATATTTATCAATATCCGAGATCAGGGCAACGCTCTCCAGAAAACCGGGGAGCGATGCTTCCGGTTGAAAATCGTACTCTGCCGCCGCATTAATCAGTTCTTCAATGTTCTCCACCCGGGAAGCGGCCTCCGGATTCTTGCTCTGTTCATATTCCTTCAGGTATCCGGTCCGTTCCAGTAATAGTTCTATCAGTTCCTGCACCGACAGATCCACGCTGATGGCCATCAGTTCGGTGATCAGGTTGCGGAAGCCGATGACGCTTTGCAGCGCTCGACCGGATAAAATACCATGCTCCTCCAGATCCATGAGAACATCGAAGACATTTTCTCCGTGCTCAGTGGCGCAGTCCATGAGCTTCTGCAGCGTGGTATCACCGATGGCCCGCTTGGGCACATTGATAATTCGCCGCAGGGAGACTTCATCGAAGGGATTGTTGATCAGCCGAAGGTAGCCCATTATGTCCTTGATCTCTTTGCGATCATAGAACTTCAGTCCCCCGATGATCCGATAGGGAATCGAATGGCGCATAAAGCTTTCTTCAAAGATACGCGACTGAGCGTTGGTCCGATACAGAATCGCGAGTTCATGGTAATTCCGTCCGTCCCGCACCAGCCGTTCGACTTCCTTTGAAATAAAGGCACCTTCATCGGAATCGGAAAACGCCCGATATACCTTGATCTTTTCTCCCCGCTCATTTCGGGTTCGCATGGTCTTTTCCTTGCGCGAGAAATTATTCTTGATCACTTCGTTGGCCGCATCCAGAATGGTTCCGGTGGACCGGTAGTTCTCTTCCAGCTTAATGACCGTCGCATCGGGATAATCCGATTCGAATTCCAGAATATTGCGCAGGTCCGCTCCGCGAAACTGATAGATACTCTGGTCATCATCCCCCACCACGCAGATGTTACGATGTTCCTTGGCCAGAAGGTAGATCAGTTCATACTGCGCCTTATTGGTATCCTGATACTCATCCACCATGATGTAGCGGAACTTGTTCTGATAAAAAGCCAGCACATCGGGATGTTCCCGGAACAGCCGAACCGTGAGCATGATGATGTCATCAAAATCCACCGCCATGTTTTTGCGCAGGCTCTGCTGGTACAGCTGATAAACCTGAGCAATCTTTCCCTTGCGGAAATTGGAGTGATTCAGTTCAAAGTAGCGTGTTTCATTAATCAGGGAGTCCTTAGCCGAGGAGATCGCTGATAGAAAGTCCTTCTCCGAGAATTCCTTCGTGTTGATGGACAGCTGCGCCATGCACTGCCGGATCAGGGCTTTCTGGTCGTAGGTATCATACACCGTGAAGTCTTTTTTATAACCCAGTTCTTCAATGTGCCGACGCAAAATCCTGACACAGGCAGAGTGGAACGTGGAGATCCACATCGTCTCCGCAGTATCGCCCACCAGCTGCCGCACTCTCTCCTTCATTTCCTGCGCTGCCTTATTGGTGAAGGTAATTGCCAGGATCGACCAGGGTGCGATGCCCCGCTCGCCGATCATATAGGCAATGCGATGGGTAATCGCCCGGGTTTTCCCGGATCCCGCTCCGGCCAGGATCAGAAGCGGTCCCTCCGTCGTGGTGCAGGCTTCGAATTGCTCCTCATTGAGCAGTTGTTGATAATCCAGATTCATATGATCTCCTGTCAGGCATGGTATAACCGACTATGTATTCCGACGAAAAAAAGATACTCCAATAGGGTATTCCATTCGACTGTCGGTTTCCTTGAAATTATTCTCTACAAAAATTATACACTACTGGGAAACAGACACAAGGATATCTAGAACAAATGTTCCACTTCCCGAAGTGCATTTCATCCATTCCGTCGGTCGTCCTTCTCGCATCGGTGACGAGATAAGAAGCCTGGTATATTTCAGATATTAACCCAGGAAACTTTCTCCTGAGCGAAAACTTGGGCAGATCGCTAAACTCCCCATCCCACCGACAATCTGCAAGACTGTCCGTGGGATGGGGAGTTTTTATTCCATTTGTCATTTTTTCAGTCTCAGCTTGAGCTGAAACTGAAGATGTGATTCATTCGGCTTGAGGGCTATCAACGAACCGTCATTGGCTTCAGCCAGACGTCTGGCCAGTGCCAGCCCGATCCCTGATCCCCCGGTATTTCGGGAACGGGATACATCCGAGCGATAAAATCGTTCAAAAATTGCTTCAAGCTGGTCCTCGGGAAAATCAGGAAACGGATTGGTCCACTCCAGCAGAGCTTCAGAATGTCCCAGACTTCCTGTCAGTTCGATGGTTTCTCCCGGCTCCGTGTAGCGAATGGCATTATCCAACAGAATGCGGAACAGAATCTTCAGGCTTTCTTCATCCCCCTGGGCCTGAAACGGCCTGGGCAAACGGACGGTCAGATGCTGTTGCTTCCCTTCCAGCAAAGGGGAAAGTTCTGCCGTGATCTGCTCCAGGAGAGTTGAAAGATCCACCGCTCCCAGCTTCAGCGAGGGAGACTGTTCGTAGCGGGAAAGCGTCAGCATGTCCCCCACCAGATGGTTCATTCGTTCCACCTGCCGGCGAATGGAATCAGTCCATTGGTTTTTTCCATGAGTCAGTTCCAGCACATCCGCTGATGAAGCGATCACAGCGAGCGGTGTTTTCAGCTCATGACCTGCGTCATTGACAAAAATCTTCTGTTTTTCAATGGTTTCGGCAATGGGCCGGACCACTTTCCCGGCCAGGAGCCAGATCAGGCCAAACACCAAAGCGAGTGCCGCTGCCAGCATGGTCAGGGAGTTGCGCAGGGTTTGAGAAAAGAAATTTCTGGGTTCCGTC
Source organism: Clostridiaceae bacterium HFYG-1003 (assembly GCA_024579835.1). Lineage (NCBI taxonomy): Bacteria > Bacillati > Bacillota > Clostridia > Eubacteriales > Clostridiaceae > Clostridiaceae bacterium HFYG-1003. The sequence goes on from CP102060.1 coordinate 1,968,643, forward strand.
ATATCCAGAAAAACAGCCAGCGTTCCATCCTGAAAGGTGGTACGGCGATACCGGAAGTTCCCCTCCGATCCCAGTGAGCGGTCGCCCTGCATCACATGAAACAACAGCTGCTGGATCTCCTCTCCGCTGATGGAAACCAGGTTGTCTCGATTGGTTGTCAGGATATCACGAACCGGCGATGAAAATACTGAGAAATAGCGGGTGGAGTAGGGTGACTCCGCCGACAGCCCATACCGCTCCATGGTGTTGAGGCGAACCGTAAGATCCTTGGGAAAGGATCCCCGGTTCTCGGTGATCAGAAGTGTGATATCATCCGCCCGCTGGATCATGGCACGATAAGATGCGGCATTAATCAAACCCACCAGAGTCACCAGAACAATCGTGACAATCAGCATGGCATAAGCAATAAAACGCTTTTTTAGCTGTCTATACATCTTCCGACTCCAATCGATAACCTACTCCACGGTGAGCCTGAATTCGGACCCGTGAGCCGCAATCGCGCAGTTTCCGGCGCAAGGCCGAGATGTTGACCCAGACAACGTTGATTTCAGCTTCAGAATCCAGTCCCCAGATGTTATCCATGATCTGCTCCTTGGCCAGAAGCTGATCGGGATGGCGCATAAACAGCTCCATCAGCTGGAATTCCTTGTTGTTAAGGGAAATCATGGTTTCGGAAGATTCGCAGCGCATGGAAAAATCCTGCCGCGAGAGCGTCAGATCCCCAAAGGACAGATCCTGGGAATAGGTCCGGCGCGGCCGACGCAGCAGGGCTTCCATCCGAACCAGCAGTTCCTCCATGGCAAAGGGCTTGGTGAGATAGTCATCCGCCCCGCCGCGAAAGCCTTCGACCTTGTCCTCCAGCTGATCTCTGGCGGTCAGGAGCAGGACGGGGATCGGGTTGGCCGCCGCCCTGATTCGTTCCAGAACCTGAAGTCCGCTCAAATGCGGCATCATGATATCAAGAATTGCCAGATCATAGCTTCCCTGGGTCAAATAATCCAAGGCATCCTGACCGTCATGGACCGCTTCGGTGGTATAGCCTTTATGCCTGAGAATAGCTTCCAGGGCATCTGCCAGATCCGTTTCATCTTCTGCAATGAGTATTTTCACATCCGTTTCCTCCTGCCCGGTTTCTCCTCATATTATAACATTCAGCATGCGCTTCCATCCGCCACTCTTGCTTGGGCATCAAGTCAAGTTCCTGCCTTGAGCTTCAAGACTCAGTCCTCTCATGGGCTTCAGAGTCCGGGATCCACCCTCTGTCTTCAAGCTCGATCCTTGCTCAATCTCCTGACCCAATCTCTTTGTCCCTCGTTCTGTCCCTTTTGCTGTGCCGCTTACCGTCCCATATCTCTTCATTCGAATGGGACCGGTTCCACCGACTTCCCTGATTCAGAAAAGGCAGCGCATGCACACTGCTCTTTGTCGGTTTTATCTGGATTTTGCCGATGATCCTTATGACTTCAGATCCACTATACCGAGTCTGATGGTATCCGAGCGGCCATTATTTGGGAGTGGACCGCTTACCTCTGGTGTCAACGAATGAAGTCAGAGCTATGGTTCCTGCTGGTTAAAGAAATTCTCAATATTGGAGGAATCCTGGGCAAAGCGAAGACTGGTCGATTTTTCTTTATTGTCTCTGAAGTAGGTCACCGTTACTTCATCGCCTACCTGATAGTTCAGCAATGCCTTTTTCAGTTCAGTCATTCCCTGGATCGGGTAGCTGTCGATCTTCGTCACGATGTCGCCGCTCTTCAGTCCCGCCTGGGCAGCTGCGGTTCCATCCATGACATCCATAATATACACTCCCTCAGCTCCGTCAAAGTTGATGGTTTCATCCTGTGCCTTGATGGAGGCTACATTCATTCCGGTGACTCCCAGGTAAACAGATTTAAAGGAACCCTCAGCCATGACTTTTTCAATGATGGGCTTTATGGTATCAACCGGGATTGCGAAGCCGATCCCTGAAGTTCCACCGCCCGCCTTGGCAGTATTGATGCCAATCAGCTGACCGGCTGCATTCAGGAGCGCACCGCCGGAATTCCCTTCATTAATGGCCGCATCAGTCTGGATCAGCCCCGACATGGTTCCGCCGGACTGAATGGTTATGCTGCGATCCAAACCCGAAATATAGCCTGAAGTCAGAGTCGACTGCAGGTCCAGCCCCAGAGGATTTCCGATGGCGATGGCCTTGTCTCCGACTTTCACCGCTTCGGAAGAACCGATCGTCACAGGTGACAGACCCGCCTTGCTGACTTTAACAATGGCTACATCCAGCGCGGCATCGCTCCACAGCACCTCCGCCGGCGCGGTGGTCTGATCATCGAACACGACGGTGATATTGCCCGCTTCCCCATTGTCCACTACATGAGAATTGGTGACGATATAGCCGTCACTGCTCAAAATCACGCCGGATCCTACGCCTTCGACATAGCCGCTTCCACCGCTGCCGAAGAATGAAGGCTGAGAAACTTTCGTTTTTGTTGTAATGCCGACCACAGAAGGCGTCACCGCCTGAGCCACCTGGTTTTCCGCCGTTACACCGGTTTCTGCCGGTGGAGCTGTCAGGATTTTTGAAGGGCTGGTCGAAGTGGACAGCGCCTGGTTGACTGGAACCGTCGACTGCTGACGTACCACATCCTCCGACCCGAATAAATACCGGCCGGAGGCCATCGTAATTCCGGAACCCAGAACAGCGCCGACCAGAACCATGGCCAATGTGCCCATCAGACCGCGACCTTTGCCCGGCGATGGCGAAACTTCCTGATATTCAAAGGTAGCAGCCCGGGAAAAACCTGCCTTCCCATCCCCTTCCCCCGATTCTTCATCCATATAGCCCGGAGTCGGTGAGTAGGTCACATAGCCTTCGTGATCTTCCCTGGGATCCGGATGATTGCCGGAAGTGAATCCCTCGGTGTCAGTCCGTCCAGCTCCGGTTTCCTTCTCCATCGGAAATGAATCATCCGCTGCTTTCCTTTCCGGTACTGATTCATTATGGTCAGAACTCATTGATTCGTGAATTTCATTGTACTTTCTTTCTTCATCCATCGTTGAACACTCCTTGCAGATTCTTTATTTATCATTCATTCAGATATCTTATCGATCGTTCTTACTGACATCTTTACTATAGTCATCGAATCTAAAAAATAACTAAAACAAATCCAATGATAAAGATCAATCCGGAGAGACTTTCCTTAGATCCATGAATGGTTCCACTGCTATAACAAAAAGCAGTTGGCTCTCCGTGACCTGCATGAGGAGAGCCAACTGCTGTTCGCTTATTCAGTTATCGATCGGCCAAAGGGTTCATTTTCCTCGTCATATACCGTATCCCCGGCTTCCGTCGCACCAAAGCTCATTGGCTGTCCCTTTTTCCGGGTGGCAGCCATCAGCTGAGACAGTTCTTCCGCTGTGAGTTCCCGGTATTGTCCCGGCGAGAGATCCTCCGGCAGGGTCAAGGGACCAAACGCAACCCGTTTCAGTTGCTGTACCCGGTTGTCCAGTGCCTCGAACATCCGCTTCACCTGATGAAACTTGCCTTCCTGGATGGTCAGGCGAACCAGTCTGGCATCCTCGGACAGGACTTCCATACGCGCCGGGAGACAGCGGTAGCCATCGTCAATGACAACGCCTTGTTCAAATCGGCGGTGATAGCTGTCCAAAGCCGGATCCCGCAGGCGTGCAACATAGATTTTATCGATGTGCCACCGGGGAGAGATCAGCTGGTGGTTTAGCGAACCGTCGTTGGTCAACAAAAGGAGCCCTGTGGTGTCCTTGTCCAGCCGTCCCACTGGGAAGGGCGCGAAAGCCCGGTGCTGACTGGCAATCAGATCCAGTACCACGGGATCCCTCGCATCTTCCGTGGCGGAGAGGTAGCCATCCGGTTTGTTCAACATCAGGTAAATGAATTTCCGAGTGTCCACTTCCGCCTGGTCCAGCAGGAACCGGGAGGTCTCCGGATCAAAGGATGCCGCGGGATCCTGAATGACTGCGCCATCCACTTGAATCCGACCGGACTTGATCAGCTGCCGGACCCCCTTGCGTGAGCCGAGTTTGGCGTTTGCCAGTATTTTATCTAACCGTTCCACGCTATTTCAACCGGTCGTTCAGCTCTCTGGCCAGTTCTTCATAACCTGGTTTTCCCAACAGCGCGAACATATTCTTCTTGTAATCCTCCACTCCTGGCTGGTTAAACGGGTTGACCCCCAGGGTGTAGCCTGAAACCGCGCAGCCCAATTCAAAGAAGTAGACCATTTCTCCGAAGGTTCGCGCAGTCAGCTGATCAATTCCCAGGACCAGGTTGGGGACATTGCCGTCATTGTGAGCCAGGACTGTGCCCCGAAAGGCATTGGTGTTGACTTCATGCATCGTTTTGCCTGCCAGGAAGTTCAGGCCGTCCAGATCCGCCTCATCCTTCGGGATCTCAAAATCCCGATGAGGAGCACCCACCTGCAGGACGGTCTCAAATAAATGCCGGCGGCCATCCTGGATATACTGACCCATGGAGTGCAGATCTGTTGAAAAATTCACGGATGCCGGGAAAATTCCCTTGCCATCCTTACCTTCGGATTCACCGTACAGCTGTTTCCACCATTCGGCGAAAAAGGCCAGTTTTGGTTCATAGTTCACCAGTATTTCAATTTCCCGTCCTTTTCGGTACAGGATGTTGCGGGCTGCCGCATACTTCAGGCAGTCATTATCAGCATAGGGCGCCGTCAGGTAATGGTCCATGGCATCCTTGGCACCCGCCATCATCTCGAGAATGTCAATGCCCGCCGCTGCTATAGGCAGCAGGCCCACGGCGGTCAGAACGGAATATCGCCCGCCCACGTCATCGGGAACAATAAATGATTCATATCCTTCCTGTTCGGCCAGACCTTTGAGAGCGCCCCTTTTGGCATCGGTCGTGGCATAGATTCGCCGTGCGGCTTCCGCCTTGCCATACTTGTCCTCCATGTACTTTTTCATCACCCGGAAAGCAATGGCCGGCTCGGTCGTCGTCCCTGACTTGCTGATGACGTTGACCGAAAGCTCCTTGCCTTCAATGATCTGAAGGAATTCATTCATGTAATCCGCAGACATGTTGTGCCCCAGATAATAGATCTGAACCCCGCCGGTTCTGGCTTTGCCCATTTCATTGTGGAATGTGTGACCCAGCATCTCAATGGCCGCTTTGGCTCCGAGATAGGATCCGCCGATGCCGATCACGACCAAGGCATCCGAGTCGTCCCGGATCTTCTGCGCGGCCTGGCTGATTCGAGTGAACTCCGTCTTGTCATAGTTCGCCGGAAGTTCTACCCAGCCTAAAAACTCCGCTCCAGCCCCGGACTTTTCCACTGTGGTTTTCAGTGCCAGTTCCGTAAAAGGCCCCGCCAGCTTCAGTTCCTCTTCCTTAACCATACCGATTGTTCGGGATAAATCCAATTTCAGCAATGTCCTTCACATCCTTTTAATATTCTTTGGCTATTTTTCTGTTATTCTTTGGCTATTCTTTGGCTATTCTTTGGTTGTACTTTGGTTGTAGTTAGTTGTACTCGCTCCTTCTTTCGTTCTTATTATATAGCAGTGCAGGAGTGATTCATCAGCTTTCGCTGATTCATTCGCAATCACTGTATCAACGGCTTTCGCCGAAGTCTCTCCAAACTGAGTTCTTTGCATCGGACCATGAACTGCTCCGCACCCCAGGAAGATGAAATGTCATGAAATTATGATCTTCCACTAGAATATATCCATGCGGACAGTCAGTTTGGCCTGACAGCATCCGGAACGGTGGGTGCGCATCAGATTTTTGGCGGCATCGCGGCGTCGCCGGCGTGCCACTTCCTTCTCGCACCGGGAACATAAAATCCGGTAACCGCGTTTTTTTTCTTCCTGATGGTTCCCCTGGAAATGGGTATGATCCGGTATCCCGAGGATCTGACAGGCATTTCGAAACACTCCGTTATGACCATGATTTTTCTGATCCAGCACATTAACATAAAAATGAGCATATTCATGAAGAATCGTCTGACGGACAATTTCTTCACTGTAGTCCCCGCTTACCAGTTTCAGCGCAAAGCGAAAAGCTACCGGAACCAGCTTTCCCTGTTCCAGCCGAAAAACAAAGGAACCATAGGTTCGTTTCATTCGCGAAGAAATCTCAATCGGCACGTGGTGACAGGCAAGACCCATCTTTTGTCCTGCCCAGTCTAACATGCTGCGGATTTCTTCGCGGCTGATCTGCTTGCCCATAAGTCATTCGTTCCTTTCTCAATCGGTGGATTCATTGTCTGTGCATATCTTACTCTTATTATAGTATACTCCAGACTCTGCGCATGATTTGTTATATGCGCCTGCTTCACAATAATCCAGTCCGTCCGATCATCGGAACAGACGATGGAAATCCCGAAATTGATCCTATCCGGCCAATGAAACCAGGTCAGCTTCTCCCGCAGTATGCGCTTGAAGCTGACCTGAACAGTTCCGTGGAGATCCGTCTTACCATACCCATGACAGATTCCCGGGAAGATATTTCGTTTTGTCGGAATGAACCGGAATGAATACTAGCTGACAATCCACTGTGGGATCTGTTCGGATTCCACCGGCTTGGCCGCTACATCCTTCACCTCGATCTTGCCATCCTCAATCAAACGCTCAGCCACCCAGCGAGCTACATCGCCGGTAATATGAATGCAGTGCTGCTTGCGTTCAGGAGAAGCAAAATTATCACCGTTCCATTGACGGGTAATCACACGGCAGCAGGTTGCTCCGTATTCTTTCACTGTATAGTCGTGAAGTCCTTTGGCCACGGGGAACATTTTCGGATTCATTCCCTCGCCTTCCAGCCGGCCGTATGCCATACCCAGGACCATCTGCCCTCCGGATACTGCCCCGCACAGACACTGGGCTTTCCCCATGCCAATGGGGAAAGAAGAAGCCAGCCGAACAACTTCCTCACTGTATGGGTAATCCATGAACTGATTCAGAACCGATACGACGGATTCTGAACAAAAGAATGTTCCGTTCCTGAATTTTTCTTCCGCCTTTGCCTGAATCATATCGAGTAGTTCTTTTTTCGTAAATTCTTTGGTGTTAATACGTTCCATAATTATCCCCTTTTCAAATGCACGATATTTTTCATTCATTCTTAATAATAACACTCATATAATACTATCTATCAGAATTACTGTCAAATTGTTTCTGTCATTATGTTAATTCTGTTTACTCTGAATTTTATATATGTTATATTAGGCTGGTACTAATTGTTCGGGAGGAACATCATGAACTTATTAAAAAAATTGCCCTACCCCATCGCGGGAACCGCACTTGGACTGGCTGCACTGGGAAATTTGCTCTCCGCTGACGCCCCTTGGCTCAAACCGATTCTCGGTGCGATTGCCGCTGTCCTGATCCTCATGATCCTGGCGAAAATCGTTCTGCTTCCAAAGAGCGTCACCGAAGCCTCGGCCAATCCACTGATTGCCAGCACTTTCGCGACATTCCCCATGGCTCTGATGATCCTTTCAACATACCTGCCAAAAGGCCCCATAGCCCTGGCGCTCTGGGCAGTCGGTCTGTTGTTCCATGCTGGGTATATCGTATGGTTCACCTGGCGTTATCTCTTGAAGGGATTCCGTTTGCAGACGGTATTCCCTTCGTGGTTCATTGTATATGTCGGCATCGCCGCCGCTGCGGTCTCGGCTCCGTATCACAGCCAGGCCGCTCTGGGCATGGTTGCTTTCTGGTTTGCATTCGCGACCTATCTTCCCCTGCTTGTCCTTGTGACCTGGCGGATGATCAAAGGCGATCCACTGGCTAAGCCGGCACTGCCCTCCATCGCCATCTATGCCGCACCGGCATCGCTCCTCCTGGCTGGCTATCTCAACAGCGCTGCTGTAAAATCTCAGGGGATGGTTCTTTTCCTGCTCGCCCTGTCCGTTCTCTTCTTCCTGGTCGGCATGGCTGTACTGGCCAAATTCAGCACACTTCCCTTTTTCCCCAGCTTTTCCAGCTATACCTTCCCCTTTGTCATCTCCGCCATTGCCGCCAAAGGCGCAAATGCATTCCTGACGAAAGTCGGACAATCCTATGCCTGGCTGGGACTCCTGACCAGAATTCAACCCACCTTGGCACTGCTGCTGTGCGCTTATGTGCTGATTCGCTATCTTCTGTTCCTCTGGGAATCCCCTGCGTTAGAAAGCGTCCCTTCCAAGCGATAAATGACTCTGTACCATCTGACACTCACTCTACCCATCAACGCCTCAGATGAAGCGGATGTTTGATCCGGTGTTTGATCCGGTGTTTGAACGGATGTCCAATGGAAAGAATCTGCCTCCAGCAAGGACCTGGCCTCTTAACTGAGAAGCCAGGTCCCTTCTTGTTTCGAGTTCTTTGATTCAGACTCCCTCTCACTTCATTTCCTTCCAGCTTGTGCTTATTCCACTGACTTATTTATATCACGGTCATGAAACTCCACGGTCTTGGTTTGTTCTCGTTCTTCCATTTCGACGCTCGATTAACCGCATTGGATCAAAAACCTCTTAATGAGAACCTGTGAGTAAGCATTATTTCAGGTTCTTGGGATGAATGCACTTAGCATCCTCCTTGTCCCCGGAAATCTACCTCAAAACAGATAAAATATTTTTTAGTACACGATTTAATTCTGACTCTTTCACTCAGAATTATGATTTCGACAGATTTGGTTCGTTTTCATCTTGTATTCCTGGTGTGAATCTAAGGATTTTATAAAAATCTTACTATGTTTCAATTAGATTTTACCCAATTTAATAACATGTCTTGCATTCCTTTATTTAAGTCACATAAAAATAACAATTAATACAGAAAGCCTGTAATTCAGCAGAAAATTGATTAACAAAAAATTCGATTTGAGGTATTATAGGTAAGTAATAGTTTTGACTATACCAAGAAATCTTTGTAGTTTTTTTGATAATCTGTTAATGATTATCGAGGTTCAGTACCAAGAGGAGGAAAAAATGTTGTTTGCGAAACGTGCATTCAAAGGCGGAGTCCATCCGCTGGAAAACAAGCTTACCAGCGATCAGCCGATTACAGAAATAAAAGACATCGGTCTGGTAAGAATCCCCATGAACATGTCTGTTGGTGCTCCGTGTAAGCCCACAGTCAAGGCCGGGGATCATGTAGACATTGGTCAGGTTATTGGTGAGCCATCGGGAATTTCCGTTCCGATTCATGCTTCCGTTTCCGGAAAGGTCAAGGCAGTCAAAACAGAGTACATGGGAACCGGAGATATGATGGTTCTGGTGGATATCGAAAATGACTTCCAATATACTATTCACGAATCCGTCCGGAAGCCAGTGGTCACGGACTATGATTCCTTTGTCGCCGCCGTCCGGGCTTCCGGAATGGTTGGTCTGGGCGGAGCCGGATTCCCCACTCATATCAAGATGCGTCCGCCTCAGGATAAAAAGCCGGATCTGCTCCTGATCAACGGCATGGAATGCGAACCGTTCATTACCTCAGATGAGCGCCAGCTGATTGAGCAGCCGGGTCACGTTGTTGCCGGAATCCTGACAGTTCTTCAGTATATGAACATCCCCAAAGCCATTGTTGGCATTGAGGCAAACAAGCCCCAGGGAACTGCTTCCCTTCAGGCTGAAATCGAGCGTCGCGGCGCCCAGGATCGGATCGAGGTTCGGGTGATGCCCGTCCGTTACCCGCAGGGAGCAGAAAAAGTCATGATTCAGGCCATCACCGGCCGCATCATTCCGGCTCAGGGCCTGCCCCACGACGTCAACGTCATGGTCCTGAACGTATCCACCGTAAACTATATTAACCAATATTTGGAAACCGGCATGCCCCTGGTCCGTCGTGTTCTCACGCTGACCGGCGATTGTCCGGCCAATCCGGGCAACTATGAAGTGCCCATCGGAACCAGAATCTCCGATCTGCTGGAAAAAACCGGCGGCACGACCTGCGACCCGAAGAAAGTCCTGATGGGCGGTCCCATGATGGGTCTGGCCATGTCCGACTATACCACCCCCATTGTCAAGAACAACAATGCCATTATTTTGATGGACAAGGGCGCTGTCCTCCCTGAGGAATCACCCTGCATCAGCTGCGGCCGCTGCATCGATGCCTGCCCTGCCGGCCTGATGCCGAACATCCTGAATAAGGCCACCAAGAAAAAGGACTTTGACCGCCTGGACGAATACGCAGTCATGAACTGTTTCGAGTGCGGTTCCTGTGCTTATGTCTGTCCCGCCAAGATCCAGCTGGTTCAGTCCATCCGCACCGGCAAGAAAATCTATCGCGCCCAACTCGATGAAATCAAGAAAGCTAAGGAGGCGGCCGTTTAATGAACTTACAAGTTTCCAGCTCCCCACACATCCGAGACTCGAGAACGACTCAGTCCATTATGCTGGATGTGCTCATTGCACTGATTCCCGCACTGGTGGCATCATTCTTTATTTTCGGTTATCGTTCCCTGGTCATCACAGCTGTCACCGTATCGGCCTGTGTGATGTTTGAATTCCTTTCCGCAAAGGTCAGACAGACCCCGCTCCACCTGAACAACCTGTCCGCCGTTGTGACCGGCGTTCTCCTGGCATACAACATGCCTTCTTCCATTCCGCTCTGGATCCCGGTCCTGGGCGCACTGGTCGCTATCATCGTTATTAAGGAGATGTTCGGCGGAATTGGCAACAACTTCGCAAATCCTGCCATCGCCGCCCGAATTGTCCTTCTGCTGTCCTTCCCGGAGCAGATGAACAACTTCACCGTCAAGATCAAGTACTCGGCCATTGGCTCCACCGGAGCCGGTGACCTGGCTTCCTCAGCCACTCCGCTTGGCCTTAAGGATGCTGGCCAGTTCGTACCCGGCACACTGCGGCTCTTCCTGGGACAGCATGCCGGAGTCATCGGCGAAGTCTGCGCCGCCGCGCTGCTTCTTGGATTTGTCTATCTGCTGGTCCGCGGCGTAATCACTGCCTGGATCCCGGTTACTTATGTAGGAACCGTTGCCCTGATGGCACTGATGACCGGCAATGATCCGCTCTTCAATGTCCTAACCGGCGGATTGCTCCTCGGCGCCATTTTCATGGCGACGGATTATGTCACGACTCCTTATACGACCAAGGGCAAGATCATCTTCGGCGTCGGCTGCGGCCTGATTACCGGCCTGATCCGATTCTTCGGTTCGATTCCGGAAGGGGTATCCTATGCGATTCTCGTCATGAATCTGCTGACCCCGACCATTGACCGCTACACGATGACCAAACCGGTGGGAGGTGTTAAACATGCTTAAAGAAAAAGAAGGAATGTGGCCCGCGCTGGTTCTGACCGTCATTTGCATCGTCACCGCATTCATGCTCTCCCTGGCTTACAGCGCCACCAAGGACAAAATCGCCGCGAACCAGCTGGGGGATGCCGAGATTGTCATGAAGGAACTGATGCCTGACGCTGATTCGTTTAAGAAAGCTGAGGATCCCGGCATCGATGGAGTTACCGGCGTTTACGAAGCCTTGAAGGGATCTGAATCCCTCGGATACATCGTCATGTCCGAATCCAGCGGCTACGGTGGCCCCGTGCCGATCATCGTTGCGTTCAAGAGTGACAAAACCCTGGCCGGCATGAGCGTTTCCAAGAGCAACGGAGAAACACCCGGCTTCGGAAAGAACGCGGAAGAGCCCGCCTTCCAGGATCAGTTCAAAGGACTGGCCGCTGACAAGGAATTCACCTTCTCCGGTGAAGCCGACAAGACCAATTTCGATCAGGTCTCCGGCGCCACCGTTACCAGTGTCGCCATCAAGATGGCTATGAACAATGCACTGAAGGCCGTTCAGGCCCTCGGCTATTAAGGAGGACACTATGGCGAAACAACAGAAAAGCCTCGGCGAAGTATTCAGCCGTGGACTCTTAAAAGAAAATCCGGTTCTCATGCTTTTGTTAGGTACCTGTCCCATCCTGGCAGTATCTACCACCGCAATGAACGGAATCGGCATGGGTATCGCAGCTACCGTGGTTCTGATCATGACCAACTTCATCATCTCTCTGATCCGCAACCTGGTTTCCGACAAAGTTCGAATTCCGGTCTATATTACCATTATCGCCGGAATGGTTACAGTTATTCAGCTGTTGATCGCGGCTTACCTGCCCGAGCTCGACAAGTCTTTGGGAATCTTTATCCCGCTGATCACCGTCAACTGCATTATTCTGGGCCGGGCCGAAGCCTTTGCCAACAAGAATAATCCGCTCTACTCTGCCATCGACGGTTTGGGAATGGGCCTTGGCTTTACACTGGCACTGACCATCATGGCCTCCATTCGCGAAATCTTCGGAAACGGGACCTGGTTTGACAAACCGATTCCGATTCTGAACGAGAATCCCTTTGGCATCATCAAAATGCCTCCGGGTGGATTCTTTGTCTATGGCCTGATGATTGCAGGCACCCTTGGAATCATCCGCTACATGGAAAATACTGCCAAGAACAAAGCCCGCAAGCTCTCCTCCCATGGTCCGATCCAGGCCGAAGCTGCTCAGTTTGATGAAACAGACTGTCCGGACGGCGGCTGCGGTTCCTGCGGAGCAAAAGCAGCCTGCGGCATGTCCGAGTTCAGAGCTCAGATGAGACCAAACAAGATGATCGTGCCTGACATGATCAAGCAAAGCAAAGGGGGCCAACAGTAATGACTGAATTTATGCAGCTGCTTTTTAATACGATCTTTGTCAACAACGTCGTTCTGGCTCAGTTCCTGGCCATTTGTTCGTTCCTCGGAGTATCCAAGAACGTCAAAACCGCCATGTCGATGTCTTTGGCAGTTATCCTGGTCCTGTTGGGCGCCACAGCCATCACCTGGCCGATCAATCACTTCATTCTGGAACAGTTTGAAATGACTTACCTCCAGACGCTGGTCTTTATTCTGGTAATCGCCGCTCTGGTTCAGATCGTCGAAACCATTATGAAGAAATCCCTTCCTCCGCTCTACAACGCCCTGGGAATTTATCTACCCCTGATCACCACAAACTGCGCCATCCTGGGTGTAACCCTCCAGAATGTCGAGTCATCCTATAATTACACCCTTTCTCTGACCAACGCGCTGGGAACCGGATTAGGCTACCTGCTTGCCATGTTCATCTTCTCCAGCATCCGGACCCGGCTGGAAGATGCCGAGATTCCAAAATCACTGGCCGGTCTCCCCATCACACTGATTGCTGCTTCCATCGTGTCTGTTTCCTTCTTCGGATTCAAGGGCATCGCTGAGAACCTGTTCAAATAGGAGGAACTCATGATAGCAAGTATTAATTTTAACAGCATCGGGCTGCCGATCCTGGTCATGGGTCTGACCGCCCTGATCTTAGGCGTGCTGATCACCGTTGTCAGCAAGAAGTTTGCAGTACCGGTAGACACCCGCGTGGAAGATATTCTCCTGATCCTGCCGGGAGCAAACTGTGGTGGCTGTGGCTACTCCGGATGCTCCGGATACGCTGAAGCACTGGCTTCGGGATCCGACGGCATTACGACCAAATGCATTCCGGGCGGACCGGATACCGCTGAAGCCCTTTCCGAATACCTTGGAAAATCAGGTGGAAGCTTTGTTCCTACTGTAGCCCAGGTTTACTGCCAGGGAACCAGCCAGCACACCAAGCCGCGTTACGAGTACAACGGGACCAAGACCTGCAAGGCCGCCAATCTGGTTCAGAACGGACCCGGCAGCTGCGTTTACGGCTGCATCGGCTTTGGCGACTGCAAAACCGTCTGTGAGTATGATGCCATTGAAGTCATCGACGGCGTCGCCCGCATCATTCCCGAAAACTGTGTAGCCTGCGGAAAATGCGTTCTGGAATGCCCCAAGAACATCATCCATCTCGTACCCAAGGTCGAGAACGCCTACATCAACCGCTGCTCCAATCCCCTGCTTGGACCCATCGTCAAAAAAACCTGCGACATTGGCTGCATCGGCTGCACCTTATGTGTCCGGGCCTGCAAGTATGATGCCATCAAGATGAAAGACTCCCTGGCCATCATCGATCAGGATAAATGCGTTCAGTGCGGTGAATGCATCAAGGTCTGCCCCTCCAAGTCCATCACCATGGGCCTGGTCATGTAGCAGACAATAACCAGAAGGAACCGCCCTGTCCGGGCAGATCCCATTATTACCCGGGCAGACTTAAGAACCCCCGCTATCAGGCCGTGCCTGATAGCGGGGGTTCTTTGCCCCTTCGAATTTGATCCACCGACTCGTTGAAGTTGTTCCACCGATCCTTGAAGTTGTTCCACCGACTTCATGAAGTTGTTCCACCGACTTCTTGAAGTTGTTCCACCGACTCATTGAAATGATTGGTCAGTTCATGCTGCATTTTGTCACTTCGCGGCGTATGTCATTGTTTATGCTGTCGGATGCTGCCTGTTGTCACGAAATGCCATTTTGTAACGGGGAATGCTGTGTTAGTCTGTTGCCCTTGGTTCCGTTCGATTCTTTCCTTGAGCTTCCACCGACCGGGTAGCCAGGATATCCGCACCAAGGCCCAGCAGGTTGGAGAACAGAACCTCCCCGGCCTGGATCGGAGCATTGAACTCGAGCTGGGCCAGTTCACGAATCACCTCGAAGACCATTGCTTTGGGCACCGGTTGACTGGTTTTGACGGATACCACCGGACGAACGCCCCCTCTGACGCGAACCGTGGTAGTAATCATGCGGCGGGGATCCGTCATTTCCTGAATGCCGTAGGTCTTGCCCCGGGGACATCGGTTGCCGGAAACCAGCCAGCTCGTTTCACTTTGCCGGATCTTCAGTTGGCAGCCCATGGGACAGGAAATACAGATGATTTTATGAATTGTCAAGTCACTGTTATCCATTGGCTTCCTCCACTTCGATCCGGACCGGTTCGATGGTATTCAGATGATTTGCTGGAATTTCAAGTCGCACCATCTGCGCCGGATTCAGAATCGGGAACTGGCGCCTCACCAATATATCATCGCCCTGTCGGATGGTAATTCGGGCATTGGCGAAGACAGCCGAGGATCTCAGGGAGAGAATCGCCGACTCCCCGCCTTTGACAATCGCCTGCGGAACGACCGTGCGAATTCCCGTTCCGGCAATAACCGGAATCAGGACGGATCCCCCTCTTCCCATTAAAGCGTATCGAGCTGCTTCAAGCCCGGCCTGTCTCGCTTCCTGACTGACATAATCCACAATGTCATGAACCTGCAGGACGTTGCCTGCGGCAAAAATCCCAGGGAGCCTGGTCATCAGGGATGAGTCGACGAGGGGGCCACCGGTGATCGGATCCAGCGGGATTCCCGCTCCGATGCTCAGTTCGTTTTCCGGAATCAAGCCCACTGAGAGCAGTATGGTGTCGCAAGCGATGCTGCTTTCAGTGCCGGCAATGGGTTGACGGCTGTTATCAACCCGGACCAGGGTCACGCCGGTGACTCGGTCTTCCCCGTGAATGACCTGGATGGCCGTCGACAGCCTCAGAGGAATCTCGAAGTCATCCAGACACTGAGCAATATTTCGGGGCAGTCCGGAGGAGGCCGGCATGATTTCTACGACCGCTTTCACTTTCGCCCCTTCCAGCGTCAGGCGCCGGGCCATGATCAGTCCGATATCGCCGGATCCGTAAATCAGGATTTCCTTCCCCACCAGATAGCCTTCTTCATTGGCCAGCTTCTGAGCCATTCCGGCGGTATAGATTCCGCCAGGACGTTCCCCCGGGATGGCGATGGCTCCGGCCGTCCGTTCCCGACACCCCATAGCCAGGACCACCGACCGGCCCCTGGTATACACCATCCCGCGGGCAGTTGCCGCTGTTATGGCCCGGTCCGGGGTCAGCTCAATCACCATAGCCTTTACCAGCAGATCCATTCCGGATTGTTCCACCCGCTGTACGAAGCGAAGAGCATACTCCGGTCCGGTCAGCTCTTCCTTGAATTCATGCAGGCCAAACCCGGTATGGATGCATTGATTCAGGATTCCTCCCAGTTCCTGGGCTCGCTCCAGGATCAGCACGGAAGCTCCCTGTCCATGAGCCGCCAGAGCTGCCGCCAGTCCTGCCGGGCCACCGCCGATGACGATCACATCATAACTGGCCCGAACTTCGTCATTGGTTATATATCCGCTCATTCCTTCCCCTTCGTATGCCCCAGGATCACCCGGGATCCCCTGGAGTCCTTGAGCACTTCTTCTTCACTTATTCCCAGTTCACGGGCCAGTATGGCAATGACCTTCGGGCCGCAAAAGGTTCCCTGGCAGCGACCCATGCCCGGCCGCACCCGGCGTTTGACCCCATCCATGGTCACGGCTCCGGCCGGTCGATGAATGGCCTGGAGGATCTCAGCCTCCGAGACGGTTTCACAACGGCAGATGATGCTGCCATAATTCGGATCGGCCGCGATGGCCGCTTCCCGCTGCTTTGGGGTCATCTGCCGAAAAGCCTTGATGCCGGAGCGACGTTCTATAATCTGGTCCCGCTTCACCTGGGGGAGCCGTCCGGAGGCAGCGGCCAGTTCGCACACCATCCGGCCGATGGCTGGGGAAGCCGCCAACCCCGGTGATTCGATGCCTCCGGCATGCAGGAATCCGGGATTGTGCTTGCTTTCATAAATCATGAAATCCCCGGTGTCAGGGGTGGCCCGCAAGCCGGAAAATACACGGATCGTACGATCCAGCCGAAGATTGGGCACCGATTTGCGAGCCAGCGCATCGACCCGGCCCAAGCCTTCGCGGGTGGTTGCCGGCCTCTGGCCGGGATTCTCCACTTCAACGGAATCCGGTCCGATCATCAGATTGCCATGAACCGTCGGGGTCACCAGAACCCCCTTGCCCAGCTGCGTCGGCGTCTGAAAGATGATGTGGCGAACCATTTGACCTTCTGACCGATCCAGCAGGCGGTACTCTCCCCGACGGGGCCGGATCCGGTAATCTGTTTCGCCGAGCAGAGCTGCCACATCCGCCGCATGAATCCCGGCGGCATTGATCACAACCTTGGCATGATAATGGTTTTTCTCTGTTGTGATCTGAAAGAGCTCCCCCTCCGGGTTCAGCCCGGTCACCGGTTCATCCGTCCGGAGTTCCACCCCATTGGCCAGGGCATTTTCGATCAGGGCGTAGGTCAGATTGAACGGGCAGACAATTCCGGCCTCCGTGCATCGCAGGGCGGAACGAACCTCGCCCGACACGTTGGGCTCCAGCGCCAGAATCTCTTCCCGGGAAAGGATAGACAGACCCTCTACTCCATTCTGCCGGCCCCGGTCCAGGAGTTGCCGGAGGATCGCCTCATCTTTCTCATCAAATGCCAGTACCAGTGAGCCGATTTGCTCATAGGGAAAATCCAGCAGCGGAGCGAGCTCTCGGATCATCCGGGCTCCTTCGACATTCAGCCTGGCTTTCAGTGTCCCCGGCAGGGCGTCATAGCCGCCATGGACGATAGCACTGTTGGCTTTGGTCGTCCCTTCCCCCACCTCCAGGTTTTTCTCCAGCACCAGAATCTTCCACTGATAGCGCGAGCATTCGCGGGCGATGGCGCTCCCGATGACTCCGGCACCGATGATGATCACATCATACATCATCTTCATCCTCTTCTCTCGCCCAGTTCATGGAGCGTTTGACCGCTTCCTGCCAGCGCTTGTATTTTCGTTCTATGCGTTCCCCGGTCCAGGTCGGCTGGAACGTTCGGTCCGCCTTGAGCTTTGCCTGCAGCGCTTCCACGGAGTCATAGAAGCCCGTGGCCAATCCGGCCAAAAAGGCCGCACCCAGCGCTGTGGATTCGGTAACCTGCGGCCGCACCACAGCGACATCCATGATATCAGCCTGGAACTGCATCAGGAACTGATTGCGGGAAGCCCCGCCGTCCACCTTCAGGACCTGGACATCGATCCCGGCATCGTGTTCCATGGCCACCAGAACATCCCGGGACTGATAGGCGATGGATTCCAGTGTCGCCCGGATGAGGTGTTCCTTGCGCACCCCACGGGTCAGTCCAATGATGAGTCCGCGGGCGTACATGTCCCAGTAAGGAGCCCCCAGACCGGTGAATGCCGGAACTACGTAGACCCCATTCGTATTGGGAACGGAGGCAGCCAGAGCTTCCGATTCCTGGGCCGAGTCGATGATCCGAAGTTCATCGCGCAGCCACTGCACCGAGGCACCGCCCATGAACACGGAACCCTCCAGCGCATAGGTGATCTGGCCATTCAGCCCCCAGGCAATGGTGGTCAGAAGGCCATGCTCGGACCGGACCGCTTCCGCTCCTGTGTTCATGAGCAGAAAGCAGCCGGTGCCATAAGTATTCTTTGCCATGCCCACCTCAAAGCAGCACTGGCCGAACAGTGCCGCCTGCTGGTCTCCCGCGGCTCCGGCAATGGGGATTTGCGCCCCGCCGAAAGTTCCCGGGTCGGTGACCCCATAAAGATCGCTCGAGGGCCGGACAATCGGCAGCATCTGCCGGGGGATATCAAACAGTTCCAGGATCTCTTCATCCCAGGTCAGGTCATGGATGTTAAACAGCATGGTTCGGGACGCGTTGGAATAATCGGTTGCGTGAACCTGGCCCCTGGTGAGATTGTAGATCAGCCAGGTATCCACGGTTCCGAAGAGCAGTTCCCCCGCCCGGGCCCGCTCCCGGGCTCCCGGCACATGATCCAGGATCCATTGCAGCTTGGTGGCCGAAAAATAGGCATCCAGCACCAGCCCAGTCTTTTGGCGGAACCAGTCCTCCAACCCCCTGGCCTTGAGTTCCTCACACAGAGCCGCAGTCCGGCGACACTGCCAGACGATGGCGTGATGGATCGGCTTTCCCGTGGCTTTTTCCCACACGACCGTCGTCTCCCGCTGGTTGGTAATGCCCATGGCCGCAATTTCATACGGACTGGTTCCCGTTCTCTCCAGGACTTCCCGGCAAACCCCCATCTGAGTCGCCCATATTTCCATGGCATCCTGCTCCACCCAGCCCGGCTGTGGATAAATCTGTGTTACTTCCTTCTGTGCCATCCCGCAAATGGCCTGATCCCGGTCAAACAGGATCACCCGCGAACTGGTGGTTCCCTGATCCAGCGCCATCACATACTTTTTCTCCATAAGCCCTCCTGAACCCCGAACCGGATCTGCCCGATCAGGGGTATTGCGTTCTCATTCCCTTCATTTTATCACACACCCGCCAAACTTCTTGATATAATGATAAAGGCAATCGACCAACCGAAATATAAGAATTAGAATGGAGCACGCAATGGATCGAACGAAATTAAGCTTATACTGCTACAGCAAATGAACCACCTGCCGCAAAGCCATGGCATGGCTGAACAGCAATCAGATTGAATTTCAGGAGAAGGATATCATCAACTTCCCGCCGACTTCCCAGCTCTTTTACGAATGGGTATTCGAGCAGGGACTGCCGCTGAAGAAGTTCATCAACAGCACCGGAGACAAATACCGCGAGCTCAACATGAAGGAGCGGGTCAAGACAATGACGGAAGATGAAATCATCGCCATGCTCGCTTCTCACGGCAAGCTGGTGAAGCGCCCTATCCTGACGGACGGACATTTTGTCCTGGCCGGCTTCAAGGAAGAAGAATGGGCTCAGGCGCTCGGTGTACTATAATTTTAGTACAGCCAACCCTTGGTTTTATACAAAAATTATGCAATTACTCCACAAAAGATACGGGAAGCATCCCGTATCTTTTTATTTGCAAAAAAAATAATACAAAATTTTGTTGTGACGGTTTTTACAGTTTTTTGCCTGTTTATTAATAATACGCTAACAAACTGTAACTATTATCCTGAAATCACTTTGTAACATCATTTTCATTAATTGTCAAGAAATTAACTGGATGAGGAAAGTAAAACAGATTTTGTAAAATTAGTTATTTAGTACTATTATAAAGATAACAAAGCGATTTGTTAATTACCGAACTAAAAACACGCAAAGGAGGAAAATTATGTCAATTACTTTGGACGGCACCAAATTCCTGGACCTCATCGCGGGGAACGAAAAGAAGGTTGCCCAGCTCTACCGTATGATCGGTGAGGAGTCAGGTATCGGCAAGGAATTCTTCGAAAAGATGGCAAAAGATGAGGACAAGCATGAAATCATCTATCGCGGCATCATCGAACAGTTCAACCGGGAACTGCACCTTGAAACTGACGCAGCGAAGGCTGAGTATGTCGAACTCCTGATGGAAAACGATCTCCTGGCAGACATGGACACGCTGCTGGAAACTGCCCGCAGAACCCAGTTCAAGAGTCAGATCTTTGATCTGTGTGAACGCATCGAACGTGACTCGGTTCTGTATGTTCGTGAATTCATGGATCTGTATCCTGAAGTAGCCAATGATCAGATGAAGGTGATCCTCGGGGAGGAAAAGAAACACCTGCAGCTGATTCTCGAGAAAAAAGCAGATCGCGCTTTGTTCGGTATCGGAATGTAAACCCTTGTACTAATCGTGTAGGAGGAAATCGTAATTATGATCACATTTGTTATTGGACTTGTTATTCTTATCGGCGGTGGATTTCTCTACGGCGGATTTGTAGAACGCATCTTCCAGCCGGACGACCGGGAAACTCCGGCTGTGGCTTCTTATGACGGCGTCGACTTCGTCGGCATGAAAAAATGGAAAAACTCCCTCATCGAGCTCCTGAATATTGCCGGAACCGGCCCGATCCTTGGACCCATCCAGGGCATTCTTTTTGGACCCCTGGCCTTCCTGACCATCCCCCTCGGCTGCGTGCTGGCCGGTGCCATGCATGACTACTTCTCCGGAATGATCTCCATGCGCAACAACGGCGCGCAGATGCCCAAGATGATTCAGAAATACCTGGGCAAAAATGTCCGCTCATTCTACAACATCGTCATTATGATCCTGATGCTGCTGGTCGGCGCTGTCTTTATCTACACCCCTGGCGACCTTATCGTCGGTGATGTTCTCAAACAGCCCACCACCGCTGCCAATCCCACGACCTGGATCGTATACGGTCTGATTTTCCTGTATTATCTGATCGCCACCTTCTTCCCCATTGACCAGATCATCGGCCGGGTTTATCCGATTTTCGGCGGCCTGCTCGTTATTTCAGCCATTGCTATCTTTGCCGGCGTTATTTTCCACCCGGCCCAGCTGCAGAATGTTGATTTTGCAAACCTGAGCCTTCAGAACGTCACCAAGGACGGAGCCCCCTGGATTCCTATCTTCTTCATTACCGTAGCGTGCGGCATCCTCTCTGGATTCCACGCCACTCAGGCGACTCTGATCTCCCGCTCCGTCACCAGCGAAAAAGAAGGCCGGACGACCTTCTATGACATGATGATCATTGAAGGCTTCATCGCCATGACCTGGGCAGCAGCTGCCATGGTTATGTACAATGCCGACAACGGCATCACCCCGGCCAACACCGGAGCAACCGCCATGATCGGTGTCATCTCCCGCTACTTCCTGGGCAACATTGGTGCAGTCTTCGCCATCATCGGCGTTATCGTTCTGCCCATCACCTCCGGTGACACCGCCCTCAGATCCCTGCGCCTCATCATTGCTGAACGGTTCAACATCGATCAGATTTCCAAGTCAAAGAGAGCCATGGTTACCATCTCCATCTTCATTCCCTGCGGCTTGATCCTGTACTTTGCCAAAACCAACCCGGCAGGCTTCAACATGCTGTGGCGGTACTTTGCTTTCACCAACCAGTTTATCGCCATCTTCGCCATGTCGATGATTGCGGTCTACCTGTTCATCCGGAAGCAGAATGGCTGGATCGCTCTGATCCCCGGCATGTTCTATGCCTTTGTGGTTCTGAGCTTCATCATCCATGCCCCCATCGGCTTTAATATGGCAGCATTTGAGAAGACCAGCTATACCTATTCTTATCTGATTGCCGGTGCCCTGACCCTGCTTTACGCCTGGTATACCACCAATTATGCCAAGAAGCACGGCATGTCCATCGAGGATCGCAAGCTCTAAGGAACATACACAAAATCTGCATGAAGCAGGTTCTGCCAAGGGACTGCACAGGATCCAAAGGATCCCTGTTGCAGTCCCTTCTCATTCCCCCAGCCTGAATCCCATCACTGCCGGCGGCAGACTAAAATCCGCCGGATTACTTGAATGTCGTGCTCCTCTTCCCTTACAATGAGGATGACTGAAAAGCCAAAAGACCGGAACAGCCCCATGTGATCGATGGCAGCTATTCTCAAGCCGTCCCCTGTTTGATTCAATCCCCAGAATCCCATGAATCAGCCCGATCCGTTCGAGGATCTCATCGATCCGGTCCGATCCCATGACCTGTCCGACCGAAACAGCAGCGAGGCTGCCGCTTGCGTTTCCTGATCCAACCCCTCCGGCAGCCGCCACAGGAGAACACCTGCTATGAAATATCTTGATCAGGGGATTCCGGTCTCCCCCGCTGAACTGCTTGACCGACGAGAAACAAGAGCGAATACCCTGGAAGAACTCCAGCGAGATTTCCCGAACCATACCCTGCTCAGCATGAAAATGAATATTCCGGGTCCCATCAAAGACAATGATCTGATCCGGCTGGCCTTTCACCTGAGTCTGGATGAGGTTTTACTCCGGATCAAGGACAGTGTTGTGATGGATCAGACTCAAGCCGCTACTGGGCCCGAGGTGATTATAAAAACCTCGCGTCCCGCCCATGAAATCAAGCTGCTGATGATTGAGCTGGAAGAATCATTGCCTTTGGGACGACTGCTGGACATTGATGTCCTGACAGAAGGAAGTGCCCTCTCGCGAGAAGCAATGGGCTTGAATCCACGTCGCTGCTTTCTTTGCGACAAGCCCGCCCGGGAGTGTTCCCGATCCGCCGCCCACCCGCTGACGGCTCTGCTGGAAGCCATCGAGACGCTGATGCTGCAGGACCCGTCGATTCAACAACAGCTGCCTGCGGACTGAGTTCCCCGATTGCTCGGTGAATCATGATGGCACCTGACAGTGCTCGCAGACTCAGGATTTGTTAAGACCAACTGTCTGGTCATCGAAGGAAATAAGACATCAAATGACCGGTGAAGGGATGTGAGCACCTTGGAGATGAATCAGCAACTGAAACTTACCCAGCATCTGGTTCTGACCCAGGATATGAGGCTTTCCCTGAAAATGCTCGCCCTGTCCGGTCAGGACCTGTATGATTTCCTTCGGACAGAAGCTCAGACCAATCCGGCGGTGGACAGCGATGCCTTTCAGGAACAGCTGCAGCAGTCGGACCAGGCTCTGGCAGCGGATCGTCTGGCGCCCTACATGGATCGACCGTCTGAATCCTATTCCATGGGTTCGGAAGGATCCGGAGATCTTCTGCAGACTCTACAGGAAGGATCGACGTTTCGGGATCAGTTCCACCAGGAAATCGGTCTTCTTCGACTGCCGGATGCCGTATCCAGAGCGGCCCACTGGATTATCGACAGCCTGGACGATTCGGGTTATTTCAAGGAAACCTCTTCCCTCCTCGGCAAGCCGGTCTTCCAGGAAGCACTCGCCCTGATCCAGGCAATGGAACCGGCCGGTATTGGCGCAACCTCATTGCCTGAATGCATGATCCTCCAGCTGCGCCGGCGAGGGATCCATGATCCGGTGCTGGAAGAAGTTCTGACACAGGACCTGCCGCTGTTAGCTGCCAGAGAATTCGATCTGCTGAAAGAACGTTACCGACTCCCGGATCCGGAAGCAGCGCTCACCCTGATCCGAAGCCTGGATCCAAGACCTGCCCAATCCCTGGGAACATCGAATCGCACGGTCTATGTGACACCGGACCTGACCTTTTCAATCCAGGACGATCAGATCGATGTGGAACTGAACCGCCGGCTGACCCCTCAGATTACCATCAGCACGGCCTACCTGGAACTCGGCAACAAGGTCGCCGCCGAAGAAAAGCCCATCTATGAACAGTACCTGAAGCGACTGACCGGAATCATCGAAGCTCTGGAAAAGCGGAATTCCACCTTGCTCCGGGTCGGACAGGGCATTGCAGCACACCAGCAGCACTTCCTCACCGGAAAAGAACCTGGCCTTTCGCCTCTCACCATGACCCAGCTGGCTTCTGAACTGGAACTCCATGTCTCGACGATATCCCGCGCCGTGAAAGACAAGTATGTCCTGACGGGGCAGAAGCTCTATCCCCTGGCCTTTTACTTCACCCAGGCCGCCTCGAAGGGTGCTTCGCCTCAGTCGCGCCATGCTATTGAGATTCGGCTGAAAGAATTGATCCGAAAGGAGAACCCCCAAAAACCGCTGTCCGATGACCAGATCGTTGATCACCTCCGCCAGGCCGGAATAGCGATCAGCCGTCGAACCGTTGCCAAGTACCGTCTCGAAATGAACATCCCGGGTCGGAGCAGCCGGCGGCAGAATCAAGGATCTTCAGGCCAGGGCAGGAATGTTCAATCTGGTAACCCTAAATAATAAAAGTGGAGTTGAAGCACACCCAGGATCCTGGTTGTGCTTCAACTCCTTTGTTCATGGTCAACCGGCAGATGAACTTCTCTTTGATCGGATCTTCCAGAGACGATCTGATGAGGAACATGAAGCAGCGCCTCAAACCGCTCCTGGCCGGTGATACCGAGGGAAAAAACATAAAATGCACCTTTGTCTGCAACATCGAAGTAATCTCTTCGATCCCCAAAGAAACCATCGAGTTTGGCACATAGGACCCTGAAGTCATTTCCGAACACAGCGAAGAGCCAAAAAGTTTGTCGAACTCCTGGGGATCAAATTTGATCATCCGAAATTGAAAAAGTGCCTTAAAGCCAGAGGCACCAATGATTTTCAATCTTTTTTCTCTGGAAGATACGACGGAATGACCAGGTTATTTCCCAGTCAATTGCTGAACCAGCTGATTCACCTGAACCGAACCGGGATAGTCAATCACGTACATGTCCAGATTATTCCGGTCCAGTTCGGTCTGAGAGTCATTACTGAACGGAACCGACTTAACCAGTGTCAGCCACCCTTCCTTCGAGGTATCGCTCTGTCCAAACAGGTTGATCACCTGAATTCCATCCTTTGTCTTCACTTCCACCAAGCGCAAAGACCCGACTGCTGAGTACAGGATGGCCCAGGCTTTCGGCTCCTGCGTCATACTTGCGGACTGCAGCCGCTCCAGTTTATCGGAAAATTTCAACTGATTGATCGCATCCACCACCCGATTAGCCTGAGATACAGTCAGTTTAACCATTTCATTCGTTTTGTCATTATAGGATATCGTTTCACAAACCCTCATCTCTGTGATGGAATCAATTGTTACATCCCCAATCCGGACTGACTTGATCCGCTCAACTGAATCCGTAGCTGTTGCAGATGCAGAACTGATTGTCGTCTGATTGTTAGCATTTGTCTGAATGACTGTATTTGAAGGATTCTCAGAAATCTGCTGGGCACATGCTACTAATAATAATATCGATAAGAAAGCAGGCACTATTTTTATGAATAATTCCCCCTTGATAATAATAAATGAACTCTTCCGGTCCTGAATTTCCAACCTCTTGTTGAATCACTCGACCCCCTCATATTAACCAATTATTTGGTAAGTATTAAAAATTAACCCTCATACAATGAAAGAATATACCACATCCTTCTATGCAACAGCACTTGAACCAGACGAGATGCCGATATACTTGGATCCCACTTGACCTTAGTATACACTCCATATCCATATCCATATCCATATCCATATCCATATCTATATCTATATCTATATCTCTTAATGTTCACACTATATTAACATAAAATAGTGTATATTGTCTTTTATTCATGTACTATTTGATCGTGAAAAATTCAATCGTTTCAACTCATAAAAATTGTGAAATTGATTAATTAATGGATCTTAATGACGGTCGACTCCTGTAATGGATTTAGGGTTCCAATCATCGCATATTAGGGCAAATGGGTTCCCTGTATGATCGCTGGCCACGCATCTTCCCCCAGCTTCAACGAAATGCAGCCTTGAATATCCTGAAGGAATTTTTGAGTTTCAGCTTATTCCCCATTTCATTTTTCCTTCCGTATGACTTTCAAGGATTTTCTTCCCGTGCCATGGAATGACCCCTTCAAAGACAAACTTGTTCGGACAGCAAAAAAAATCCGGATCGCCTGAGCTGCGAGTTCCGGATTTTTTTGCGGTAGACTGACTGGAGATATGATCTATCTGTTGATGGGGCAGATTATTCGTTATAGCGAGATTTTCTTCAGAGAGTTGCCATTCTCCCGGATCAGAGTTTCCAGATCCCGGACTTTCATCCAGACGGTCGCTGTGTTGTCGCAGGGATGGATTGCGATTCTCTCCCGTCTGGCCATATCCTCGTCCAGGATTACCTCAACCACATGATCTGGGTCATTCAGTATTGCCAACGGCGTGACGGCACCTCTTTCAACCCCCAGGCGCTCCATCAGATAATCTTCCCGGGCAAAGCTCAGCCGGGTTGAGCCAATCTTATCCTTGAGCTTGGCCATATCCAGGTTCTTGTCCTTTTGGACAACAACAAGGTACCAGTGTTTTTTCTTTTCATCCCGTAAAAACACATTCTTGGCCACATCACTTAGGTCTCTGTGAATCTCCCGTTCCATCTCTTCCATGGTAAATACCGGAACATGGTCGACCGATTCAAATTCATAGCCCTTGTCCGTCAGAACCGCGTATACTTCTTCTTTTGTCATTGGTTGAATCCTCCCTTTGAAGGCGGCAGCGCCTTTGAAATTGCCCTTCGCTTCATCCGGAAGAATCAGTCCCCCGGGAGCGCGTACACCTACTCTGATTATATCCTGAAACCGCCGATGAGGCACGCCCTGGCAAAAGCGTCCGTGGTTAAATGGATAAGCCCTGCAAGCAGTCTTATGGTGTGGACTCCTGAGGTCTGGTCAGCGCCGGATCCATTTCCCAGGGATAGCGGAAATGCTTGATTTCAATGCTCACGACGCGATCTTGGCTGGTGTCCACGGCAACCCGAATTTCAAATTCCTTCTGGATCACTTCATACCAGATCAGAGCATCCTGATTTTTGGACCTGGGCTTGTAATAATCCAGCAGCCCTTTCGCCGCGCTGTGAGGCGCGCCCGTCTTCAGGGTTGGGGTCAACTGGACGGCCGGACCGTTGTCGCCCATTGATGGGGCCAATGAAATGACCCGGCACTCATTCACCGGCAAAAACTCCGCCGAGTCATTGCGTACGCCCAACGTCATGCGGCGTCCACTGCGCGAAAGACTCAGCAGGGTCTGGCTGTTCGGCATTAACATTTCCAGCCCGCGGCTGACTTGCCAGCCGGTCTTGGTGAAATCCTGCAATTTCCCGGGAAGCCGGTAGAAGTCTCCTTCGACGAGAATTCGTCCCGTCGTCGGATCCTCCCCCCAAACGGGGGATTCCAGCACCGTGATTGCAGCCATGGCCCTCCTGGTCGGCTGGCTCACCATCGCCTGAATCCGCGCAGCCTGATCCTGTGCGTTGTAGCAGATTCGCCAGATGATTCCCTGCTTCCGGTATACCGATGGACTGAACAGTTCGGATTCCTCCGATGAGTCTGTCCGAGGAGCATCCGGCTCGCCCAGCAGATGGTTCACTTCATCCCGGTCCATTCCCAGGGAAACCGTCGATTCCAGAACTGCCGCTGCCTGACCCGGCAGATCCGATCGAAGCTCAATGCCGACCACAACCCCATCCCCCGGTCGGATGGAGCGATCAGACAACGGATTTCCCATCATAACCAGGAGGACCCGGCCTTCTTTCCACCAGCGGATGCCGCTCACGTACTGACCGGGACGAATTGTTTCATAGAAGAAGGCTGGATCCATCCGCCAGCCCTGCTGTTCCAGCCGGGAAGCCGTCACAGGCAGACGCAGGACAGCACCTTCGAGTGATAAGGCCAGCTGAGCTTGCGTAGCATCCGCCGGAAGGGACTCAATCCATGGCATAGAGACTTCAGTCCGATGAAGAATGAGGGGTTTACCGTCGGATTGGCTCCAGACCGTATGTTCAAACGGTACACAGGCGCTCAGCAGACTGCCGCTCAGGAGCAGACAGGACATCCATCGGATGCGGTTTCTGTATTGTATTTTCATGGTGTTCCCCCCTCTCCTGAATATCCTATCAGTCATTGTACACTATCCGGGACGCCTCTGACATGCTCTGCCGCAAAATATGGCCACAGGATCTGATCGGGATGATTTCTGCCCATGACCCAGTGCCTGCTCTGTATTTTCCTGGAATGCAGGCCCTCGATTCGCGTCGCGATGGACTGATTCAACTGACAGATCGCCCAACTTGTGTGCTTCGCCGGAAACTTCCGCTCCGAGCAGGTGTCGCGTTCATATTAATTTCACAGGTTTTTCCTGTTTTTTTGATATGATGGACTTAATACTTAAATGATAAGAGAAGTGATGATTATGGATCGTGAAGCGTTAAAGAAAAATCTGGCGGACCACGGTCTCAAGGTATCCAGACAACGACTCCAGATTCTGGATTTTCTGGTACATACCGAAAGCCATCCCACCGCTGATGAAATCTTCCGCAAACTGAATCAGGACAATCCCGTGCTGTCCCGGGCCACCGTGTACAACACGTTGAATACATTCGTCGAAACGGGCGTCATTCACGCGCTGGACCTGCGCGACAGTGAAACCCGCTATGACGCCAGCCTGCATGATCATGGCCACTTTCGGTGCAAAGTCTGTCAAAAGCTGTTCAACTTTGAAATCGGCGAGGATCTGCTGAAGCATGAGCTGCCCGGCTACCGGATTGAAGAGCACCATGTGACCTTGCGCGGCGTGTGTCCCGCCTGCCTGAAGAAAGAAAAGAAATAGAGTTTCGCAATTATAAACCGGTTTCACCGGTTTTTTTGCATTCCCCCGAAAAATTGTATCATTATGTCATTTTTTGAATTAATATAATTAGTAATCAATCATCGGTCACCACAATAACGAATGACGAAAGAAGGTACTGCCACTGTGAAACAACACCATTGCCTGGTCCTGAAAGTGGGCTCTTCATCTCTGGTCAGCCCGGAAGGAGAGGTTCAGGAGAATTTCATCCGGCGCATCAGCCAGGAATTGCACGCGCTCCGACAATCCGGCTGGGACGTCATTATCGTCTCTTCCGGAGCGATCGCCATGGGCCGAATCCTGTATAATAAACCAACCCGCAAAAGCCTGAGCCAGAAACAGGCACTCTCAGCCATCGGCCAGCGCTACATCGTGAACCTCTGGCAGAATGCCTTTGACGCCTTCGGAATCCTGACCAGTCAGATTCTGCTGACCCGGGATGACTTTAAATCCAGAAAGCGAATGCTGAACTTCCGCAACGTCCTGACGGAACTGCTCAGTATGGGGAGTATTCCCATCATCAATGAAAATGACGCCCTCTCCAGTGATGAGATCCGGGTCGGAGACAATGATACGCTGGGCGCCCTGGTAGCCGTTGCGGCCGGTGCCACCCATTATGTGATCATGTCAGATATCGAAGGTCTGTATGATAAGGATCCCTCCCGGTATTCCGATGGCCGGATTATTCCGGAAGTCGATTCCATTACCGATGAAATCCGGCAGATGGCCGGGGGATCAGGCTCCGCCATCGGAACCGGCGGCATGATCACCAAGCTGTCCTCCGCCGAAATCGTCACCCGGGCCGGCATCACCATGTACATCGTAAGCCATTCCCTGCAGCACCTGGCACAGCGCCTGGAGGACCAGGCCGGCATGGGGACCCGCTTCAAGGCGAGAAAAAACATCTCACGCCATCGTCACTGGATTGGATTCCAGTCCAGCCCCACCGGCACCCTGGTCATCGACGACGGAGCCGTCAAAGCTCTGCAGGGGCATAAGTCGCTGCTGGCGGTCGGCATCGTTGAAGTCAGCGGACTGTTCAAGCCGGGGGATACCGTGGAAATCCGCACGCAGGAAGGTCGACTCATCGCCAAGGGCCTGTCCAACTTACCGTCCAGTCAGATCAATCTGATCAAGGGAAAGCAGAATGCCCAGCACCGGAACATCCTGCAGCAGGAAGTCCACTCAAGCGTGGTCCACGCCAACAATATGATCATTCTGGAGGAAACCAAGCCATGAAATCAGATCTGGAACATCTCCTGACGCGATCCCGCGTCAGCTCAAAGATCCTGCGCAAAACCAACACTGCCCTGCGCAACCGAGCGCTGACAGCCATGGCCGACGGACTGCTGAAAGCCAGTGAACGGATCCTCGAAGAAAATAAGAAAGACGTAACCCTGGCAGCAGCCGCAGGAATCAGTTCCTCTCTGCTCGACCGGCTTACCCTGACTCCGGCTCGGATTCAGGGGATGGCTCAGGGCATTCTGGACATAAAGGAACTGCCCGATCCCATCGGACGCATTCTGCGGGGAAACCGCCTGAAAAATGGCATGATCGTCGAGCAGGTCACCGAGCCGCTTGGCGTCATTGCCATGATTTATGAAGCCAGACCCAATGTCACGGCAGATGCCGCAGCCCTGGCGCTGAAAAGCGCCAACAGCTGCATTCTGCGCGGCGGAAAAGAAGCCCTTCACACCAACCGAATCCTGACGAACCTGATCCGCGACGCCATCGCGCCGCATCTGCCCCAGGACAGCGTAATCCTGATTGAAAATCCAGACCATGCACTGGTTGATGAACTGCTTACGGCCAGAGGCCTGGTGGATCTTGTCATCCCACGAGGTTCCAGCCGCCTGATCAATAAAGTAGTGGCGGATGCCAGAGTGCCGGTTATTGAAACCGGAGCGGGCATCTGCACGGCTTATGTGGCAGAATCGGCCAATCTGGAACAGGCTCTCGCCATCGTGATCAATGGAAAAACCCAGCGTCCGTCGGTCTGCAATGCCCTTGAAAACCTGCTGGTCCACGAGGCGGTAGTTGACCGGTTCATTCCCCGACTGGCGGAGGAACTGGCCAGCCGGCACACTGAACTGCGCGGCGATGAGCGGATGATCCGGCTGACCGGCTGCCCCGGCGCTGTCCCGGAGGACTATGATACCGAGTATCTGGATTACATCCTGAGCGCCAAAACCGTCAGTTCCACCGAGGAAGCCATCGCCTTCATCAATGAGCACGGCACCCACCACAGCGATGTCATTCTGACGGAAGACTACCGCGAAGCCCGCCGTTTCCTCGAAGACGTCGACTCAGCCTGCGTCTATGTCAACGCCTCGACCCGCTTCAGCGACGGGGCTGAATTCGGCTATGGCGCAGAAATCGGAATCAGTACCCAGAAAATGCATGCCCGGGGGCCCTTCGGCCTGAATGAACTGACCACCACCAAATATCTGATCACCGGAGAGGGCCAGGTGCGCGAATAACCGGTCCATTTCCACCAATCAGGCACGGTCCTGGGATCACTCCCAAGACCGTGCCTGATTGGATTGTCTGTTCGGGTGAAGAGAGCGGGAAGAAGCAAACGATGTGAAACAAACGGAGTGAAGTCAACGGAGTGAGACCCACGGAGTGCAGCAGGCTGTTTGAATCTTTTCAACTGAAGCCAGCAGCCGGAAGTCAGTGCACAGACGGGCCAGTTCGTTCCGCCGTGCGATTATTCCTCTTTGTCCGGCTTTCCAGCTGTTATTTCGCTTTTCTGGGCTTTCCCACTGGTTCAGGGAGTTCTTCCACTGTGGCTCTGACGATCCGCCGAATAAACTCCCTGTCTTCCAGGTTCTCAATCAGTAACATCGGCTTGCCCCCTTCGTAGGGCAGAGCGGTAGGACCCTGGGGCATCAGTTTCTCCCCCGCCTTTGTCATTTTGATCAGAAAACGATTGTCCATGACACCGCCGAAGTACTTGTCATCCAGGTAGAAGCCATATTCTCCGAACATTTTGCGATACCGGACTTCTCCCGCCTCTCGGAGCTGATCTGCGATCCATTCGACCAATTCAATGCTTGATGCCATAATCAGTGTTTTATCGAAGCCAGTTTCATGTCACCGGGCTGAATCAATCCCCGGCGCCGCATCAGGGCGGCTACCGCCCAGGCGATGACACCCGGAAGAATAAAATGCATCAGGGCAATCTGAAGCAGAACCTGGGGAGATGTGCCCATGACTTCCGTCATGGCGAACTGGCCAACCAGTCCGGAGGTCCCCATCCCTGCTCCGCTTGGTATAGATGTCATCTTCAGGACATACGTGGAGATTGGCCCCAGAATGGCGGAGGCGACGATGGCGGGAAGCCAGATGATGGGTTTCCGGATGATATTGGGGATTTGCAGCATGGAGGTGCCTAGTCCCTGGGCAATGGTTCCGCCAACGCCGTTGTCCTGATAGGAAGCGATGGCAAAACCAATCATATTCGCGGCACAGCCGGCTGTCGCCGCTCCGGCAGCGAGTCCGGAAAGTCCGAGGGAAATGGCCAGGGCAGCCGATGAGATGGGCAGGGTCAGCACAATGCCCATGACTACGCTGACGATAATGCCCATCGGAATGGGCTGGAGTTCCGTCGCGGTATTGATGAAGGAGCCCAGCGCGGTCATGATTCTGGTCATAATCGGGCTGACAACAATTGCTGCGATCCCTCCCGTCAGAATGGTTTCCAGCGGAACCAGCACAATATCCACTTTGGTCTTGCCTGCCATGCGCTTGCCGACCTCTGCCGCGATCAGGGCTGCCGCAAAGGCGCCCACGGGTTCACCGACGCCGATGACGGCAGTTGTTCCGTTGAATGAAATGGAACCGGCTCCAATGGCGCCCACCGCCACGCAGCTCATAATGACCAGTGCCGGTGCTTTCAAGGCATATGCGACACCGACACCGATGGCCGGTCCCATCATGCGCTGGGCGACATTGCCAAACGCCACCAGCTGACTGATTCCGGTCAGCATGCCGATCTGCTTGATAATCAAGCCGATCAGAAGTGATGAAAACAACCCCCAGGCCATTCCGTTCAGTACATTGATGAAATAATCGCGTATCAGATGTTCATTCTTTCCATCCATAATATATCTCCCAGAACTTCAGTTTTCCATTATTATAGCAAATCAAGCCGCTCCGGAACCATGTCTCCGATAGTTTGCCATACCGGTACCGAACAGAAATTTCACTCGTCAGTCTGGCGGCAAAATCGTCCATCTGCTGAATATTCTAAGAAACATCAGAATAATTCCTGGATAAGCCCTTTCTCGATCCGATCCTTTTGATATTCCATTGTCAAAGACAATCTTTTTTGAGAAATTCAGTTATGATGAATATGTATATATTTCTGACGAAAGAGGGTTTTAGCATGAACATTCGTATCGTTTACTGTTCGAAGACAGGTCACTCCAAAAAAATAGCGGAAGGCATCAGCAAAGCCCTCTCCGTTCCGGCTGAAAACATGAGCAAACTGACCGGTCCGGTGAAGGCAGACCTGCTGTTCCTGGTTACCGGCATTTACGGCGGAAAATGTGATCCCGCCGTGTTGACGCTGATTCAGTCCTTGACTCCGGAAAGCATCGGACAAGTTGCACTGGTCACCTCCAGCATGTCTAAGGGGACCCAGACAGAGATCAAAGAAGCCCTAACCGCACAGGGAATCCCCCTCTATCCGGAAGAATATCGCTGCAAAGGATCTTTTCTGTTCTTCAGCCTGGGCCATCCCAGTACGGATGAAGTTCAGGAAGCGGTTGAATTTTCCCTCCGCGCGGCAAAATCAGCAGAAGCAGCCAGATAAGTCACTCGCAAAATCCTCACCACCGATACCACCAGCAATCTCGAAACTTAATCCCAACATCCAATTGGCTGCAGCAGTCAAATCCCCTCCGGCTATCAGGCAGAGACTTTGGTCTCTGTCTGTTGTCTTGTCCGGTGAATCCCTGATCCGTCGACTCAATCTTGTCCTTAACACGAACCGCACCGGAAATCAATCGTCCCGGAAATGGGCCTTTGCATAGACAAAGCCACCTCATTCGCTCTCTCACCAAACTGCTCTCAGACCAGACTGCTCTCAGACCAGACTGTACACAAACCCCTCTCGGATGGGACTCCCCTCGGATCAGTCTTCGACTCAGATCAGCCAGGTCAAGCTGGTCAAGCTGGTCAAGCTGGTCACTCTGGTCACTCTGGTCACTCTGGTCACACAGAGCTCTCAGACAAAGAATCCACGTTACCTGCCTGGTGATTTGGAGTCGAAGCAAAATTATAGTATAATGCTTTCATTGATAATTACTCTCAGTTATTAGGAGACCCTATGGAATTATTTCCCGTTCGCATGATAGATATCAAGGAAGAGGCCCCCGGTATTCACACATTCTGCTTTGACATTCCCGAAGGCCTGACTTGGGAAGAAGGGGCACATCTGCACCTGGCCTTTCCGGACTTCATGGAATCCGGGCGTAAGGATCCGGAAAAAGTACGTCACATGTCCCTGTCCAGCCTGCCTGATGAAAACAGGATCGCCATTACCACGCGCCTGAACGGTTCATCTCCCTTTAAACTACGATTGGCGCAGCTGTCCAGGGGGGACTCTATGATCCTCTACAAAATCGGCTCGAGGCTGAGCCTTCGTCGGGACAACCGTCCCCTGAAACTGATCAGCATGGGCGTGGGACTGGCAGCATTCCGCCCTCTGCTGCTGGCCTGTGCCCGTCAGTCAGACGGCATCCCTGCCCTGACCAGCCTGACCGCGGTCCGGCCGGGAGAAGAACTGTTTCATCAGGAACTGGATTCTCTCGGGTCAGAGCGGCTTCGCCAGATCTATTTCCATCACAGAGGGGATTTGATCAAAGCACTCAGTCAGCAGGCAGCCGGATCCATTTTCTACATTGTCGGCAGCGAGCTGTTCCTCCGTGACATAATCCGTCATCTCCGATTACTGGGAATACCGGATGAAGACATCATTATTGACAAGAAGCCTGAAGTTCGTGCCATGTTTTTGCAGACAATGGAGCTGATCTCGGAAAGGCCCCTGATCCTCAGCTAGCAACTCCGCCTGGATCCATTCCGGTTCCCCTTCTCCCGAAATAATAATGGTTAAATTTTTATGAGGAGCGAAAAATCCCCCTCTGACTTCTGATATACTGAAAAAAACTTTTTTCAAGGAGAAATCGGATGGACATACTTTCGCTCCTCTTTCGCAGTCCCTCTCCTGAATTGCTGCCCAAGCCGCGAACTGGTTTTCATGCGGCCACAGAAGGACAAAAATACGGTGTCATGCTCTATTTTGCCCTCCTCACACTGGGGGCGGCCTTTTTCTTTAATTCGCCCGGTGAAATCATTCAGGGTCTGGGTCGGATTCTCACCAATCCTTCCATTCTCCTCTCTGATTACCTGGTGATTGGAACTATCGGGTCCGCTTTCTTCAACAGCGCCCTGCTGATGCTTTGCGCGATCCTGATAGCCAGATATCACGAGACAACCCTGAGCGGTCCTTTGATTGCCGCTATTTTCACGGTGGGGGGGTTTGCTTTTTTCGGAAAGAATCTCTACAATGTCTGGCCCATCATGGGCGGAGTGTTCCTTTATGCCAGACTGCGCCGGGAATCTTTTAAAAATGTCATTCTGCTTGCCTATTTCGGCACAGCCTTAGGCCCCCTGGTGAGTCAGATCACCTTCGGTTTTCACTTGCCTTTGCCGCTGGGCCTGTCTCTGGGAGTTCTGTCCGGACTCCTGGCCGGATTGATCCTGCCCCCGTTAGCCAATCACTTTATCCGGTTCCATCAGGGATACAATCTGTACAACATCGGATTCACCGCCGGCATCGTCGGCATGATGTTCATGTCCCTGTTCCGGGCTTTCAACCTTCAGAATACCCCTACAGCACTGGTGCTGGAAGGGCATACCGCCGGCTTGCTGATTTATCTTGGCGTGCTGTTTCTCTCGATGTTGGGCATTGGTTTTTCATTTGCCCGGACCTCCTGGCGAAATTACCGGTATCTGTGGCAAATGCCTGGACAGCTGGTCTCTGACTTTATCGCGACGGACGGCTTTGGTCTGGTTCTGATCAATATGGCTCTGCTTGGCTTTGTCAGCATCGGCTATGTGTTCCTTGCCGGCTCTTCCTTCAGCGGACCGGTGATGGGCGGGATTTTTACCGTAGTTGGATTTGCCGCTTTTGGCAAGCACCTGCGCAATACTATTCCCATCATGCTGGGTGTCTATCTGGCCAATCAGGTCTTTGTCTGGGAAGCCTCCTCCGTCGGATCCGTTCTGGCCGCACTGTTCGCCACGACACTGGCGCCCATTGCCGGAGCCTATGGAGTGATCCCCGGGATCCTGGCAGGCTTTCTTCACATGGCGCTGGTCATGAATGTGGGCTATCTCCATGGCGGCATTAATCTCTACAACAATGGATTTTCCGGGGGTTTTGTCGCTGCCATGCTGGTCCCTGTCCTTGACTTCATCATTTCCATCAAGAAATTTCCCAGGGAGGAATCCGACCAATGAAAAACCAGGCAAAATCCATCAAAATTCTGGAAGAACTGATCCGATATTTTACGTTCCATCAGGTGAATGACCTGATGATACACTTTGACAGTTCCAAGGAATCATTGAACATCAGCATTTCCGGTGCCACCGATGATCCGCCCAATGACATGGCTCAGCTGGAAGAGCTGCTGAAAGCCGGACGCCGCCCGGAATTTGAGGAATACTACTGGGGGCTGCTGGGTTCCTCCTCCACCCGCAACGAGCTGTCCCTCCTGGGCGCTCTGGTGGATGACGGCACGGTCGCCTTTGGCGATGGAGTCCTGAAGGTGACAATCACACGTCACGAATGAGGCAGACACTATCATGACGAATTGCGACTTTTCCCGGGCTTCGTCAAACAGCCCCTGTTTCCTTGTGAGTGCAATGGTCGGTCCCGATCCAAAGAAAAAAGATGCCGCAAAACCATACTAGTTTTGCGGCATCTGATTTATTTTTTGATTGCTTGCTCCAGAATTAGTCCTGGAATTTGGAATGCTGTTCCCGGATGGATTTCATTTCAGCAATGATATCATCCACTTCAAGAACCATTTCCATCATACCAATCTGTTCCTCATAGACATCAGCGTTGACTTCTTCTTTGAATTCAGGTTCCACAGCGTGGTAAACTCTCAGTCCAAGCGCAACTCCGGCCAGAGGACCGGCAAAGGTAGGATCTCCTGCTGTAACTGTTTCAGCTGCCAGACCGGCAGACTCGGCTTCAGATGCACCAATTAAAACCACAACGTTCTCAGCACCGTATTTCTCGGTAGCCTCAACAACTCTTTTCTGGTTTTCCAGGTCCATCGCGCCAGCGGCAGTTCAGACGAAGCATTCGGTGGAAGCAAATACGATTTCTGCACTGCTGTCTTTCAGGCACTCTGCAATTGCAGGAGCCGGAATGCCGTCTCTGTCGCCGATAATGATCACTTTTTTGTCATCATATCTTGACATTACACATTTCTCCTTTGTTTTTAAATTTTGTACAACTCTATTGTAGCCTGAAATCAAGAATCTCTCAATGGATTTTAGATGTTTATCAGCTGTTCATTAAGAAAATGATCCCGAACCCCTGTCAACTGAAACCAGGAGGTCTGAAAATCAAAGCTCCTATTGAGAAAAAATAAGAGCAAAATCCATCGGCTACGGACTCTGCTCTCACCTTCCATTTTTCATTTGACCCGGATGGTCTTCCTTCATCGGCCTGACCTCAGTTCCCTGTCATCTGGGAAACCGCAGTCACCGGCAAGTTCTCCTATTTGTGTTCCGTCTTGATAAACCCCTTGTAGCGTAGGAAATGAACGACCATAATCCCCAGCAGCAGAACCCCCACATATCCGTTCAGTACGTAGATCACATTAATCAGTTTGGGGAATTCTACAAATAACGCAATCACTCCGCCAGACAGCCCCAGGGCAATGACCAGACTCTTGAACCTGACGGTGCCCTCTTTGGCAAACCGGGCGCAAGGGTTCCACAGGAGCGGCACAGCCGTGGAATAAATCCCGACAAACATCATCAGGCTGTAGAAGTTCCCAAACAGTGGGTTGATCTGATTGGCGATGACCAGGGAAGGAATCGCACTTTCGCCAATGAGATGGGCCTTGCTCATCAAGGCTGCGGTCAGGATCAGTATCGCCAGGCACAGTGCGACAGCACCAATCAGCGCTCCCCGTCTGGCTTCCCTGAGACTCCCCGCGCTTTTACCCGTCTCAGCCATGAAGACAGCCATCAGCAGAATCGAAAAACCGACATATGACAAAGCGGCAGTGAACCAGTTGCCGGAGGCCTGCATGAGAGCCCCCTTGCCGACAAGTTCATTGATCACTAGGGTATTCTGTGGAATCAGCGCAGCCGAGGTAAATAAGGTATGGAAAGCCAGATAGAAACAGGCAATGATAACGATTGGCATGATGGTGCCAATGATATTCACAAAATTGTTAAGCCCCAGCAGTACCGATCCGATGACCAGAAGAGTCATCCCCACCGCACCAGCCCAAAGCGGCAGTCCGAACTGCTGCGCTCCGGTGGAAGCAGCGCCCGCGATCATGATGATATAGGTCATGAAGACAAAGGCATTGGAAAAGAAGTCATAGAATCGACCCAGCCTCTCGCCGCAAAAATAATCATACACTTTGGTACCCCGTTCAAATTTCAGAACATTGCCCACGGAAATAAAGCCAACTCCGACAAACGACAGCAGAATCAGCACCACGGCAGCTCCCACAATGCCCCAGTACCCATAAGAAACAAAATATTGCATGATTTCCTGGCCGGTTGCAAATCCGGATCCAATTAACAGCCCAATCAGAGCTCCTCCCATGATAAAGCTGCGTCCCAGACTGTCCTTTTCATCCAAACCAGCTGCAGCGCCAGACATTTTGACTGTACGTTCCGTCACGATCCATCCTCCTGATCATCTTCTATTTTTACTAAGGTTAGGAATCTCCCGGTCATCTTTTGTGCTGCAACATAACCCATATCGTAAATCAGGTGATAAATATCTCATTGACCTGACACACGCTCTGCCATTCGCCCTGTTCTTCATCCTGTCCTTCGCCCTGTTCTTCGTCCTGTCCTTCGCATGTTATAAGCCATGACAGCATAACTTGCCAATAACAGCCTGGGAATCCAATGTTTGTCTGATCCGGCTGCTGCAGTCGACTGATGAGTTTGAATGGTGACCTGGTTATGCAGTAGAAAGATTGATGTGTTGTATGCAACACGTTAAAGATTAAACATTCAATCAAGAATCGTCAATCCCCTCTGTCAGCTGTTTGAGGTGGTTTGATTGTTATTTTTGTATTTTCTTCTCATACATTTTCACTCTTCTGTATTCTATATTTGCTTTCCTTGTATTCATTTTGAATAATAATTAACAAATATGTCATTCTAAAAAAAGAAGACCGACCGCGGTCAGCTCTTGACCATGCAATCCGTCTTCTCATTGGCTTTCACTGTTGGCTCTTTCGCAGGTTCTGCCGGGATGGTTTATTTCCAAATGGGACGATTTCCTGTCACCGGATGAAGGAACCAGCGATCATATGGCAGAATACCAGGCTTTCAGCCAAGGATCTGTTATAGGGCTTTGGAACCCATTCTGGTGCGAACATCATACACGATCATGAATCCGACCAGGATAAAGCCAAGGTATCCGTTCAGTCCATAAAGAACATTGACCAGATCCTTATAAGGCAGGAACCAGGCTGCGATCAGGCCGATCACACCACCTACAACCGTCAGCAGTTTGTACCGGGAGGTGCCTTCCTTGGCAATTCTGCCGACTCCTGTCCATAGCAGGGGAACCGCCGTGGTGTAAATCCCGGCAAAAATGATCACTGCAAATGCCTGCGCAAAGACTGGATGGATCTTGTTTGCCAGGATCAGCGCCGGAATATCGGCAGTTGCCGTTTCTGAAATGTGACCGATCAACGCAAAGCAGCATACGGCGGCAGCTCCGAAAATGAACAAGGTGGAAAGAATCATTCCCGTGTTGACCTCTTTCAGCTTATTCTTTGCGCCGATTTCTGATAAGAAGGCGGCGAACCAAAGGATGACAAACCCTCCGTAGGAAAGTCCTGAAACAATCGGGTTTCCTCCGCCTACCTGTTTAATGGGGTAGACGCCCTGATCAACAGCCGCTACATTCGCCCCGAAGTTCGGTGCTCCGCTGATGGCGGTGATCGTCGAAACGATCAGAATCAGGATGATGATTACCGGACCTAATTTGCCCAATGCGTTCAGAATGCCGTCGAGACCGAAGAATGCCGTCGCGACCACCGCAATGGTCAGAATAATGGCTCCCACTCCGTTGGGAAGCCCCCATTGCTGGGTAGCTGTGGAGTTGGCTCCGCCGCACATGACGATAAAGCACATATAGCAGAAGAATGCGGAAAAGTAGTCAAAGAATGTCCCGATGATCTTTCCGCTGTAATGCTGATAAATATCGCCGCCTCGTTCGAGTTTCAGGCGATTACCATTGGTAGCAAAAGAAATGTTGGTGTAAACATAGATGGCGGCAGCTACGAAAATGACGACCCAGAATTGCGAGCCATAAGAAGCTTCATACTGCATAACTTCCTGCATGGTGGCAAATCCGGCTCCGATATAGAACGCGATGCAGGCACCGCAAAGCGCGATGACAGCTCCAATATTCATTTTAGATTTTTCCATTGGTTGATCCCCTTTAATCTCTTTGTATCATACATTCCGTTCTTTGCGTTCAGCAAATTAATCATTCGTAATGCTCCTGCGCGGTTCATCCCCTTCGATTCACGGAACCTCCAGTCGATGCGCTGTCAGGAAGTTGACTATAATTCAGAATGATGCCATTCAAACTTGACCTCTGCTTTTGAATAAAGAGCAGTCCATATACAGATCGTATGACGAAATGTTGGGACTGCTCTTACTCACAGAGGGTACTGTGCCTGTTTTAGAATAGGGTCGGTTCCGTCACCGGCTGAGACAGTGCATGGACTGCGCGCTCTACCAGGCCCATTCGAAGCTTGCTTTCATCCGGCGCTTCCAGTGACGGATTGCCGGTGGGATGCGGGATTGCCACGGTGGGCACGATCCGGTTCGCTCCTACTGACTGGGATATTGTAATAATGGTTGCCATATGAACGATCGGAATGCCGTACCGTTCGATTTCTTTGACCATCGTTGCACCGCAACGAGTACAGGTGCCTCACGTACTGGTCAGGATGACGCCGTCCACTCCGGCTTCCTTAAGTTCTTTTCCGATTTCCTTGCCAAAGCGAATGGAGTTGCCTACAGCCGTTCCGGTTCCGGTGGTTGTATACATGTATTCGAAGACCTTGCCGATCTTGCCTTCTTTTTCCATTTTGCGCAGCGCGTCCAGGGGCAGAACCCGGTCCGGGGATTCATTGGCGTATACAGGATCATATCCGCCATGAATGGTGCAGAACTTGACAGACAGATCATCGAGCCCGTCCACGTTGTACTTGCCCCACTTCTGAGCGGAAGCTGACTGAATCCGGTCCGGATTTCCAACCGGAACGATTCCGCCGGAGGTAACCAGTGCGATGGTGGCCTTGGACAGATCCTGAATCGGGGTTGCCGGTTCCACAGTATCAAAGGTGGGCATGGGCAGTTCCGTCTCATAAGGCTGATCATTGAGCCGTTTCATCAGCATGTCAACTGCGCGGGCGGCTCCGATCTGATCGGAAACTTCCGTAATGCGCTTGCCCTGCTTGAAGTATCCGTCCACCTTCGGATCCAGTTTTTCACCGGCCAGAAGCTTTTTGGCTACTGCTGCCATGCCTGGCAGAGCCTTTCTCATATCCGCCGCGCTGTTTCCGGTCGGGACGGTGTAGGCTTTCAGTTTTGTGACGGTGAGACCCGGATTTTCTTCAAACATACCGGATACCACGGGCAGATCATAGTGGTCTACCACATATTCAGCCACGGTGGCCGATGCCATGCCGTAACGTCCGGCATTGAAGGATGGTCCGACCACCACGAGGTCCGGTTTCACCTGATCCATGGCTTTCTTGAACTCAGCCAGGGCTGGCTCGGTGTGCTCATTGATATAGTTGTCTCCGCAGATGAAGGTGGCAACGACTTTTCCCGCACCGCCAAGTTCCTTCTCAAAGCCCATGGCTGGTCCGACCGCGCCGTCTTTCAGTACCGGAGCAAAGTCCGCCTGATCTTCGCCGCCGACCTGGCCAAAGAACTGGTTAACATAGTATAAGATTTTCTTTTCCATTATTCTCCTCCTCCTAGTACTCGACGACTTTCAGGTTATGATAGCCGATTTCGGAAGTCGCTCCGATGACAGCATTGAGCTCGCATTTCATCACTCCGGTTTCGGCATCGTAAGCGCCGGCCCAGCCGCCTGCCAGGTTGGCGATGGATTCTGGATTTCCCAGGATCCGGTCAGCCTTGGGCAGAGTCACTACATGAGAGACGTTGCCTGTTGAGACAACGGCTTTGGCCTCAGGCTTGGTATCCGCCAAAGGCTGGCTCGCGCCATCCCAGCCGGAGCATTCATCGGTGATCAGAACTGCTTTGATTCCCTGCTTTTCCAGACGCTGGGCAATCATGACCAGATCGGAATCCGGGTTGCCGTAGCCTTCTTCGGAAACGATGACTCCGTCTGCTCCCAGCTGCTTGCACAGCTTGGCGGTGAAGTCGCAGGACCGGTACTTGCCTTCCAGCGTCGTCAGTTCAGGAACCATGACAGCTCCCACGAAATTGATTTCCTTGCCGTGCTTCTTGAGGAGTTCAAGGATCACGGAGTTGTTCTGATGCTGGTAGGTTGTGATCTTGTCACAGGCTGCCACGCAGTTTCCGGATACAACGGCTCCGTCGATTTCTTCCAGCGGATGGAGAACGGTCGGGATGAT
Source organism: Clostridiaceae bacterium HFYG-1003 (assembly GCA_024579835.1). NCBI lineage: Bacteria > Bacillati > Bacillota > Clostridia > Eubacteriales > Clostridiaceae > Clostridiaceae bacterium HFYG-1003. The sequence goes on from CP102060.1 coordinate 2,011,313, forward strand.
CTGCTTGGCATCCACGCCATAGATGTAGGAATCATGGAGAAGTCCCTGGGTAATGAGCATTTCGGCATAAACAACCTTGGGCAGGTTGGGATATTTTGCAGTCTCTTCATCAATCGAACCGACTTCGAATGTATCCGTTTCATAAACCGGAGCGTCCTTGGCAATCTTTCCGACATATTCGGAGGTCAGAAGACCCGCCATACGGACGGTTTTCTCATGCTCGTGCGGCTTCAGTGCCGGATCAACGGTCAGATCAACCACCAGGTTGAAGGTTTTGGAGAAGGGAGTCCACTTGGCTCCTTCGCCCCACATGTCAATAACGCCTTCCTGGAATCCGACAATGTCACCGATGGTAACAATGGCAACTCCTTCCAGAACGTTGTAAGCCCCATGGCCCAGCTGACCGGTCAAAGATGTCACTCCGGCAAAGCCTGGAACACCTTCTACCTTGACTCTTGGCTCAATGACGTCCTTGACGGGGATGATCCGGGTCTTTTCACCTGGCTTTGCGATATCAACGGCAACATCAACGATATTATCCAGTCCCTTGATAAAGCTGACCAATTCATCACGGTTCAAAACCAGTTGTTCCCCTGCGACCGCGTTTTGATCGCCAAACACAACATCACTGATTTTAACCTTGCGTCTTTCCAGTTTCAAATTGATTCCCTCCTATTTGTTGGTAGCGAGCGTTCAGCTCATTTATCTCGTTAAGAGCTTGGGTTAGAAGCTCATTATCGATGAATCCATAGTCGTCCTTATTCTTGTAGTCCACTCGATGAACTGCCAGGGATGTTTCCAAAAGCTGCAGACTGTTTTCGATGGCCAGGATCGAATCTTCTTCCGGCTGTTCCGCTTCGTCTGTCAACAAAATGGAGCGAACCGGGGAAAAATGCATTCTCCCGCTGGCAGCCAGCGGCGATGTCAGGAGCCGATGCCCCCGATGGATCAGGTCTCTGGCTTTTTTCAGCACATCCACCTGGTCACCTTCAACCCAAAGTACGGTATTCTGTTCACGTAACAAAATATTATTCGTTAAAATCATAACAACACCTCACTAATATACTAACTGCATTTCAATGGCATGTCAACAGTAACCCTTTACATAAATTCAGGTGTTTTCACAGCGAACACAAAAAGTCGAACCCCTGCAATGCCTCACCCAGAGACAGTTACAGGGGTTCGAAGGAAAATTTTCCATTATTTTTTATTAAACTCTCAAAGTTTGCGAAAGATTTACTTAAAAGATGGCTTCCTTGATCCGGGCCAGGAAATCATCAATATGTTCCTTGGCTGCCTGTTCGGCAGCATCTTCATCCTGAGCCTCAATCGCCTCCACAATCATTTTGAAGGTACGTGTGAAAATCGACATCTCATCGAAATAATCGTTGCAGTAATGCCAGAGCCGTTCGGTATGGATATGCAGTCGTTCCAAGGTTTCGGTGAGCCATTTGTTGTCGCAGGCCTCAAAGATGATCTCATGGAAGCGTTCATCCGTATTGATGGCATCCTGGTAGCGGTCCGTAGTGGAGAAGGTTTCCAGTCTGCGGATCAGTTCCTTCAATTCCGCCAGCTGCTCCGGGGTGATTTTCTTCACGGCCAGACGGGTTGCGTAAGGGTCCAGCTGTTTTGTCACCTCAAACAAGCCCTTGACATTTCGAAAATCAATGGCTGCCACCTGAGCGCCGTACCGCGGTACAATCTGGATCAGGGAATCACGCTCCAGTTCCTGCAAGGCTGTCCGGATGGGCGACCGGCTGACTCCGAATTCCTCTGCCAGATCCACCTCATTGAGAATGCTGCCGGGCTTATAGGTAAATTCAATGATTCTGCGTTTCAGTTCATTATAAATTTTTGATTTTTCGTGATCCATCGATTGTTCCCTCTCATTGCCAGCCGGTTATCTCTTTAAGCTGGACTTAATTTCTCTACCAGTATAACTTGTTTTTTAAGCTGAAATCAAATCTAAACATTTATTTGTCTTCTCTTTTCAAAGAATTTTCCTCTGACAGAACATTCTGCAGCGGGCGGTAGGGGATCTGCGGACCACTGCGGCGCTGGTGTTCTGCCATTGCGGCATCCCGGACTTCCGTGACGATCTGGCGGAAGCGGCGGGCGGAAAAAACCAGCGCGCCGCTACCGGCAGCCATCATTTGCTCCGCCTGATCCGAAGTGACCACCCGGACCGGATGGCGGCGAGCCAGTTCTCCGGACCGCCGCTCGATCCAGCGATCGGCGGTTTCATTCTCCCGGGTAAAGACCACGGTGACTCCCTCGTCATCGATCTGGCTGCCGCTGCCGCCGGTGACCTTCCAGGCGTCAAACACTACTTCGATCCGTTCCGCCGTAAAACCCCCATGGTCCTTCAGTATTTCAATAAGCTTCTCCCGGGCAGCGTCAAAATTCACGTTCGCCAGTTCCGCCAGCTCGGGCCAGGCATGTATCACATTGTAGCCATCGATGAGCAGATAGTCCGGACCGGTTCGGGCTTCCTGCCGGGGGAGCCGCACCGTCTCTACTCTGTCAGCCTTCCTGGCCTTTTTCCACTGTTTTTTCTCGTTGGCGTTCGCATAAAAGGTCCGACTGAGGATCTGATCGATCTCCTCACTGCCGATGGGACCTGAATCCGATTGGCGCACGGTCGCCACCGGCGAGTCCTTTGCCGGCTCCAGAATCATCGGTTCCAGGTGAGCCATGGCTGCCACCTGATCCCAGGGCACCAGAGCCCCGGCACCGCCTGTGCAGAACACGCTTCCGCCCGGTGCCAGCGCATCCTGTTCCGGATCATAGGCTGCGGCCGCCACCACACTGGCTTCGTCATGACAGGGCTCATACCCGTGAATGTCATAGGACAGCCGGGCTTCTCCCCGCGTCAGGGCCGACAGTTCCCGGAAATAGCTCCGAAGGGTTGCCACCGGTCCCATGCCGGACAGCTCCATTCCTTCCTCTGCCGGCTGCGTCAGAAGATCTTTTGCGCCCAGGCGATCCAAATCCGTCAGAATCCGCCCGACAAAGGACTGCGCCGTCAGAATTCGGAAGCGATAAAAGGGTTCCAGCAGGCGGCAGGCGCCCAGGGCTCTTGCCTGAAGCAGTCCCTGGCGGAGCGCTCGACCGGTCGCTTCCCGAAAGTCCCCGCCTTGAGTATGTTTGTCATGATCGCGTCCGGCTACCAGAGTGATACTCAAATGAGACAGTGAGGCTCCGGTCAGGACACCGGGATGTTCCCGGCTTCTCAGCCAATAAAGCACCTGCTGCTGGCGGTTCACCGCCAGGCGTGAGACATCCAGCCTGGATTGCACCCGGATCCCCGGCGCGGCGGAGGGCTCCAGCAAAAGATGAACTTCCGCGTAGTGGCGCAGGGGCTCAAAATGCCCGATTCCAACAACGGGCTGTGTGATGGTTTCCCGGTAGATGATGGAACCTTCGTCCACCGAAACCTCCAGATCCCCCCGCTCCCGGATCAGCTCCAGCAGAACTTCCAGCAGTATTTCACCCATGATGTGAACCAGGGGATAACCCTCAGAATCCACCAGGACATCCAGGTCCGGCAGTTCCTCCCCCAGTTCCTTCACCAGGGCGGTCAAGCGCGCCCGATCCGCCTCGTTCACCGGGCGAAGCCGATAACTCAGCACCGGGAACACGATCGGTTCGATCTCTTCCTCCCCTTCGCCCAAGACCTGTCCCGCCCGCGTAGAACGTAGGCCGGCAAGCGCGACAATATCTCCCGCGACGGCTGTCTGGACGCTCTCGTATCCGGTTCCGGTATAGCGTCTCAGTTCATTGATCTTGTCCTCGCCGATCAGGCTCTTGTTGCGCAGCCGTCCGCCCGTCACCTTGACATGAGTCAGGCGCTGACCGGTTTCATCCCGACTGATTTTATACACCCGGGCCGAGAAGGTGTCCGGATAATCCCGGGACCGGGTCCAGTCAAACAGCCCCTCCAGGAACTGGGTTACCCCGGCTCCCTTCAGCGCCGACCCGGCGTAGCAAGGAAAGAGGGTCCGCCTGACAATGGCTTCCTGAATGGTGTCCGGCTCCAGATGCCCGGCTTTCAGATATTCCTCCAGCAATGGCTCCCAGGCCAGCGAAACTTCTTCTGACCGAGTCACATTTCCGGAAAACTCCTGGATATGATCCGACAGCTGAGTCCGCAGCTGATTCAGGATCCTGTCGGGATCCACGCCGGCCTGATCGGTTTTGTTGATAAAAAGAAATACCGGTACCCGGTAAGCTTCCAGCAATCCCCACAGCCGCCGGGTCTGAGCAGTTACTCCGTCCGCGCCATTCACCACCAGAATGCAGTAATCCAGGACCGCCAGGACACGCTCCGTCTCCGGACCAAAATCCTGATGCCCGGGTGTATCGAGCAGGATCAGGGAGGTGTCATGCCCCGCCAGCCGGGCGATTTTGGAAAAAATCGTGATCCCCCGCCGACGCTCCATGGTGCCCGTGTCCAAAAAGGAGTCCCTGTGATCCACCCGCCCTTTCTGCCGTAGTGCGCCCCCCTCGAAGAGCAGCGCTTCCGCCAGAGTTGTTTTCCCCGAATCCACCGGTGCCAGAATTCCAATGATTCGATGATTTGATCGGATCGCCATCCGCGCCCTCCCCCTTTCGTTACTGCTTCATTGCAGCCAATAGTTACAGTATATCACTCTTTACACCATCAAACCCCACATACGAGGCTTCGATGCAGTATCGGTCCCTCCGCTTCATCCTGTCCAGTCGAATCAAAGTCCGGTGAATTACCCTCCGCCGAAAAAGGGGAAGCCCCTAAAACAGGCATTTCGGAAAAAAACCGGCCTTCCGGCCGGTTTCAACTCAGTCTGTCTGATGGGATTCTCGATCACTCCGAAGCAGAACAGCCCTCGATGCAGAACAGCCATCTCTCTTAAGCAGGACCTCTGCCCTGAATTCAGTTCAGTTCAGTTCAGTTCACATCAATTCACTTCACTGAGGAAAGCAATTCTTCGCATCAATGATTCTTGACGTTCTGCCAGATGTCATCGTATTTTTTGACAAAGGCACCCGGATCCCGGAACACTTCCAGGTTGTCGAGAATGGACTTGTCCGGGTAGGCGACTTCACTGTCCTTCAGGTCTTCCGACAGCAGTTCAATGGCCGCGGAGCTGGGCAGGGAATACCATACGTATTCCGCATTCTGGGCCGCATTCTCCGGTTCCAGCATGAAATTGATGAACGCTTCGGCCTGTTCCGGGTTTCTGGAGGATTTGGGAATGACCATGGAGTCAAACCACAGGTTGGACCCTTCTTCCGGGACTGCATAGGCCAGGTTTTCGTTCTCCGAAAGAGCATCAACGGCATCCCCGGAATACATGACGGCCAGGGCGGCTTCGCCATTCTTCATGATGTCCTTGGTCTGGTCGACCAGATAGGCATATACCAGCGGATACTGTTCGATCAGCAGTTCCTCCGCCTGGGCCAGCTGAGCCTCATCGGTGGAATTCATGGAATAACCCAGGCGCTTCAGGGCAATGCCCAACGAATCCCGGCTGGAATCGAGCATGATGATTTCCCTGGCGTATTTTTCATCCCACAGGATATCCCAGGAGGTGACTTCTTCATCAACCAGCTCCGTGTTATAGACAATGCCCAGCGTTCCCCAGAAATAGGGCGCGGAATACTTCTGATCCGGATCATAGGAATGATTTAAAAATTCAGGGTCCACATACTTCATGTTGGGCACATGATCCCAGTCAATGGGGCGCAGCATGCCCTCCTTCATCATCTTTTCGATCATATAGTCAGAAGGCATCACCACATCATAATTGGATACGCCGTTCTTCAGTTTGACATACAGATCCTCGTTGGTATTGAACGTGGAATACACGACGTGAATGCCGGTTTCCTCCTCGAACTTGGCCAAAAGGTCCTTATCGATGTATTCACCCCAGTTGTAGACATTGAGGGTCGCTCCGTCCGTTTCATCCGGGGTGCAGCCCAGCAGAAGCGGCAAGAGCAGAAACGCCAGAAGCAGCAGGGCGACCAGCTGGGTCCATTTCATTTTTGGCTTCATGGCGTATCCTCCCGATCCGTCTTGAGATAAGTAATTACCAAAAGCCCCAGCATCATGACGAACATTAAGGTTGACAGCGCGTTGATGACCGGGTTGATGCCTCGCCGGGCCATGGAGAAGACCATCGTCGAGACGGTTTCCACCCCATTGCCGGTGGTAAAGAAGGAAATGACGAAATCGTCAATTGACAGAGTAAACGCGATGAGCGCGCCGGTAATGATCCCCGGGCGAATCTGAGGTATCACAACCCGCCACAGGGTCTGCCAGGGAGTCGCCCCCAGATCCATGGCCGCTTCCGGCAGAGCTGCCGGCATCTGCTTGAGCTTGGGCAGCACCGATAAAACCACATAGGGCACGGTAAAGGCAATGTGGGCCAGGGTCAGGGTCAAAAGGCCAAAGTCCAGGTTCAGGCTCCGGTAGAGCACCATAAGTCCCACAGCCATGACAATATCCGGGTTGATGATCGGCACCTGGTTAAGCGCCAGAATCCGTCGCCGGGTCTTAAACAGATATTGTGACAATCCAATGGCACCCAGGGTTCCGACGGTGGTGGAGACTGCCGTAGTCACAATGGCCACCGTAAAGGTGTTGCGCACGGCGGACAGAACCTCCTCATCCTGAAACAGAGCCTCATACCAGACCAGGGAGAAACCGTCCCAGCTTCCCCTGGTCTTTCCTTCATTAAAGGAAAAGACAATGAGAACAACGATGGGAGCGTACAGGAAGGCAAATACCGCAAACAGGTAGCATCGCTGCCAGAATTTAGCCATGGGACACCTCCTCGCCGACAAGGCGGCTCCGGTCAGTCAGCGGCTTGAGCGACGCCGAATCCTGCACATCTTCCTCTCTGGTAAAAATCAGGGAAATCACCAGGAACACCATAAGAATCACCGACAATGCCGAACCATAGTTCCAGTCGCCGGTGACCGTGAACTGCTGCTCGATGACGTTGCCGATCAGGTTGGTTTTATTGCCGCCCAGCAGAGCGGTAATCTCAAAGGTTGAAATGGCGGGAATAAAGACCATGGAAACCCCGGACAGAACACCTGGCAGCGACAGCGGGAAGATGACCCGGGTGAATGTCTGCAGTCGATTGCTTCCCAGGTCCTGAGCTGCCTCGATCAGACCCTGATCCATTTTTTCCAGGGCGGTGTAAATTGGCAGAATCATAAAAGGCAGGAAGTTATAAACCATGCCCAGGATAACCGCTCCTTCGGTATAGAGCAGATCCGCCGGTCCCATGCCAAGCCGGCCCAGCAGACTGTTGAGAATGCCGTTTTTCGAAAGAATCGTTACCCAGGCATAGGTTCGAAGCAGGAAGTTCATCCACATGGGGATCATGATGAGCATGATGGCTGTCGTCTGAAATCGGGTTCTCAGGGAGGACACGATATAGGCAAACGGATACCCGATGATCAGAGACAGGATCGTTGTCAAGGCCGCAATCCGCAGTGACCGGAAAATGGTTCCAACGGTCCGGCCCGACCAGATCCGGCTGAAGTTGGACAGCGTGAACGATCCGGTCTCAGTGGTCAGCGCGAAATAAAAGACCATGAACAGCGAGATGACCACAAAGACTCCAGCCCAGACCAGATACGGCGCCGCTGTTTTCTTATAGGCTTTCATCTCCTTCGACCTCCCCTTTGCGCATGATGTGGATATTGAAGGGAATAATCCGGATGCCGACTTCTTCTCCGACGTTCCGGTGCAGGGTGGAATGGGCCAGATAGATCTCCCGATTGGTCTGGATCCGCATCTCGTTATGGACCCCCATGAACAGACTGGAGAGAACGGTGCCGCGCAGCATGCCTTCGGCTGGATCCACCAGCTCCACATCCTCCGGCCGAATGACGACATCTACCGGTTCATTCTTGTCAAAGCCCTCGTCGACGCAGCGGAACCGATGTCCGGAAAACGTCACGTCACAATCAGCGTGCATGATGCCTTCCAGGATATTGGATTCCCCGATGAAGTCTGCCACATAGGCGTTGATCGGCTCATTATAGATGTCAATGGGGGTTCCGACCTGCTGAATGATCCCTTCATTCATGACCACGATGCGGTCGGACAAGGTCAGAGCTTCCTCCTGGTCGTGGGTTACGAAAATAAACGTAATGCCGACTTCTTTCTGGATGCGCTTCAGCTCGATCTGCATTTCCTTGCGCAGCTTCAGATCCAGAGCGCCCAGCGGTTCATCCAGCAGGAACACCGCCGGCTTCAGAATCAGCGCCCGAGCCATGGCCACGCGCTGCTTCTGGCCGCCGGATAGAGAGTCCACCTTGCGTTTTTCATACCCGCCCAGGTCGACCAGCTTCAGCATGTCCTGCACCTGACGGCGTACGTCCTCTTCTCTCGTCCCGCGAATGCGCAGACCAAAGGCCACATTTTCATAGACATTCAGATGAGGAAACAGGGAGTACTGCTGGAATAGCGTATTGACCGGCCGCAAATGAGGCGGCAGAAGCGTTATATCCTGTCCGTTGAACAGAACCTGTCCGCGATCAGGGGTTTCAAACCCGCCGATGATGCGCAGGGTTGTGGTTTTGCCGCAGCCGGACGGACCCAGCAGGGTGATGAATTCCCCTTCCTGGATCTCAAGATTCAGATGTTCAAGAACCGTCTGGTCCCCATAGGTTTTGCGAATGTCTTTCAATTCAATTTGAACTGCCATTTGTCACCTCATACCCTCATATTAAAAGTTTGGCGGGGACAGAACCCAGATCAGCTGGGCACCTTCTTTCCCCGTATTTTCAACAAAAAACGCGCGATCCGCCTCAAAGTAAAAACTGTCACGTTCCGTCAGATCAAACGTGGCATCGGACAAGTGCAGCGTGACTTCCCCGTTCAGAAGAAAGCCGAAGGCCTGTCCCTCGAAGGGCGGATAGATCTTGGACCGTCCCTGCGGCGCCAACTCAAGCAGAATGGGTTCCATATCCAGCTTTTGAGCGTTTGGCACCAGAAAATGCATCGTATGACCCAGGTCATCTTCATGCATCGCAATGGCATCTGCCAGGTGGTAAACCACCGGTTCCGAATCTGCCTCACTGAAGAATTCAGCCAGGTTCGTCCCCAGGGCCCGGACAATCAGTTCCAAGGTGTCCACCGACGGGCTGGTATTGTCGCGCTCCAGCTGAGAGATGAATCCCTTGGTCAGGTCTGACCGCTCCGCCAGTTCTTCCTGGGTCAAGCCCATCTTTCGACGGATATTTCGAATCTTTTCACCAATATCCATGGGTTCTCCTATACAAAAAGTTTAATATTTTAAACAAACTAATCTTATCGAAAACCGTCGCCTGTTTCAATGACTTCCACAAAAAATTCATCTTTGCACCTGGATTGCCGAAAGGAATCCGCCGGATCCTTCCAGGATCTGATTCCCCGCATTCCCACCTTCTTTTATCTGGTGAAAGGGCAGGACCGAACGGTTGGCGCAATAAAAAAGATGCTGCCCTGGTGGGAACAGCACCTGTTTGGTATCTATTATGTTGTCCGTGAAGTTGTCTGAGCCGGCCAGGTCACTGCACCTTAAGCGGCACCGGACACGGAAGGCAGGAGTATGAATTACGGTTCGTCGTACTGGAACACTTCCCAGTCCGGGTTATCCCGCATGCTGGTGTGGAGCGGCGTAGTCGTAACCCGGCCGGAGGCATCCTTCACGCGAATGAAATTAAAGGGGATGGTTTCGGGATCTGTATAAAGGATCCGAATCACCTCAAAGTCCGAGGTGGTCTCCCAGTCACGGATCACGTCTCCGGGAATGACAACCCGTTCATCTTCCACCATCTGAGATTTGGAGATCTCAACCCGGCTGCCGGTGCTTTTCAGAACCAGAAATATTTGGGTATTGGTGTTGTACTCAACGATGTTCCACTTGGTAATGGCCTTGATTTCCGGAAACTGCTCCGGATGGTAGATGATGATCATCCCATTATTTGACTTGTTTAATTCCGCCTGCAGTTCCAGTGGAAGATTGCTTTTGACTTCACCGGTCAAAGGATCCGGGGTTGTCTCAGCTGGCTTGGTTTCGACTGGTGAGGTTTCGGAAGGAGTCGGCTGGGATACCAGCGACTGAGGCGAGGTAAGCGGATCAGCCGTGGTGGTGATCGCTGATGTCAGAACGGTAGTAGTCTGAACGGCAGTGGCCGGCAGATCAATCGCGTTTGTAACAGGAACGGTTTTCTGATGCATATCCAGAGGAGCGGTTGTTCCTTCCCTGGCGTCCGGTCCTTCTTCAGCAACCGTCTGGGCGGTGGAGACCGGGGGATTCCCTGATTTTAAAATAGGACGGAGCGCCCCGTCACAGCCTGTCACTGATAAGGTCAACAGGCAGGACAATATGATAGCTGTATATTTTTTCATGTTGAATGACTCCTCTCGTGATAAGGCTATTATGTCATAAGTCAACTCGGGATAAATGACAGGACAGTTACTGGCCCAAGGTTAATTATCCAATAAAACCATTGGAAAATCAAAGAATATTCATCACATTTCCCTTAAATCACGGTAAATTTCACTCCCCGCAGGTTTCCCCCTGCGAATGAGCCAGTTCTCGATTGAATTTTTATTCGTCGCCTTTGGAATATCTGTACGCTTAAACGCTGTTGTCAGCATCCCCAAAAGTCAGATTTTCACATGGAATTGTCAAAAATCAGCCTGGCCGTTACAATCAGAAGTGGTATTCAATCGAAAAGGAGATTTCTATGATTCCAACAAAAAAACTGACATTTGCCGGTCTTTTTCTGGCCTTCGGCATTCTGCTGCCCCAGATTTTTCATCTCCTGGGCGGAACCGGCCCGGTATTTCTGCCCATGCACCTTCCGGTTCTGATCTCCGGATTTCTTCTGGGCTGGCCCTATTCCACTCTGATCGGTCTGATCACGCCCGTTCTAAGTTCGTTGCTCACCGCCATGCCGCAGCCACCGATTCTGTATTTCATGATGGTCGAGCTTGGTGCATATGGCTTGTTTGCCGGATATTTCTTCCGAGCCAAAAAATGGCGTATATTCCCCTCTTTGGCAGGCGCTATGATTCTGGGCAGAATCGTTCTGGCTGTTACGGTATACCTGTTGCAGCCGCTCATGGGTCTCAAGCTGTCGCCCCAGGCCTACCTGACCGCAGCCCTCTTGAATGGTCTTCCGGGCATTGCCCTCCAGCTGGTGTTCGTACCGGTTCTGATTCGCCTGATCCGGCGGGCCCTTCGCTGGGAGCTTCAAACCAGCTGATTGGCGACTCTCAGTGGATTTTCTTACTCTCAGTGCAATTTCTGACTCTCCATCCAATTTCTGACTCTCCATACTTTGGACAGTCAGGCAGCATCATCGCTGCGAATCGGTTCCTGACAGAATTTGAAAACGGCAGAATCCCGGGAAACACCCCGGGATTCTGCCGTTTGGCCTGTTCAGGAGTGAGGGACTGGCATTTCGTCCTTCTTCAGGGGTTCATCCGCTGCATTTTGTGCCACGTTGAACAGCGAATAGAAGTACTGCCGGCTGGCCATGAGATCGGCAAAGGATCCGACCTCCTCGAGGCGGCCCTGCCGCAGCACCAGAATGGAATCATACCGGCTGAGCAGCTGTTCATCCAGCTCGTGAGTCACCACGATGCGAGTGAGATCCTGGAGATCCAGGATGGAATTGCTGATCCCGAAGGATGTCACCGGATCCAGCGCAGCGGTTGCCTCATCGACCAGGAGAACCGGTGTTTCCCGCAGCAGACAGCGGGCAATGGACACACGCTGGCGTTCTCCGCCGGATAAGCCGCTGCCGTTTTCCCCGCAGGGGTATTCCCAGGTTTTTTCCTGAATCAGGTCGGCCAGACCGGACATTCTGACCGCCGCATTGATCTTTTCTTCCGGAAACTCGTGATACATCGTAATATTGTTCCGAATCGAGTCATTAAAGATAAAAACATTCTGCTGAATAATCGAAACAATCCCGTAAAGTGATTCCGTCTCGATGCTCCGCAGTTCCTTTTGATCAAACCGGATCTCACCCTCATAGGTGCCGCTGGATCCCATCAGGAGATTCAGCAGAGTGGACTTGCCGCTGCCGGAGGCCCCGACAATGGCATAGCTTTTCCCGGATTCAAACCGGCAGGAAACGTCGTGCAAGATGCGATGATCCGCCTCATAGCCAAAACTGATCCGATCCAGCTCAATGGCCTGATCCAGCCGGGGTGCCACGGGGTCACCGCCATCGCGGAAATTGGTGGAAATTGCCCGGGCCAGCTTGTCAATCAGCGCATTGGCGGCCTTTCGATTTGCCAGAATCTGAGGAACCTGGGCGATGGGGGTTATGACGAAATTCATCAGCTGGACGAAGACAATGACCACGCCGGCAGTTACTCCGCGTCCGGTCAGTGCCAGATAAGCTCCTGCCAGAAAGACGCCGATCTGAGCCACAATCCCTGCTACCGAGCCAATCAGCTGAATCAGGATCTCCACCTGTTTGCGGGTTCGTTTGGCCTCCTCCACTTTCTCATTGATGGCAGCAAAGTTGCTTTGAATTTCCTTCTCGACGCGAAAACTCTTAATCACGGAAAATCCGCCCAGGATATCCTTCACCAACCCGACAAAACTGGCGTTGCGCTCTGATACGGCAAGTTCAGCCTGAGCCATCCGATTGCCTGTGGCAAGGGAAGCCAGGACCGGAAAAACGGCGAGCAGAAACGCGATCAATGTCAGCAGCGGATGATACAGGATCATCATCGCAAACGCACCAATAAACATGATGATCTGCATCACCAGGCTGAAAATCTTGCCCAGATAGTTGGTTTCGATGGATGCAATGTCATTGGAAAATGCTGACAGATAAGTCGAACTGTTTTCCGATTGAAAGGAATGCAGATTCTTTTTGGTTATTTCCGTGAAGGCGTGATCCTTGTACTGCTGCATCGCCTGCTTGAGGAATTTTGGAAATACCTGCCGCTCGATCAATAAGGAAGCAACGAGCACCCCCAGCGTGATCGCAACCATAACGGTTACCTGCATCAGATTCCATCGGGTCTCGGTTCCTGAAACAATGTCAATAATGACCTGCATGAGATAGGATACAAAAAGATTGACCAGCGACAGGATGACCGTCGTGGCAAGAGACATGAAAAATGCGGCTCGATTGCCCCGGTAGAACTGAGCTTTCAGCTCCCGGGCAAAGGAAACATGGGATTCTGATGAATCGATCTGCAATCGGATCCCCTCCGTAATAGTAAACTTTTCCATAACCATTATATTCCCCCGGACTTTCCGAAAACAGATACACGATTCGAAACTGTCACTTCTCATCGTCAAAACACAAACACCACTCAGGAACCGCCTTTTCGACATAACCTTACTTTTGGCTGGATTGCCCGAAGATCCCGAAGCTCCCGAAGCACCCGAAGTTCCCGAAGTACCCGAAGTACCCGAAGCACCTGAAGCACCTGAAGCACCTGAGATGCCTGTGTTCCCGCAAGAAATCCGTCAATCAGAAAAGACTCCTGCCACTGCGGCGGGAGCCTGGTTGATGGGGTCAATGTCCGACTAATCTTCCGGCTTACGCCAGTAAGTCTTAATATCTTTCTTATCTTCGAGATTGAATGCGATGATTTCCCGGAGCAGATCATAGTTCACCGGCAGATTCCAAGGCAGGCGGAATGTCATTTTGCCATACTCATAACCAGCCGCCTCCAGCTGTCGGGCGAAGCGTTCAATCCCCGCCTGTTCGGGGCTGAAGCTCATATGCGACTTGAACAGACTCAGGGACAGAATAAAGGTGCCGTGATGCGTGAAGGCCGGATTGCTCCAGGCAATTCGCTCGCCCAGCTCCGGAAAGGTCCGGCGGATCCAATCAATCATTTCGGCTGTTCTTTTCTTGTGTTCCTCGTTCTCTATGGTATCCAGAAAGTCTTCCAGACGTTCCATTCATCCTCACCCCTTGATGCTGTTTGTCGTATTCTACCATACCGGGACAGTTCAGGGGGTCCTGATACAAAATGTTAAAAGAGACCCCGTGTCAGACCAGCTCCGGCCGTCACGCTGCGCAGTCAGAGAAAATCCTGCCTTGCTTCTTTTGATATAATGAACTGGAAAAGACATTTCATAATACGAATTCCACAAGAAAGGATTAAGATATGTGTACCACCATCCAGATCGATTATGAAGGCGGAACAGTTCTTGGTCGGAACATGGACTGGGACATGGAAGTTGACTATCATATTCTCTATCTGCCGGCCGACTATGAATATGGCCGTGATCTCTACGGGAATCCTCTGAAGAGCAGATACCGCATGCTGGGCATGTGCTTTCGAAAAATGAACCCGCTCAAAGACGGCGTCAACGAACACGGCCTGATGGGCTGCACCAACATGTTTCTTCAGATGAACCTCTACAGCGCCAAGGTCAGTCCGGGAAAAATCAATCTGTCCGCCCTGGACTTTTTCAACTATGCCCTGGCCAATTACCGGACATGCCGGGAACTGGCTGCGGACCTCCCGAACCTCCACATTTCCAAACGGGATCATCAGGGCAATAAGGTCATTTCACCTGATTTTCATTATTACTTTTCGGACGCCAGCGGAGACACCCTTTTAATTGAACCGCAGAACCAGGAACTGAAAGCCCTGCCCAATCCCTATCGGGTTATGACCAATTCCCCCTCACTGGATCACCATGCCCGAGCCCTGGAAAAAACCTTTCAGAAAAACGGGCGGGAGTTCCACCCGGCCAAGGATCTGCCGGGCGGTTATGATCCCGTATCCCGGTTCATCAAAGCCTATTACCTCAATCAGCACATCGCCGATGCCAAAACCTGCACGCAGGCTTTGGAAAATGCTTACTCCATCCTGGAAGCCCTCAAGATTCCGGAAGCATTTACCAAAACCCGCTACGACTATACCTTTACCCGCTACATCAGTGCCTATGACGCGACCAGCCGGCTGCTGACCGTGCGCAGTCACATGAATCCCCGGGTCTACGCCCTGCGCCTGGATGACCTGGCTCACCTCAAGGACAGGACTTTCATTCCCGTCCCCCGTCAGCTGACGCTGGACTGCCTGTTCCCCCAAGACTCTGTCACACCCTCCGACCTGACATCGCAATAACCAGGCTTCTCTCTCTAAGCCATTTCCTCCATTCCTCCCATCAAGCATTACGAATGCCCTGTCTCTGGTCACCGATGCATGCCAGACAGCAGAGACGCCGGATGAGGAAACGGATCTGGTTATAATGATCCCTGATCAGTTCCCAAGGATCAGTCTTGATTCATATCCGAACTTTCACTCGCTGTTTCACCTGAATCAAAAGACACCAGTTCCGGCAGGATGTTCTGCCCCGAACTGGTGTCTTTTGAGCTGTTCCATCAGTATTTTTTTATTCTACGGGTTCGAACCCTCTCGCGCTTTGGCGTTTGGCCGATCTCACGAGAGCGTATACTCGGTGTCTTCGGATCAATCCTTCATCGGAACTGCTACCGGCAAAAGAGCCTGCCGGATTCGTTCAAGTCCCTCGGCCAGGACAGACCGGGGACAGGCCAGATTCAGGCGGACATGACCTTCACCGTTGCCTACGAACATGCTGCCGTCTTCCAGGATGACTCCGGCCTCTTTGGCAAAGAAGAGCTGAGGCGATTCAATATCAGGTGACAGATAGGCTGAAAAGTCCACCCAGGCCAGGTACGTAGCCTGCGGGATCCGATACCGGGTCTCCGGCAGGTGCCGATCCAGAAAACCCTTCAGAAATTCAAAATTGTCATCCAGGTATGCTTTCAGCTGTTCCAGCCATTCCTGCCCATGCTGCCAGGCTGACTGTGCCGCCGTCAGACTGAGGGGGTTTTCTCCCAGAATGCTTCGTTTCTGCCAGGCCTCTCTCAATTGTGGATCCGGAATAACCAGATTGGAGATCATAAAGCCTGCCAGATTGAAGGTTTTTGACGGAGCCATGCAAGTGACCAGGCGAGTATACTCGCCCATCACGTTGGCCAGAGGAATGTGACGCAGTCCGGTGCGCAGCAGGTCACAGTGGATCTCATCTGAAATGACCCACATGTTTTCTTCTCGCATCAGCCGGGCAAACTCCTTCAGCTCCTCCTCCTGCCAGACCCGTCCCGTGGGATTATGCGGGTTGCAGAAGATGCACAGGCTAGTCCTGGGATCCCTGGCTTTGGCTCTCAGATCCTCCCAGTCCATGAAAAACTCTCCCTCCACATTTTGGAGCGGCGAACAGATGACCTCCCGGTTGTGATGCTGGGATGCCTTCTGGAAGGGAGCATAGGATGGGGTCAGAATCAGAACCTTCTCCCCCGGGAGGGTCATGAGATCCACCAGATCAAATAACGCCGGCACAATGCCCGGCGAGGTCACGATCTGTTCTCTGGGCACGGTCCAGTGATACTTCTCCTGGCACCAGTTCAGGAATGCATCCAGATAGCCCGGGTCAAACAATCCGGTATAGCCAAAAATCCTTTGGTCAATCCGGGCATGCAATGCATCGATGACCGCCTGAGGGACAGCGAAGTCCATATCCGCTACCCACATCCGGATGATCTCATCCGGTTCATAGGGCAGTGTTTCGCCCGCCGGAATCAGCCAGCCCTCATACCCTTCATAATTGATGGAGTTGGTCCCTTCTCTTGGAATGATTTCGTCAAAGTTAACCTGATTCATCGTACCTCCTGTTGGATATTCCCGAACAAACAGCAGTTCATCCAGTTCAGTCAACCGCTGACCAAGCTGAACAAGTGACGGCAAAGAGCTTAGTCTGATCCTGATGTGCGCAGCAGACGGATCATGACAAGCTCCGGTGGATTGAACAGCCGAACCGGAATGACACTGTTGCCAAGCCCCCGGCTGATGACGAGTGAAGTATGGCCGAGGCGGTGCAGCCCGGCGGTATATTTGGGAAAATAGCCCTGCCCCGGGGCATAGAGTCCGCCCAGGAGGGGCAGCCGGAACTGACCGCCATGGGCGTGTCCCGACAGCACCAGGTCGATGCCGGCGGCGGCATAATACTCTGTGAATTCCGGACGGTGAGCCAGCAGAATCTGAAAGTCCTCCGGATGGACCAGCGCCTGAAGCTGACGATCGATCGGATCAGACGCCTCATCAGTAAAGTCCCGTCCCTGGGTCAGCTCCGGATCCGGAAGTCCCAGCAGAGTCAATGAACTGCCGGAACGAGTTATTCGGTTTGATTCATTATCCAGGATCCCGACCCCCAGCGCTTGAAGCTCCCGTTTCAGTTCCTCGTACTGCCCGCTCCAGACTTCATGATTGCCGCTGACAAAATAGACCGGGGCGATGGTCTGCGCCTGCCGGACAAACTCCAGGACAAGTGGCAGATTCGGGTGCTTTGAATCAATCAGATCTCCGGTGATCAGAATCAGGTTGGGCTGTTCCCGCGTCAACCGTTCAATCAGCCTCCCCTTCCAGTCCCGGCTGTGCAGGTCGGACACCTGGGCCAGCCGAAACCCCTGGAAAGTCTGTGGCAATCGGCTGCTGCTCACATCGACGGCCCGGACGGTGATTCGGCTGTTGTCCCACCACAGCCAGCCAAGCACAAGCACCAAAACGATCACCCCAATCTTTCGCCGACCCCTGGGGCTGGTGTTGTCAGCAGCTTGTCCATGAAGTCCGGACTGATGCGTTCCGGACTGATGCGTTCCGGTTTCCACCCTCATCAGGGCAATCCGGCGTACAGCACATTTCCCGCGATGCCCAGCAGGGCACCGACAATAATCAGCTGAATCATATCGAATCGCTTGGTCAGACGCAGACCGAAGCCAATGACGAAGGCCGCGGCCGCCACCGGATGCAGGGCTGACCATTGGACCACGCCATTTTGGAACAGCGAGTTGCGAAACATGCTGAGGGCCGCGATGGCGATCAGTCCGACGATGCCCGGTTTGAGCCCCTTGAGCGTCCGGTCCAGGAAAGCAATCTTCCGGTCACGGAAGATGAAGTAGGCCAGAATCATCATTAGAGTAAACTGCGGCAGGACATTTCCCAGAGTAGCCACGATGGCACCGGGGATACCGGCAACTTTGGTTCCGACGAAGGTGGCCGAATTGATGGCGATGGGGCCGGGCGTCATCTGAGAGATGGAAACTAGGTCCGTCATCTCTTTCATCGAGAGCCAGCCTCTCTCCTCCACCACAAATCGCTGAATCAGGGGCAGAACAGCATAGCCGCCGCCAAAGGCAAAGGCACCGATCTGGACAAACACCAGAAATAATTCAAGCAGCAGCATTTATCTCACCTGCCCTTCGTCCAGAATACTGAAGGTTGCCAGTCCGATCAGGGCCAGGGCCAGAATGATCAGAACAGTATGAATGTGGAATGCAAAGCTGGCCAGGAAAGCCGATACCATGAGAATCAAGGCAAACAGCCGGTGCTTTCGCATCGCCGCCTTGCCCATGTCATAGACCGTGAGAACCAGCACGGCGCTGATGACGCCGCCCATGCCCAGCAGAGCCGACTTTACCCAGAAATTTTTCGAGAAGGCTTCGTAAAAATAAAAGATGATGGTGATCAGGATCAGGCAGGGCAGCACCGAGGCAAGCAACGCCGTGACCGCTCCCTTCCAGCCCCGGAGCCGGTAGCCGGTCAGAAGAGAAGTGCTGATGGCCATGGCGCCGGGTCCGGATTGAGCCAGAGCGACCAGACTGAGCATCTCTTCCTCGTCGATGAGGCCTTTCTTCTTGACGAATTCATCGCGAATCACGGGAACGATGGTATAGCCGCCGCCAAAGGTCACTGCGTTGATCTTAAAGAAGGTCAGAAATATTTCGTGCAAGGATATACTTTGTTTCATCATGCCCCCTAATAGACAGCCAGGTTGCTGTCGGTTCTGGATTCGGTTCCGGCTGCGTAAACGCCGTTGTCCAGCTTCAGAATCACCTGGCCTCGTCCGAAATGGGTCCGGTCCGGTTCAATTTTGATCTCGTGGCCCCGAGCTTCCAGTTCCCGGATAATCTTGGGATCAAAGCCTTCTTCCACCAGGAAGGTTTTTTCCCGAATCCACTGCCAACGGGGCGCGTCCAGCGCCATCTGAGGATTGAGGTGGAAATCGGCCAGATTGGATACCACCTGGAAGTGACCCTGCGGCTGCATATAGGCACCCATCACGCCAAACACTCCGCAGCAGGCGCCGTCCCGGAGCAGCATGCCCGGAATGATGGTGTGATAGGTCTTTTTGCCGGGAGCCAGGCAGTTGATATGGGTCTCATCCAGTTTAAAGTCCGCGCCGCGGTTATGAAGCGCGATTCCGGTATCCTTGACCACAATGCCGCTGCCAAAGCCCATGTAGTTGGACTGAATCATCGATACCATGTTCCCGTCCTTGTCGGCGCAGGCCAGATAGACGGTTCCACCGGCAAACGGATCGTCCGGGCTGTGAAGTTCGGCCTGATCCGAGATCTGATCAAATCGCTTCCGGCCGTAAGACTCGGCCAGCAGCGCCGCCGGATCAACGGCCATGTGGGCGGGATCGGTGACATGGTGCATGCCGTCCGCAAAAGCCATCTTCATGGCTTCAAACATGGTGTGGTAATAATCGGAGCTTCGCTCAGTCACTTCCCGATGTTTAAAGATATTCAGCGCCATCAGGGCCACGATGCCCTGGCCGCTGGGCGGCAGCTCGACCACTTCCAGGCCGCGGTAGCTGGTCTTCAATGGGGTTACCCACTGGCTTTGGAAGGCCGCCAGATCGCTTTTTCTCAGATATCCGCCATGGGCAATGGCATCCTGTTCGATGCGGTCAGCCAGTTCTCCCTGATAGAACGCCTCCCCCATGGTGTTTCCGATCAGTTCCAGGGTTCTGGCGTGATGCGGCAGGCGCATGATTTCAAACGGTTGCGGTGCCCGGCCATTGATCGTAAAGGTGGCAAACCATTCCTCAAACTCCGGCTTGCCTTGCCAGGTTTCGCTGTATTTATCCACTGCCCTGGACCAGAGCTTGCTGGTGAGAGCGGCCACGGGGAACCCGTTGCGGGCATACTCAATGGCCGGCTGCAGGCATTCGGCCAGAGACAGCCTGCCAAAACGCCGGGACAGGCTGACCCAGCCCTGAGGCGCGCCCGGAACATTCACCGGAATCCAGCCCTGAGAGGGCATGGCACTGTGATGTTTCCGAACTTCATCCAATGAAATGGCCTGCGGAGAAGGTCCGTTGGAATTCATTCCATAGAGCTCGCCCTTCATCCAGACCAGGGCAAAATTGTCGCCGCCGATGCCGTTGGCGGTTGGTTCGACTACCGTCAGACAGGCTGCGGTTGCTATGGCTGCGTCCACGGCATTACCGCCCCGTTTCAGGGTATCCAGACCGGCCTGGGACGCCAGAGCGTTGCCAGTGGCTACTACCCCGTTGGCTGCGCCGATTGTCAGGCGCTCTGAGGGAAATGGCTGATGATTGGGATCAAAAAACATAGGTTCCTCCAAACAGAACCAGACCGGATCTCGGTCTGATCGCTCATGTGATCAAAAAAGTTCAGTTTGCCGATAACAGACCACCGTTCATCCGGCGGCAGTCCCAGCAAACACAAGGAGTGCCGTTCCCACCGGAAGGCACTCCTTCATTATAGCATTTTTACCCGGAACGCATTGCCGCATCTAGGATTTTGCACCCAACCAGGTTGTGAGTCCGCTGGAACGCTCCAGGGATCAGTCTTTTCTCATGAGGGATTCATACACATCCTTGAGTTTTTGAGCTGTACGGTCCAGGCTGCGCTCGCGCACCTTCTCATAACCGCTGTCCGTCAGATCCGGCAGGGTCTGGTACAGCATGCGGTCCAGAGTCTTCAGAAATTCGGCATTGGTCCTGCCCTTGTAGACATCGACATTCTCCCTGAGCCATTTCGAGTAAATGGGGATGTCGCGCACCAGCACCGGCACATTCAGCGCCAGGGCTTCC
This sequence comes from Clostridiaceae bacterium HFYG-1003, assembly GCA_024579835.1. NCBI lineage: Bacteria > Bacillati > Bacillota > Clostridia > Eubacteriales > Clostridiaceae > Clostridiaceae bacterium HFYG-1003. The sequence continues at coordinate 2,032,222 of CP102060.1, forward strand.
AACAGTGTCAGGCCTTCCGTTTCTTCGTAGGTAGGCATGAAAAACACATCACTGCCCAGATATGCTCCTTTCAGGTCCTCGTGATCGATGTAACCCGGAAGTTTCATATTCGAAGGGATTTTTTTCAGTAGTGAGCGCATGGCCGGCGTCAGCAGGGAGGGATCGGTATGTCCCAGCCAGATGAACTGAAAGTCAGGACGCAGCCGGGCCAGCTCGATGAAATCCTGGATGCCTTTGCGTTCGATGTAATGGCCAATGCCCAGGATCACTTTGTCCTGCGGCCCGTAGCCGAAGCGTTCCCTGAATTTAGCCGCTGCCGCGGGATCCCTATGATACTGAGCCAGGTCGATTCCATTGGAGATCGGTACGATGGGCGCCTTAATGCCGTAAACCGACAGCAGGTCCGCGGAATAATCTGTGGGGGTGATCACAACATCGCCGGTGCTGTAGCACTGTGTAATCCACCATTGAAACACCGGTGCCAGAAGATTCGAACCCACAAAGGAATTCTCAAAGTCCTCCCGGGTGGAATGGGCATAATAGACCACTTTTTTCCCCATCCGACGGGCGCGTTTGGCCATAAAGTAAAAATTTGGCAGAAAGGTGTTGAGCTGAACAATATCCCAGTCCTCCGCCGGATTCGTTGTATAGGGGATTCCCAGCTGTTCCAGCACCGCGGTCTGATTCTGGAAGGCACGGTATATGCCCGATTTCTTCATGACCTGAAGATTCTGGTCATACATCAGTAATTTCATTCTTTCTCCTTTTCAGCATCCAGCGGGGCTGTTGCTTCTGTCAGCTGCCAGCGGTACTGATTTTCATAGTATTGGGGCATCTCGCTGCTGATGCGGAACGATTCCGGCAGCGCGACGGTTCGGAGGTACTGTGCGCCTAGCTTCTGACAGACCCGCATTGAGGCATGATTGCGCAGTTCATTGGAGATCGCCAGGGACTCCATGTCATGAGCTTTGGCCAACGGAATCAGAAGGCGGCAGGCCTCAGCCGCGTAGCCATGTCCGCGGTACGCGGGAAGAATGGAATAACCGATGTTGCCGCCATAAAACAGGTTCTCGTGGTACCCAATCCGCAGATCCATGCTGCCGATGACTTCATCGCCCAGACAAATATCAAAATAATAAGCTGGAACCCAGCCCTTATCCGGCATCGCCGGACTGACCCGTGTCAGGCGCAGGGAAAGCATGCCGGATTTCAGCTCTATCCGAATAAAATCATCGAACCGGACGGATTTGGCGCAGAATTCCGCCAGATCAGCCGCCACTTCTGGCTCCTCCGGGTACTTGATGTCAATGGATCGATCCTGAGTGGCCTGAAACAGGAAATGATTCGTGGCTGAAACCAGGGACGAGGACTCGCAATGCGTCAGGTGCCACTGCAGGTAATTCTCATAGGCTTCTGTCCCCATGGCATTGACCGAAGGGGCCAGCAGCTCGGAAAATCCGTCACTGGCAAGGATTCGACGGATGGACAGATCACAGCTTTCGATCAGATCCTTCCCTTCTTCCAGGGTATGAAAGACAAAGGGAAAATCCGCCACTCGCTGCCGGGCGGGATCATAGGTGGATTGAGCAAACCATTGTGGATTATGCACTGTTTCTGTCATGGGCACCATGTCATGGTTGATGAAGGCGCAGAAGATCGTTCCGTCCGGCTTAAGCACCCGTCGGGCTTCCATCACGGCGCGCAGCCGATCCCGGTGGTCAGACAGATGGTACAGCGGACCCAGCAGAAGAACTACGTCAAAGCTTTCAGCCGGAAGGCACGACAGATCCAGCGCATTGCCCTCCATCAGATGAATCGCCAGATTCGGATCGGTCAGTTCACGGAACTGTTGGATATTGCGCCGGGCAAGTTCAACCGCGGTGACTCGGATGCCCTGTCGGGCAAACTTCCGGGAATAGGCACCGGTTCCCGCTCCGATGTCCAGCAGCGCCATTCCTGGCTTCAGCACTGACTCAACTGCTCCGACCGTGGTCAGAAACTCGACCTGTCCTGCCTTGGACCGAAATCGCTCCTCTTCATGAAACAGGTCATAGATTCCGGATATCTGTTCTTTCAGATCCCCCGTCTCCTTGAGATCTTGGATATTGCCAGGCCACTTTGCCATGTTCTTCTCCTCTCGCAGGCTGATGCCGCATGTCTCAGCCTGTCTTGCACTCATCACTATTTTACCCTACCAATCATTAAGAAATCATAAAATAAATGGGATTAGAGTGATCCCAGGTCATTTTTACTGTTCAGTCACCTCCTCAGCCTCGCTGGCACTGACCAAATATCATAAAAGGACCTGCGGGCTTGAGCCGGAATGTCAACATGAACTGCCGCTTAAACATCAGTTTAAGCAACCTGCGGTAGTTTTATGAAAAAATGTCCCACATCTAAATTTCAGCTGGACACGAACCGACATCGAGAAATTCCATCCTATCCTCAGTCTTCAGAGTTGGCTGGATTGCCTGACTCCCCACGCTGGATTTATATCTTCCTCATTAGTTGATTCACATTCTGATACCAGAACCAACCCCCCAGAGGTGATTCAGGACAATAAGATACCTTTGCATAACATATGATCTGGGACAAAAAAACCTGAAGGAGTTATGCCGACCAGGCGATAACTCCTTCAGGGATCGTATGTTCAGGATCTTAGCGGACATTATATCTTAAAATAGGCTTCCTGCCGTTCCTCATCGAATGGCACCAGACTGTTATTCTGGATCATCAGGATGCGGTCACAAAACTGCTGTAAATACTGGTGTTGATGAGAAGTAAGAATGATCGTTCGCTTCTTATCCTTTTGTGATCGAATCAGCTTCGTTACAACAAGATTCGTTTCATAATCGAGGGCGTTGAAGGGTTCATCCAGGAGGATTATCTGCTGGTTCTCCATCACTGCCTGGACGATCCCAAGTTTTTGCTTCATTCCGGAAGAATAGTTCTTGACCATAGTTTTATCATCCGGATCGAGCCCGATCGCCTGCATTGCTTCTCGGATCTGCACATCTGATATTTTGCTCTGGATCTGAGCCAGCATTTTCAAGTTGGTGAAGCCGTTATAGTATTCGATATAGGCTGGTTCATTCACAAACAAGCCGATATTCTAAATGTAATTATGATAATAGATACTTTATTTTGCAAACACATTCTTTTGTGAAATTCTATTTTTTTTTGAAAACTATGTTATTCATCCGCTAATAACCGCAATAGATGACGTAAAAATTCCGCCGTGCAATCTATCCATTATCACCTTTGCAATCTATTCCCGTTTATCATTTCCATTCATCATTCCAAGTCAAAGATCCACTCATTCTGATCAGTTCTCTATTTATTAACTGTCAGTTTACTTTTCACTCTTAAAATTTCCTTCATATAATATCGCTATTTTTTCCATATCATATTTCTAAATCGCCATTTTATCATTTTTTGTTAATTGTGTTGTTTTGTTAACAAAATATGACTATACTATTTATAGTTTGATTTATCAGACAATTGATCAACTGATGCATGAGGAGTACGACTATGATCTACTTGGATAATGCCGCTACCACCCGGGTTAAGCCGCAGGCGGTTGTTGATGCTGTCTGCCAGGCATTATGTGCCATGGGCAATGCCGGACGTGGTCAGCATGAAGACTCACTGTCGGCCGATCGAGTGATTTATGAAGCACGCTGTGAAATCGCCGATTTATTTAGGGCGGCCAATCCCCGCCAGGTGGTTTTCACAAAAAACTCCACCGAAGCTTTGAATATCGCGATTCGAGGCCTGGTTAATCCGGGGGATCACATCATCACCACCTGCATGGAACACAATTCCGTGCTTCGACCTCTCTATGCTCTGGAAGATGAAGGTCTCATCACCCTCGACTTCATTGGACTCGACGAGCACGGTCGGCTGAAGATGGAACAGTTCGAATCCCTGATTCAGGATAATACCGCTTTCGTGGTGGTAAATCACGGATCAAATGTTACCGGCAACCTGGCGGATCTTGCCGCCATCGGAAAGCTGTGCAAAGAACACAGCTTAAAGCTGGTTGTTGACGCTTCTCAGACCGCCGGAGTATTCCCCATTGATATGGGCACACTGGGCATCAGCGTGCTCTGCTTTACCGGGCACAAGTCATTGCTGGGTCCGCAGGGGACCGGCGGGCTGTGCGCATCTGCGGATACGATGATCCGCCCGCTGCTGACCGGAGGCAGTGGAATCCGAAGCTTTGACCGGCATCACCCGCCGGAAATGCCGACCCGTCTGGAGGCTGGCACACTGAACGGACATGGCCTGAGCGGCCTTTTGGCTGCTCTGCGATATATTAAACAACGCGGCATGGAACACCTGCGTGCCGAGGAGCAATCCCTGGCCCGAAAATTCTACGAGGGCATCCGAGCCATCGAAGGAATTCAGACTTATGGAGATTTTTCAACGACAGACCGCTGCCCCATCGTCTCGCTGAACGTCAGAGATCTGGACGCCGCTCTGGTCAGCTTCCGACTGCAGGAAGACTATGGCATAGCCACCCGGCCAGGAGCGCATTGTGCGCCCTTGGTCCATGCTCATTTCGGAACCGAGGATCAGGGGATGGTTCGGTTCAGTTTTTCCAGCTTCAATACCGAAGCGGAAGTCCAAACAGCCATTGACGCCGTTCGGCAGATCGCCCGCGATTCTGCCGGATGCGTTAAGGATAAATAGTAAGAGGGGGAATTTTTATGGACTTTTTCAAATCAAAAAAGGGGCTGCTGGCACTGGGTGTGCTGGCAGGGCTTGGAGCAGTGCTTCTGGCCATTTATGGCAACCCGAAGAACATGGCCTTCTGTATTGCCTGCTTTATCCGTGACTCCGCGGGAGCGATGAAATTTCACAACGCCTCCATCGTTCAGTACTTCCGTCCCGAAATCGTCGGTCTGGTACTTGGAGCGTTCCTGGTATCTCTGCTGACAAAGGAATACCGTTCTACCGGCGGATCCTCACCGATGATCCGATTCCTGCTGGGCGGCATTATGATGACCGGTGCCCTGGTCTTTCTGGGTTGCCCGCTTCGCATGATTTTGCGCATGGCAGCCGGTGACATCAGTTCCTACATTGGTCTGATCGGCTTTGTGCTGGGTGTTGGCACCGGATCCCTGATGCTGAAGAAAGGGTTCAGCCTGGGTCGTTCCTACACCGTGAAAAAGGAGAACGGCTATATGCTGCCGGCTCTTCTGGTTTTCCTGTTCATTCTCAGCCTGACCACCACGCTGTTTGTTACCAGCCAGACCGGTCCTGGCAGCATGCATGCCCCGGCTCTGCTCGCTTTAGCCGTTGGCATCGCCTTTGGCGTCATCGCTCATCGTACCCGGATGTGCTTTGCCGGAAGCATCCGCGACATCATTCTGCTTCGTGACTTCGGACTGTTCTCGGTTGTCGGCGGAGTATTCCTTACCATGCTGATCTACAACATCGCAACCAGCCAGTTCAAGTTCGTGGCTTACGGACCAATCGCTCATGCTCAGACCCTTTGGAATATCCTGGGCATGTACGTTGTCGGCTTTGCCGCAGTGCTGTTGGGCGGATGCCCCCTGCGTCAGCTGATTCTGGCCGGATCCGGATCATCGGATTCTGCCGTGACGGTTCTTGGTATGTTCCTTGGAGCGGCTATGGCCCACAACTTTGGCCTGGCTGCCAGCGCTGCCGCAGCCGCAACCGCTGAAAAAGCCGCCTCCGTCGGAGGCCCCGGCCCCAATGGCCAGGCCGCCATCCTGATCTGCATTGCCGCCTTGTTTGTGATTTCGTTCATTGGTCTGCGTAAAAAGGAAACAGCTTAACAAGCAATAGCATCCTGAAGGAGGATAAAACCATGAAAACCATCGATGTCAGAGGACTCTCCTGCCCGGAACCTGTCCTGCAGGTGAAGCAGGCCCTGACCAGCAACTCAGAGCTCACCGTTCTGGCCAATGAGGCCCACACCGTGACAAATATCACCCGTTTTGCCCAGAGCCAGGGAAAGACGGTCAGCGTGAAAGAAGTAGGCGCTGAGTTTGAGCTCATGATCAAGTAAGATGGCTCAGCGACTCATCGTCACATTCCATACAACCAGCGAGGCGATGGCTGCCGAGTCCGCCTGCAAACGGGAGCAGATTCCCGGCAAGCTGATTCCGGTTCCCAGAACCCTGTCAGCCGGCTGCGGCATTGCCTGGATGAGCGAACCCCACGAGCAGTCCCGTATGGAACAGCTCTTGGAATGCCGCCAAATTGAATGGGATCAGATTACCGTGATCGACTTTTAACCTAGCGCTGCGCCACCCTTTTGGAATGGCGCAGCGCTTTCCACATGCAATACAGCATATTTATTTAACTGGGTTGTCCTGCTCTCGGTCCCCTGCCCTTTCAGCGCAGCTCAAGTCAATATCAATCCTCATCACAAGCGCCGATATATTCTTCGGGTTCATAATATGACTACAGATAACGCTTGCGGGTCAGGCTGCTATATCCGCTTGAGATTCCCAATAACTCTCTATTCATTACCAATTTAAATTATGCGATACTTTCAAGTTCATCAATCCTCTGAAACACGATGATAAAACTGATATAATAATGAGAGCAACCAAAATAATACAAACAGAAATCGAGGAAAGAAAATGGAAGAACTTAAGCAAACCAAATTATATATCCTGACCGGCTTTTTAGGTGCCGGCAAAACGACGCTGCTGCGGAACCTGCTGATGAATGACCAGGGCAAAAAAATCGGCGTCATTATGAATGAATTCGGCAAGGTCGGCATTGACGGCAATCTGATCAACAAGAACGGAATCATGCTCCAGGAGATCAATCGGGGGTCCATCTTCTGCTCTTGTCTGAAGATCAATTTTGCCAAGACCATGGCCGAAATGCTGGATGAAGATCTGGATATTGTCATTGTCGAAAGTTCCGGACTGGCTGACCCTTCCAACATTGGTGAAATACTGGACACCGTGGAACAGCTCAAAGGTCGCGGCTATGACTATCAGGGGTCGATTTGCGTCATCGATGCCGTGGACTTCCTCAATCAGGTCGATGAGATTGACACCGTCTATCGTCAGACGAAACACGCCCAGCTGGCAGCAATCAGCAAGAAAGACCTGGTCGAAGGCTCCGTCATTGACCAGATCAAGGACAAAGTCCGTGAAATCAATCCCCACACGGAAATCACCCTGGTGAAGCACGGCGAGCTCGACCTGAACCTGTTCGAACAGGATCTGCGCAAGGGGCGGGACCTCCTGGTGGAAGACACGACCAACACCAAGGAAAACAAACCAAAAACCATTTCTATGATCATTAATGAACCGGTGACCCGGGAAGAGCTGATGAGCTTCCTGCGCCGAGTCAGTTACAACTGCTACCGGATCAAAGGCCCCGTCACCCTGGAGGACGGTCTGGTCGAAGTGGATGTGGTCAATGATCGTATCGATCTGAGAGAACCGACAGCCACCCACGAAGAAAATCGTCTTGTTTTTATTTCGAAAGTCGGCCCGGCCATCATTCGTACGGTCAATGATGCCTGGCAGGAACTTGTCGGAAAATCCATGAAACTGCAAAATTAGGAGAAAACGATGAAAATACAGATATTGGGCACCGGCTGCGACAAGTGCGATAAAATGATGGATCGCCTGACCCAGCTGAAGAAAAGCGGAACCTGTGACTTTGAACTGGAGAAAGTGGAAAGTCTCATCGACATCATGAAATTCGGCGTCATGACAACCCCCGGGTTGGTGATTGACGGCAAGCTGATCAGCCAAGGGAAAGTCTACACGGTCGAACAGCTGGAGGAACTCCTGAAAAAACATTCGTAATTCCCGTTCCCTGCCAAGACAGAAATTCACTTTGAAATTCCTCGGAATGAGCTTGTGAAATCCATAGGCAGTGCCTTAGAAATATTCGGAGGATGATCCCAAGGATTGTCCGTCACTTCCATCCAGCCATTGTCGGTCAGGAATCCATAACAGTTTCTGGATAGCGAATCTGGAACACCGATTTGGATCAAAGATCCGGCTCAGAATTCGGGATCAAGATTCAGAATTAAGGCTCAGGATCACTCAACCGGCTCAGGGATCCGGTTGAGTGATCGGCTTCGATTTCAAACGGATTATATCCTGAAATATGCAACCAAAAGCGGCCATCGGCCGCTTCTTTTTTTCGGGCCGAATGAAAAGGATTTTGGTTTCCCGGCAAAATCTGCTGTCCTCTCCGTTTTTGATTGTATGCAATATAAGCTGGGAAGCACTTTTGCCAGGCGTATAATAAAATTAAGAACTAGCCTGATGATCCGAATGGAAAACCTGCCAGGTTCCTTATTTTGTCTCCGGTTGATTCCCAGACTGTCAAATTTCTAGCCAGTAGATTCTTCATTCCACCAGAAGTGACTTTGACTGGCAATCCACCCCACCAGTTTCATATCGTGCCGCCAGCACTTTCGCCTGAGACAAGCCGCCCCATCCCCTGCATCATCTGGCAACCCTGCATGGAAAGAATAATAAACTGCATTGCCTATGTCTTTCAGTTCACCTGTCTGTCCTTGAGGAATGAGGTGTCATTATGAAGAAACGATGGATTGCCGGACTAATCCTGCTTGGATTTGGCTTGCACAGCGTGCCGGTTCTCGCTGCCGGCGATCAGGTTCAAAAAGTTGAGATGGACATGAGCGGCTTGGATATGAGCTGGATGGGCGGAGGCAACGATGCCTTCGGTACTCCAGAGGCCAGTTCACTGTATATCCGAAAAGCCGCAGACGGAACCTGGCAGCTGATTCTGAACCGGGAGTACGGTTCGGATGATCGTCAGCCGGGGCAGTATCAGTTCATGGCGACTCTGCCCAAAAACACCCTGAATATACGAAAAGATTACGGGAAGACCCTGGAGTTGAACATCAACCTGACCGGATATGCGATTTTCTACCCCAATGAGGAACCATGGCCGGATGATCCGAAAGAAGAAGATTCCAAATCAAAAGAACTCAATGAAAATGCAGAGTCGGATGAAAAACCGCCGCAAGAGCCTTTCGAACCCGATCCTTTCCCGACCAGTCACCGGTTTCGGATCCATGCTGAACCCTTTGATGCCATTCGGGCAATGATCTCCATGAAAGCCAGCTCCGGCGAACTCAAGTCCAGAGATAAAATCAGAGGAAAAATCAGCAGTCTCCAGATCCAGGGAGCGATTGACGGAGATCCGTTCGAGGCCGAGGGGTCCCTGTCCCTGCTGCTTTGGCGGACCATGACGATTGGATCGGCGGAAATTCTGCCGGAAGACGGCAATATCAAAGACATGCCCGACCCGAGCGATCCGTCCAAATCCGGGATAAAGTCACAATCCGAGGAACAAGCCCTCCCATCTTCAAAGCAAGTTCCGATCAGCAGCAGCCATCCAGCGTCTTCGGCCGCTGATTCAGCATCATCCAAAGAACTTGCGGGAGCGTCCGGCCAGAAGACCCCTTCGACTGACAGCCGCACGGGCAACGCCACTCCCGACCAGTCGGGCATCGACTCCGACGAAACCAGGAAAGGCAAGCCGGAGACCCTCCCGATGACGATCATCCAACTCAATGCCAGCGGTGAGGAGCAGCTTCAGGGAGACGGTTATGATGTCAATCGCTGGACCTCCGTGTCCTTCACGCTTGAAAATCAACTACTGGAAGTTCAGTCGGATGTGAAAGGCACCGACCCCGTGACTGGCTGGGATGCAGCGGAAATGTTCCATGGTTTCGTCAGTGACTGCTGGTGGACTCCGGACGAATTCTCCGATGGCGCTTTCACGATTGATGTGACAGTGAGCGGCCTGTTGGAGAAATGGTCCTTCGATGGAAAAACCGGGGAGGAAATCGTGGAAGTCAGCGAAACCACCAGGCATTACCAGATTGACTGTAACCTCTCTGAAACAGGAACCTCGCAGACGATCAGCAAAGTAGCAAGCAAAACCTACGCCATGATGGCCAAGGAAACTGCGCAGATCCTTCAGGGCGATGCCGTCCTGAGGATCAACGGAAATGCTCCCATTGCCGGCACCGGCTCTGCCCGAATTTCCGCCGGAGTCCTGCGTCATTTTGGTAATGTTCCATAGATATTCCGCTCCATCCAGTCATTGCTTGCCCCTTAAGCTGAGTCTCAACCTCAGCCTGGCTGCCAGTATCACCCACACTCCTCTGATCGGGCTTACTGAACATACGACAACAAAGCGTCTCACCCCAATCAGTTATGGGTGAGACGCTTTGCGCCATCAATGGTGAATGTTGTCTGGTGAATGTGATCCAAGACAGGATGACTGCCAATAACTCCTGAAGAATACCTGACGATTTGTGAATGCAAAAGCTTATAGCCGAACGACCTGTTCTTCCGGAAGAGACCGAATTTCCGAGTAGAGAATATCCCGAAAATCATATTGCTCAAATCTGGAGAACATGGCCCAGGGCGGTTCTTCTTCAGTTGGGGGGGAAGCGAGGAACCTTTGGAAGTCCGATCCGTCGCTGGTTTCGCCCTGGCCAAAGGCATCGATCAGTCCATTCTGAATCCTGAAATACTTATAGCCCTGGGGTATGGGGATTCGCAGGAACAGAAGTTCTTCAAACAGCTTGTGATCTTCAAACCACATCCGGCGGAGCAGGCTGAGAGACTCCTTGAAATCCCGAAAGAAAATTGCGGCCTGAAACTTTTCCCGGTCCGCTTCCTCGAGCATGGTCTGCTCGAGATCCTGCAAAAAGTCCCGCCATAAAGACTCCTCCTGAAACAGCCGGCCGATCACCGCCCGATGCTGCAGATAGGTTTCCGTGGCAATGCGCTGTGGCAGGATAAAATAGGTGAAATCAATGCCGCTTCGGTTCGCATCTGATGGGCGGGCGGCTGGAGTCTCCCGAAATCGCATGGGATAGAGCTTCTCAAAGCTTTCAATCACGCTTTCGAGCAGCCGGCGATTGCGGAAGGGACCGACTCCCTGATCCGGGCGATGGACCACGGAAAGAGGGGCTTCTTTTACTGTTTCGCCGATTTTTAAATAAACAAATCCCCGCTCGCGCTTGAACTGCGAATTGTAAAGCGGCCGAAGCTCCTTGATCCGCTGACATTCCAGAAGACGGGCTTCCAGATGGGTGTCGCAGACTTCATATTCCAGATCGGATATCTGACGTACCAGTCGGGCGACCTTTCCCTCCTTCGTTCCGGTAAAGTACGATCGAACTCTTTGCCGCAAACATTTGCTCTTGCCTACATATATAATTCTGCCGTCACTGCTGAGAAAACGGTAGACTCCCGGGAGTTCCGGAAGATTCTTTAGTTTTTGCTGAATGTCCATGACTCCATTATACCTTGTTATACCTCCAAAATTGAGCAACATGAAAAACTGCTCCGGATGGGATCATACGAAGATCCACCGAAGCAGTTTTTTGTCTATCCTTCCCGAACGATTCTGGCACCAAAGGGTGCCAGTGCCAGGCGAGCCAGCTTGAACGACTGAGCCGCGAACGGTATGCCGATAATCGTCAAAAGGAGCAGCACGCCATTGAAGAAGTGGCCCAAAGCCAGCGGAAGTCCGCTGAAAACGAGCCAGATCAGATTGACAACCAGTGATCCGGTTCCGCCGGTGTATTCCAGTTCATAGCCAAAGGGCCAGAAGCTTAATCGAGCGAACTTAAAGCACTGGACACCAATCGGGATGCCAATAATGGTGATGCACCAAAGGATTCCAGCTCCGATCCAACCAAGGCCGCCCCAGAAGCCGCCCAACAGGAACCATATGATATTGCCGAGCAGTTTCATTGTAGTCTCCCCCATGAATTATTTTTTCCCTGAGGCAAAATGGATGCCACATAGGAGCTGGCTTCATTATGGAAGAGAAAAATTAAAACAAACTAAATTTTTTTAAAACAGCTCCGGAAACCTCATCCCTCGGGTTTTGATTGATCCTGACAGACATTTCTTGTCTCAGCCTCGGTCATGCGGAATGCATACATACCAGGCAGCGCGACCTCCGATTTGAACCACGTCGACTTTGCTAAAGCATCGCTTGCCCTGATGGGTGCATACCTCCATCTCTTGCGGAACCTGCCGGATGAAGCCAAAATAGTCGCCGCCCTCCAGCCATTCCACGAATGAAGTTAATAGAGACCGCTCCTGGTTATAGTCCATAATGACCACAACCCGCCGAGCCACCCGACTCATCTCCCGGTAGAGCTGCAAGCGCCGCTCTGCTTCCATGCCATGGGCTACATAAGAGGCAACCGCTGCATCGAAGGATCGGTCCGGGAACGGCAGTCCGTTCTGAACATCACCCCGGATGAAATGCACATTCCGGTTTTCCGGTCGTGAGCTGGCAAATTTCAGCATCTTCTCCGCCGAATCCAGCCCAGTAACGCTCAAACCTCGCTCTGCCAGAACCGAACAGAGAGCACCGGTTCCGCACCCCACATCGAGTACCGAAGTAAGTGAAGAAAAGTCGAGGTGGTCTTCCTGTTTTTCCATTGCCTGGCGAAACCATTTCCTCTGGATCGTAAAAAAACGGCTGTAAACCGGGGCAATCGAATTGAACAGAACTCTGCTGTTCTTATCGCTCATTGTGTCCCCTCCAAAATCTTTTTTTTCATGAGCAACTCCCCCGCACAGAAGGCGATTCAGAAGTCACCTCAGAAGTTGCCTCAAAAGTCGCCCCAGAAGTCGCCTCAGAAGTCGGCTCAGAAGTCGGCTCAGAAGTCGCCTCAGAAACCTTCCCGAAAACCTCCTTCACCAGACGGCAGTATTCCGCATATGCCTCCAGACCGCTGAGTTCTTTCAGGCAATCAGCCAGTGAAGCATAATACCAGTGATGTTCGCTCTTGCGTTTTTCGTGAAAGCTTTCCCATAACCGGTCCCCGAGAATTGACTGATCCCGCCGGATCGCCCGGATATTTGCCAGCTTGTCAGCCAGGGCAATAATTTTAACATCAAGGTCTTTTTCTTCCCTGAGAAAGTCAATCGTGTGCTGTTTCCGGGTTTTCCAATCCTTGACTGTTTTATCTTCGCTTTGAGCCGCCACCAAGTCAGCGACCCGAGGGTTGAACAAGGCCTGCAAGGTTTCCTGCCTGACCTTGGCATCCTCACAGGTATCATGCAGGATAGCGGCACAGACAATATCCTCATCGTGACGACCGAGTTCTCCCAGGATGGAGGCTACGATCACAGCCACTTCCATCGGATGAATGATGTAGGGGAGGTCTGATCCCTTTCTGGTTTGCCCAGTATGAGCCAGGGTTGCAAACATCATTGCTTTTTCGATCATGACAATCTCCTTCTCTGAACTGTAATGAGAACAGGTTGTTACTGCTATTGTTCCTTGTCCAGAAGTTGATGGTATTTCTTGTCCGGGAATTGCTGGAAAGAATGGCAAGTTGAGAGAAATTTCAACTTGCCATTTTGTTTAGCTCAGTTCCCCATTGATGACCAGTTTGACCATGTGGTCGTCAATGATTCGCTTTCCACTTTGGTAACCAAAAATCAGGGTGCTAGTACACACTTGGTTGACTAGCCTGGCGGATCCACCGGAATATCGATAGATTGCCTCAGTAGCCTCATCTGAGAAGAGCTCATGGTCGATCCCGGCATATTCCAGGTGGCGTTTCATGTATCCCTTCACCTGTGAGTGGTCCATCAATTGCATTTTGCACTGGATGTCGATCCGTTGCCGGATCGCCGTATAGGACTGCATCTGGAGTTTCTCCCATAGCTCGACCTGGCCCACCAGAACCAGTGCCATGGGACTGACGGCATCCATCCGGAAGTTGAGGAGAAAACGTACCTCTTCAAGCATTTCTCGATCCAGCAGATGCGCCTCATCGACAACGACCACCGGACGCTTATTGTGGAGTCCTTTCATCAACTCGATCTCTTTATGCAGCTGGCGTTTGGCATCCCCTCGATAGAATCTTGATTCGGCCCCTAACTGATCCAGCATCCCTTTGTAGAAATTTCTCGGCGTCATTTTCGAGTCTGCCAGATAGATCAGGGTGTATCTGGTGTCATCCAGTTGATCGCGGAATCGGCGAATGGTGGTCGTCTTACCAGTGCCGCACTCTCCGGTGAGTACACAGAAGAGTTGCCGTTCGGCGACATAGGATAATCTGCTTAGGGACTCCTCCAGCGTATTGGAAGGGAATAGTTCCGTAGTCGGCAGATCCCGACAGAATGGAGTTTTCTTGAAGCCATAAAACGCTTCAAACATCACTGCCACCCCCTTTTCTTATGTCTTTGAAAGAGATGGCCGTAGACTGCTGTTTGTCTTTTCGCTTCTGATTCTGCTTTTGGGCACCATCGAGTAACCGGGAAGAGGTTGGCTTGACTGGAGTCAGGAACTCCGGCAGCTGAGGCTTGGGCGTCACACGCTCCCCAATGACCAGCTTTCTCACCACAAAGGGTTTGTCATCCTGATACTCAATGCTCAGTTCCTCGGTGTTACTGGGGTCATAGACCACTTCCACGCTGCGAGCCACATAGGGTAGCCCAACTTCATACTTCGCGCCGCCAAAGCTGATGCAGCCACTCTTATCGACTTTTCTGGTCTCAGCGTGCAAAAAGGCGTTGGCGACCTTCTCCGCTGGCAGATATTTCAAGGGCCTGGGATCCAGATTATACGCCTGATGCGGGGTCGTTCCATTGAGTGCGGTATGCGGTTTGTTCTGGTAGCATTCTTCCAACCAGATCCAGAACCGCTCATTCATAACCTCGAGGGATCGTTCCGAGTTATCGAATTTATACTCATCGAGAAACCGATCGATATTCTGATTGAATTTTTCTATTTTTCCGGTGCCTTCCGGAGAGTAGGGCTTTGCGAAGATCAGCCGGATGCCAAGCTTTGCGCAGGCTCTGGACATCCACTTATTTTTAAACTGGCGGCCGTTATCGAAGTATGCCTGCTCTGGAATTCCCCACTTGAGGATGGCTTTGCGGAAGCAATCCTCAACGATGCTCTGCTCCAGGTTCGAGTAGAACTGGGCATGGAGGATCATCCGGGTAGCGTCGTCCAAAAACGCCACCAGATAGACCTGCTGCGGCTTGTTTCCAGGACCGATCGGCAGGTAACAGCCATACTTGATATCCGAATGCCACAGTTTGTTGCGGGTGCGTTTTTGAAATCGGCGGGTAGCTACCCCGCCAGCGGCATAGATGGCCATATGCTTCCCGCTGTAGCCCTTCTCCTGCAATTTCTCCTGCAGGCTGCTTCGCTTGATCGAGCCAGCTTCGGTGAGGCCTTCCCATTCCATGATTCGAATGATCTCAGCCACACTTCTGGACGGGATCTCTTTGCGCAGCCGCACGGCTTCGTCCAACACCAGCGCCGGGATGGCTCTTGAATCCTGCGATACCCTCGCCTGCGGTATCAGTCCGGAAAATCCCTTCTGCTGATAACTATTCAGATATCGCCGTAAGGTCCGCTCGGAAATCCCAGCCTCGCGGCAGATCTGCTCCTTAAGCACCCGGATCTGCCCCTTGTCCAAGTCATGGGAAAGAAGGGGCGCCAGTAGAATCGCCCGTTGCGTCGCTATTTCCTGTGCTTTTTCCTTGTCCTTCATGTCATGCCTCCATTCAATTTCGAGTGATGACATGATTTTAGAGGACTCCTCGGTGGACACCTATGCCAACTGGGTATGTGGCCATCGGTGATTGTTGACTAAAATCCGGACAACCTTTTTCAGCCAGCCCGCAGGCTCGCCTACAAAGAAGAAAATCCTCTCGAGTATGGACTGAGGCAGATCGGAAAAGTCGACCCCATAGTCCTGAGTGACTGTAGCATATGTACTGAGCAGAGCACCGACTAAAGCGTGGGCTCTGGAGTTGAACCAGGCTCGGACCCGCCGAATGGTCGAATTCTCAACGGGCACCGCTTCATGTTGACCGGTGATGATCTGCTCCAGGATCGTTGTGGTCTGCCGCTTATAGGGAGTTAAGAGATCCGGAAGTTCGTGATGGATCTTCCCGCAACCGGGGTTGGTACAGCGCAGGCGACGAAGCACCAGGATCATGACATCCCCATTCTCGTCGATCACTGATCTCCTGCGGGAGCCAATGACCTTAAGCGACTGATGACAGATGGGACATATGCTTTTCTCCATACTCCGAACAAAAAACACCCAGATCGGGATTCCATTCTAAAACGTATTTTGATATACTGATCATGCTAATAACTTAGTAAGGATCCTCCCTGATGACTCGGCGCTAACCATAGAGTCAGGGAGGATCTCTTTTTGTCCTCCACAATATTATTAGGGACATTATATCCGTCTATTTACGGACAGACAAGGCTGGCTACTATAGGACGATTGGATCCGGCATAAACAACAGGTCAATCCGTTCTGACGGATTCTCCCATTCCGAAGATTATGAATCAATTTTCTGAACGGATAAACCCCCAAAAGAAAAGATAGGGTATACTCAAATTATAACCGATTGATATACCGGTCATAGCAGTCAGGATGAAAGCATTTGAAGCCCCGCTTCAACCATCGAACAGAACCTTTTATGTCTGCTGAATCCCTGCCATTTCAGGAAATCTACGACCCCCTGTCCGGGAATTCACTCGAGAACTTCAACGACACCTTCGCAAGGGCGCGAACCGAAAGGAGCACATGAATGGAACAGAACGATCTTCGCAGCAGGCTGGCTTCCATTGACTGGGACAAAGCATTTGACGATTCAATTTTTTTGGACAAGTCCGACTTTACGCTGCCAGATGGCCGTCGGATTCAGTCAGAGCTTTGGAGTGAATTCGGCTATACTTTCCTGACCTACCGTTTTCTGAAAACCGGTCTGGAGAATGCTGCCACGGAAGAAATTGTCGACTATCTCAATGGTCAGGGTGTCTCCATCGATACGAAGCAGTTCCCGGTTCAGGACATGGAGCTGCTGACCCCGGAATATGATCCGGATCTCTATACCCTCACCATCACCATTTCCGAAACTGAAGAATAGGATTAGCTCGCACTTTTCACCTCACGTATAAATCAGCCAAGACCCTGAACCTGAACTGGTTTGGGGTCTTGGCTCATTTCCATTCACCGGAAAATCTTCCAGAGATTGAATCCGGTTGAGATGCTGCCTGATCCGATCAAGCTGCTTTCTGATCCAATAAAGATGATTTCGGATCCGATCGTGCCTGTTACGCCTGTTCCTCAGGGGATTGATCTTCTTCCGCCCCTTCTTCTGCCAGCGCCTCTGTTGTCGGCAGCACCGGTTTTGGCATACGCCGCTTCTCACGGTACAGAACCGGAGAAGACGCGAAGAAGACTCCTTCTTCAAAGGCAGTTCGCTCCATCAGCGTCAGCTCTTTGGCAATGGTTGTGACATTGCGTCGAAAATCCGGTGAATTGATTCCATCTACAGTCTTGCCTTTCGCTTTACGATAAAACGAATAGTTTTTCCATAGCATCTGCGTAATCTTTGCCGTGGTGGAGGGGCGGCGTAAAACTTCCAGAATTTCACCGCGAATCGCGGCAATATCCTCCGCGGTAACTTGTTTGCCTAGGTCTGCCAGCCGTCGGCCCATTTCCCTGGCCCAGGGCTCATCCAGCTCCTGGCAAAGGAACTTCAGCTTATACCAGGCTTCGTAAAGTGAATTCTTGCTTTCAAGTGGCAAGGAGCGAAACCAATGGAACGCCAGCAGCCGGCGCCGCCAATCCCACCAGCGGATAGGACTTTGAAGATCGCTGGCCGGAATCAGGAAATACTCCCGGTCCAAGAGCAAGGTTCCGAAGATCCCGGGCGGATTGCCCCGCTTCTGTTTTTTCAGGGACGTACGGTAGACGCCGCAGGTCGGACTGCCGTCCATGTAGATGAATGCGGTGGCTTTCGCCCGCTCCAGCGTTTCCAGGCAGGACAACGTGCCAAACTTAACATCCTCCGTCACATCCTGACCCCCGCGGTTCTTAATGATTGCCAGACCCGACCAGACCTCTTTCCCGGTGCCGCCTGACAGATGAATCGGATCTCTGGGCACTCCCAGGCCGGACATGGTTTCCGGGCAGACCGGCACCCATTTAAAGTCGCTCTTTTCACGGCCCAGCCCCGCAGTCAGATCCCAGCCCTTGGCGTTGTAACGCACTGGGCTCCCCATCGTACAGGCACTGATTCCAATGGTAATGCGCTCATGCAGAATGACATTCGTTTTGTCCATCGTTAAATCCCCTCTGCTCTTTTCTTTGAGTATAGGGCCTTCCTTCCGTTCTGTCATGATAAATTTCAGAATGACGTGAACGATCCATCTGCTGAGGGAGCCGTTATAAGGAAGGATCCCTCGCTCCGCTTTTCTGACGAAGTCCGGCAATCCAGCCACGGAGCAGGCCAACTCCCTGATGGCGTGAGAATTCGAGAATTGCAGTGATCGAATGAAAACACACCGGCCCCGCCTTGACAAGGACGTTTCCGGTGTGCTGACATGAAATGATTAGCCCAACATCAGTCGGAGCACCAGCTCCGCTGTGGTATTCAGGTCTCGTATGTGGAGATGTTCCTCCAGCGTATGCGGTTTCCGTTCCCCGATGGCCAGATTCACGGAAGGGATTCCGTTGGCATTGAAGACATTGGTGTCCGATCCTCCGCCGGATCGGGCGGTTTTCGCCTGGATGCCCATCTGCGCGAACACTGCTTTCAGTTCGGATACCAGGGCGTGATCCTCCGGAATGCTGAATGCGCCGTAGGCCGGAGCAATGACCACATCAGCCTTGCCGTTGAACTTTCTGGCCGCTTCATAGCAGCATTCTGCCATATGGTCTGTCTGAGCCTTCAGTTTTTCATCGGACAGGCTGCGGGCTTCCGCCTGAATCCGGACTTCCTTCGTCACAATGTTGGTGGGTCCCTTGCCTTCGATGGATCCAATATTGGCGGTTGTTTCCTCATCAATGCGGAGCAGCTTCATCCGGGAAATGGCGTCCGCGGCAATCATAATGGCTGAAATTCCGGTTTCCGGTGCTACCCCGGCATGAGCTTCAAGGCCGGTAAACGTAACGTCAATCTTGGCCTGGGCCGGACCGGCAATAATAATGTCGCCCGGATCACCGCCACTGTCCAGAACAAAGCCCTTTTTCGCCTTCAGTCTGGTGTAGTCCAAATTTTTGGATCCAAACAGTCCGCCTTCCTCAAAAATGGTGAATGCCACCTCCACGTCGCCGTGGGGAGCGGAAGTCTCTTTCAACACGGCAAACGCCTCCATGAGCGCCGCAATTCCGGCCTTGTTGTCTGCGCCCAGAATCGTGGTGCCGTCACTGAAAATCGTGCCATCCTTGATGACAGGCTTAATACCGCGTCCCGGGCTGACTGTATCCATATGGGAACTGAACAGGATCGGATCCCGGTCCAGCTGTCCGTTCAGACGTCCGATCAAGTTGCCTGAATTGCTTCCGACCACCTCACCGGCGCCATCCATTTCCACTTCCAGGCCCAGTTCCTGCATTTCAGCCATCAGAATCCGGGCGAAGTCTCCCTCTTCCCTGGTGGGGCTGTCAATCTGCACATAGCGCAGAAACCGATCCAATAACCTTTGTTCGTTAATCATCATAACCTCCATGTTCATTCGGATTTTTCATCTGCCGAATCAGTTCGTTCAGGTCAGATCCCTGAAAAATTTCAGGATCTAAACCACTCACCCATCTGAAAAGAAAATCATTTGAAGAATATAATCATCTTAAGAATTCAATCATCTGAAAAGAAAATCATTTGTAAAATTCCGTCATCTGAAAAATTCAGACAGCTTCCGGCTGCCCTTGCCTGTAGGCTGCATTCAGCCAATCAATTCATTAGTTTTCCTGTTCAATCCCATCAATGAAGTTGAACCATCAATGAATCTGAACCATCATATTCTGATCCATCATAGAAAACGAATCAGAAAAAATAAGGCCGCGAGGGCCTTATTGGTTTCAATTACATGTACAGGGCAGCTCCGGGTCCCAGCGGGAGTCCCACCAGCATCCAGATAATGAGCATAATGGCCCAGCCGATCAGGAATACGACGGAATAGGGCAGCATGGTGGAAATCAGTGTTCCCAGGCCGCTGTCTTTCTCGTATTTCTTGGCAAAGACGACAATCATCGCAAAGTAGCTCATCAGCGGCGTGATGATATTGGTGGAGGAATCTCCAATCCGGAAGGCAACCTGAGTGAGTTCCGGAGTCAGTCCCAGACGCATCATCATCGGCACGAAGATCGGTGCCATAATCGCCCACTTGGCGGAAGCGGATCCCATGAACAGGTTGATGAAGGCTGAAATCAAAATGAATCCGAGCACCAGCGGAATTCCCTTAAAGCCGATGCGCTCCAGGAAACCGGCGCCTTCGACGGAGAGAATGGTTCCCAAATTGGATTTTCCGAAGAATGCCACAAACTGAGCCGCAAAGAAAGCCAGTACAAGGTACCCGCCCATGCTCTTCATGGCGCTGGTCATGGCTTCAACCAGATCATTGGTGTTCTTGATCTTGCCGGTAGCTTTTCCGTAAACATAGCCAGGAATCAGGAACAGCAGGAGGATCATGAAGATCAGACCGCTGTGCATGAAGTTATTCAGGTTCAGTTTTCCGGCAGCATCGACTTCCTTGAGCACAGCATTCTGCGGTACGGTCAGGAAGGCCATGAGCAAAGCAAAAAGCAAAAGAGCGATTCCGGCATTTCTCAGACCCTTGTTTTCCACAGCGGTCAGTTTCTCTGCATCGGGCTTGAACTCACCTGTGTATGGTCCCAGGTTCGGTTCGACAATTCGTTCGGTAACGACGGTTCCAAGAATCGTCAGAAGGAAGGTGGAGACAAACATGAAGTAGAAGTTGCCGGTGGCAAGCATGGTGTAATCACTACCGGAAGCCTTCAGGGCTTCATTGGTGATACCGGCAAGCAGCGGATCCAGAGTTCCGACCAGCAGGTTGGCGGAGAATCCGGCAGAAACTCCGGCAAAGGCCGCTGCCAGACCCGCGATGGGGTGACGGCCGGCTCCGGCGAAAACGATGGCTCCCAAAGGAATAACCACAACGTATCCGGCATCAGAGGCCACATTGGACATAACCCCGGCGAATACAACCACCGCAGTCAGAAGGCTGGCGGGAACATTGCTCAACAGCTTCTTCAGGGACGCATTGATCAGTCCGGAGTATTCAGCAACACCGACACCCAGCATGGCAACCAGAACGGTACCCAGTGGCGCGAAGCCGGTAAAGTTTCCGGTGGCTGAGTTGAAGAAGAACCGCAGTCCTTCCACGGACAGCATGTTGGTTGCTCCGATCGTTACTTCCTTGGCCTGTCTGGCATCATAGTAAGTTACCTGAAGTCCGGACTTGGCGACAAAGTAGGAAATGACGACGACGAGCGCGGTGAGAATGACGAAAATAATAGCTGGATGAGGCAGAGCGTTACCGATGGCCTCAATGGATTTGAGTACACCACCGCGTTTGGCAGTGTTGTCATGGGTTGGTTTTGCCATGTTTTCCCTCCTAAGGAATATATATATTTTGACCTTTTGAAGTATACCACATGTAAACCTTTAATCAATATTTATAGCATTTTTAGATGAATATAACATTATTTCCGCAAATCTGTTTTTGATTGCATAAAATTTTTTTTGAAGAATTTTTATGCTATTCGCTAAAGTCACTTAAAGGTGCCAAATTGATAATCGAGAATCGTTAACACCTTGATTTTTTATGAAATATGAGGTAAAAGCCGGTTATTTTACACCTCTTTAACCATTATTCGATGTTAATCGAATGGTTATAAATGAATATTGATCCGACGTTCTGAAAGTTCAACCAGTTATTGCAGGCAGAGAACTTTCTACAGGCAGACTTGAAAATACAGAAAATCAAATATTTAACAATTTAATATATACCTGTATATAATGTATATTCACAGAGGTATATTTCTTGTTTAATCCCGGAACTGTAAAAGAAACGTTGTACTCATCTGATTTGACTGACTAAAGAAGCAGCCTGACCGATTGAGCAGATGCCCTCCGCGGTTTACCTCTGACAATCCCCTCCATCGGACCGGCCGCTTTGCCTGGCAGTTCCCTTCACCGAAGATCCCCACCTCGCATGACAGTTCTCTCGCCGAACAGTCTATCAACTGACGATTCCCTTCGCCGGTCAGTTCGTCACTTGTTCCAAAGCATGCAAAAAAGAAAAATTCATAAGGATCCCCTTACGAATTTTATTGTTCTTATTATTGCTGAGGCCGTCCGGCAGCGCCGGTGTCAAAAAGGTCAGGTCCCGGAATTGCCAGACTGAATCCACCCGTTGTCCTCTCGGAAGCAGTAAGGGGATCAGTCCAGGCGAACTTCGAATGAGAGTTCAGCCTTTTGCGGGAGCAGATAATACCGGGAGAAATGGACCGGCCGGTCCTGCTCATCAAAAATGGTTTTCTTCACGAGAACCAGCGGTGTCGTGAGGGGGACACCCAGAATTTTTGCAGCTTCCTCATCACCCGTGAGAAATTCAATGGTTTTGGTCACTCGTTTGAAATGAATGCCGTAAGTCTTTCTGGCCAGTTCAAAAGTGGATGTATCAGAGTCTACCCGATCCATGATTCCCGGATAGCGATCCGCCGGAAAAAAAGCAAAATCAAGGCTGAAAGGACCTTCCGCATCAAAAACCAGTCGAACCAGCGTAAACAGCTCGAAGGGCTCTGTCCGCTGGAAGATGATTTTTTCGGCTTCGTCGGCCATGTGCAGACCTTTGGACAAAATCTTCTTGGTAAAAGTGACCCCGGCACCCCCCAGGCCATCGGCGAATCCGCCAAATTCCAGGATATGGACGCTTTTTTTGATTTTGGAAGAGACAAAGGTGCCTTTGCCGTGAACCGCTTCCAGCACCCCCTTGTCGGACAGTTCCTTGATGGCCCGGCGAACCGTGATCCGGCTGGTGTTGAACAGTTCACACAGTTCCTGCTCTGAAGGAATTTTGCTGCCAGGAGTCAACGTGCCTTTTTCGATCATGATCTCTATATAGTTTGATACCTGCTCGTAGAGGTAGGAAGAGATGTTGCTGTCCAGATTTACTTTTTTCATAGCTTCTCCCAGGAATGAATCCAATATAATATTCTGTATTACATTATATTATATCATGCGGATATCCGAAACCGCCCTCGAGCTCGCAGGTTTTGGCCGCGCTGAGGGCCCCTCTGCTCAGACTCTCTTCCATCGACAGCCCATTTTTATGACTCACCAGGAATGCGGCAATGAAACTGTCTCCGGCACCCATGGTATCCACAACCTGGGCCGGTGCCGGCGCCTGGCGATATTCCTTCCCTTCCGAAACAAACAGAGCTCCCTCTTTGCCGCGAGTCATGCCCAGAACCTTCACATTCGGATACTTTCCAAAGGCTTTGATCAGAGCGGCAATTTCCTCTTGAGTACGATCGGAAGCGGACAGGAAGGCATAGCAAATATACGGCGCCACCCGATCGATCTGCTCCAGGGTGTAATGGTCGGAAAAGTCATAGGATACTTCAATGACCTGGCACAGAACCGGCAGCTCCTCCTCCATCCAGGAATAACAGCTGGTATGGCAAAGATCATAGTCTTTCACGTAAGCCAGGTCATGCCGGGTCATATGGAGCTTGGCCAGCGTTTGAACCGTATCTCCCTCAAATCGCCGAAAAATGCGGTCACCGGATTCATCCAGGTAGACGCCGGGCTGACCGGTCAGACCTTCCATGGTTCGGGAACGGCTCCACTCGATCCCCTCCTGGTCCATGGCAAACTTGACGTGCTGCGCCTTGTCGTCTGTTCCCAGAATCCCGATGTAGGAGCATTTTTCCGCTCCGCTGCGCTTGGCGTTGACGGCAACGTTCACGCAGTTGCCTCCCGGGTAATAGGTATTCTTGTAGTGGTAACAATCGCAGACGTTGTCACCGATGCAAATCAGCTTCATGTCGTTATCCTTTCACGGAGCCCTCGGACAGGCCACGAATCAGTTGTTTTTGAGTAAAGATCAACAGCACAATCATCGGCAGGGAAGCAATGACCATACCTGCCAGGAGTACACCCCAGTCGGTTCGGAGGGCATCGCGGAAATTCATCAGACCAGCCGGGATGGTTTTATTCGCTTCCGAGCTGATGAAGATAATGCCAAACAGGAATTCATTCCAGGCATAGAAGGCAGTCAAAAGGGCAATGGTTGAGATAATCGGCCGTGACATGGGCAGATAAATCTTGGAGTAAATCTCCAGCTCGCTGCATCCATCCACGATGGCGGACTCCACAATCTCCTTGGGGATGGTCAGAAAATGCGACCGCACCAGAAGAATTGACAAAGGCAGCCGAAAAGCGATGTAGGGCAGGATCAGAGCCAGTTTGGTATCCAGCAGACCGACCGCGTCCAGAAATTTATAGAGCGGGATCAGACAGACTTGTGGATTAACCATCAGTCCGGCCATGATGGCAATGAGCAGCAGGTCCACCAGGCGCGATTTAAAGCGGGACAGACCGTAGGCGGCCAATGTCGCGATGAAGATCACACTGACGATGACAGCTCCGGTAATCTGGAGACTGTTCAGGAAATAATCAGCGATGCCCCCTTCCCAGGCTTTGCGGTAATTGTCGACCAGCCAGGTTTCGGGAAATCCCCAGACATTTCCATAGATTTCGGCGTAGGATTTCATGGAGGATACGATCATCCAGAACAGCGGATAAAGGATCACAACAGCCAGAATGACCAGAAGGGCTGCCGTCAGAAGACGCCCCGGAGTCAGTCTGATCCGGCGTCTGTTCGGTTTGGATTGTTTGAGTGTTCCTTCCATGTTAGTCCTCCTTTCCGGTTCTGGAGATGGCAACCTGCACCAGGGAAACAATGGCGGTAATGACAAAGATGAGCACAGCCAGAGCGGAAGCGTAGCCCATGTTGTCGCGCATGAACCCTTCCAGGTACATATGAAGGGCGATGGTGGTTGAACTGATGCCAGGGCCCCCGCCTTTGGCCAGAATGTATGGTTCATTGAATACCAGCATGGAGCCGGTGATCGTGATCAGGGTATTGACGAAGATCGTTTCTTTTACCTGAGGGACCGTGACATGGAAGAACTGGCCGATGGAACCCGCTCCGTCGATGACACTGGCTTCATACAGATCCTTTGGAATCTTCTGAATGGCTACAATGAAGAGCATCATGATGTAGCCGGTACTTTGCCACTGACTCATCGTAATGACCGAATAGATGGCTGTCTTGGGATTGCCCAGCCAGACTCGCTTTAAGGACTCCAGTCCGATTAATTCCAGGAAATTGTTGAGTATGCCCATCTGCGGATTGTAGATAAAGCTGAACAGCATGGCAATGACTGATATCGATATCATAACAGGCATAAAATAAACGACCCGGAAAAACGGCGCCACCCTGCGGAAGATCTTATGTTCCAAAATGGCAGCCAGTACTAATCCAAAGCCGACCTGGACCAGAACGGAGATGACAGCATAGCGGAAATTATTCGTTAAAGCCACCGGCAGAGTGCGGTCCTGCATCAGCTTCTCGTAATTGGCCAGGCCGACGAATTGCTGCGTTGGTGAAAAAGCCGAAAACTTATAGAAGCTATTGATCAGGTTCTGGACCAGGGGTCCAAATACAAAGAAAATCAGAAACACCAGGGCTGGCGTTAAAAACCACAAGGGTTTCAATTTTCGGTTCCACTTATTCATTGGGTATTTCTCCCCCTTTTATTGATAGGGATAAGACATCATCCTCCGATGCGGTCTTATCCCTGTCTTCCCTTAAAATTCAGGCTTAGTTGCCTCTGAGTTCCGTTGCTTTGACCTTGACGGCTTCCATGATCTGTTCCGCCGTAGTCTGTTTGGTTGCCAGTTCCTGGCCACCCTTCATGAAGATATCGCCGATGTTGATGTTAACGGCATTGTCAAACCATGGCGTCATGGACTCCGCATCGTTGATGAGGTTAAATGCCTCTACGACTTCCGGTGAGGCAGTCTCTGAAGTAACTCCGCCCTTGATGGCCGTGATCTCGCCGGTTGTCTTGGTAAAGTCCGCAGCAGTTTCGGCAGAGGTCAGATACTTGAAGAATTCAATGGCTTCGGGAGATGCTTCCTTGGAGAGCATGACTCCTTCCGGAGCACCTTCCAGAGAACTCTGAACCCCGACTGCCCCTTCCACTTCCGGGAAGTTGAAGTAGCCGAATTCGACCTTGTCGATTTCCTTAATCCGCTTGATTTCCGCAATCTGGAGGTAAACCATCGGGATCTCGCCGTTGGCAAACATATTTCTTGATGTTTCATGATCGATGGCCGTGGAGATGTCTCCCATGTAGCCTGCCAGCGTTTCAAACATTTTCAGACCTTCGACGTAACCAGGATCTGTGAATTCACCAGTTTTCTGGTTGTAATCTTTTGCCAGGACATCAGCTTTGACGACCCGGTCAAAAATCGGACCCATGAAGTGCGATACGACCCAGGGTTCGGACAGGCCCGCCGCGATGGGGGTGTCATAGCCATTGGCTTTCAGCGTATCCAGGACTTCCAGCAAGCCCTTCCAGGTGGTCGGAGCCTTCAGATTCAGCTTACCAAAAACTTCGGTGTTATAGAAGAAGGCTTTGCCGTCCATGGTGAATGGCGCTGCGTATTTCTTGCCGTCAAAGGTAAAGCCCTTGATCTGGGATTCGATCAGATTGCCGGACCAGGCTTTATCCTGCTCATAGAGATCATCCAGGGCCCGGACTTTTCCGGAGGAGACCAGATTCTGGGCAAAGGAGTCCGACCAGGAGAAGAATACGTCCGGCATCTGGGTGCTGGCAACCTGAACCCTGATCTTTTCCTTATATGCATCGTTAATGACGCTTTCAACTTTAATGTCGACATTGGGATGGGTCGCGATGTATTCCTGCACCTTACGGTCATAGAAGCTTTTCTTGGGCTCGTTCGGCCAGCGGTGGAAGAAGTTGATGACGACCTTTTCCGCAGGCTGAGTCGCGGCTGAAGTGGAGGCTGCGGTTCCGGCTGAAGTTCCGGTGGAACCACCGGCGGTGGTGGCTGGCGCCGCCGGGCTGCAGGCGGCCAGAATAACAGAAGATGCCAGGATGGCTGAAGTCAGATTGAATAATCTTTTTTTCATGTTATTTGCTCCTCATATCTTGGTTTGAATCAATGATCCCTGGATCGAAATTGATTAATATTCCATTCTCCACATGTAGCGTCTGACACTCAGGGGATGTCCCTTGTGATCAGCCAGGGCGTCGGCATAGCCTCTCATGACTTTTCCGATCAGGAGAGAACCGAAGTACTCCCGCAGGTCTTCATCTACGCCGGTATAGTCGAATTCATTGGTGTCAATGACATAGACCTCATCGCTGAACTTCTCGGCGAAGGCAATGGCCCGGTCATCCAGCGGAAGCGTCGCGCCATTGCCCCGGATAACGAGGAACGGCACATCATAGTCCGTGATTTCAAAGGGTCCGTGGAAGAATTCACCGGCATGAATGGCATTGGAGTGAACCCAGAGCATTTCCATCAAGAGGCAGCTGGTAAAGGAGTAGGCATGCGAGAAGTACTGTCCGCTGGCCATGGTGTAAACCAGAGGGGCCCGTTTCTGTTCCTTGCCAAACTCTTCCGCGCTTTCCGCATATTTGGCGACATTGGCATCGACCAGTCCCTGCAGACCCTTCATCTGTTCCAGCAGCCGATCCCATTTTCCATTGGGATTGAGCACGTTGATTAAGCTGAACAGGAAGCGGAAATAGGTGGCGGTGTCTCCATCGATCGCGTCCACTGGTTCCGTCTTGGAATAGAGGTAGCCCAGCTTGTACTCGCCGGCCTGCGATAACGGAGAGTCAGCAACCATTGAAATGGCCAGAGTCAGCGCTCCCTTGGCACGAGCCAGTTTCGTAGCTTCCACCGATTCCGGGGTTTCACCTGAATGGGATCTGGTGATCACCAGAGAGTTTTCCCCCAGCTGTTTCGGTGTCCGATGGACAAACTCATTGGAAGTATAGACCTTGACGGGAACATCCGTTTCCAGATCCAGGTAATACTCGCCCGGCATCAGTGAAGCCATGGATCCGCCGCAGGCTACCAGATAGATATTATCAATCTTCCGGCTCTTCACGGCTTCCAGCACTTCGTTGATCTGCTGAACAAAGGTTTCATGCATAATTTGTCACCCCAAATTACAATATTCATCATAGCTCGAATCAAGTCGTATTATGACGTTATGTGAATGGTACCATTGTCAATTTCCAAAGTCAATGACGAAATCGATTTTCGTTGCCTGTTTATTAATATACATCAAAATCAAGTCGAAATCCCGCAATATTGATTTTAAACGCATATTATTCCGCGGTTTTTTTGTTCATTTACGAATCAAGTCGAAATTTACCCTGATCCCAAACTCTTTCTGGATTCAGCCGCATCATCGGCCCGACGCTTTTTGTGCATATGACCAATAGGCAAGTCCTTCTGGCCTGGCGTATGATGGGGACAATCAAGCAAAGGAAGTGTGAAAAAATGGCCAGTGTAGAACTGTCTCACATCAATAAGGTATATAAAGGGAACGTATACGCCGTCAAGGACTTCAATCTCACCATCGCCGACAAGGAATTCATCATCCTGGTCGGGCCTTCCGGCTGCGGCAAATCCACGACCCTCCGGATGATTGCCGGTCTGGAAGACATCTCCGAAGGCACCATCAAAATCGGGGATCGGATCATCAATGACATAGATCCCAAAGATCGGGACATCGCGATGGTGTTTCAGAACTACGCCCTGTACCCTCATATGACTGTATTTGAAAATATGGCGTTCGGACTCAAGCTGCGCAAGATTTCGAAAGAGGTCATTGAACAGAAGGTGGCCGAAGCCGCGAAAATCCTTGACATCGAACACCTGCTCAAGCGCAAGCCGAAAGCCCTCTCCGGCGGCCAGCGCCAGCGCGTTGCCCTGGGCCGGGCCATTGTCCGGGACCCGAACGTATTCCTGATGGATGAACCACTGTCCAACCTCGATGCCAAGCTTCGGGTTCAGATGCGGACAGAAATCTCCAAACTCCATCAGCGACTGCAGACCACCTTTATCTATGTCACCCATGACCAGACCGAAGCCATGACCATGGGTGACCGGATCGTCGTCATGAAGGACGGACTGATCCAGCAGGTAAATGCCCCTCAGGAGATCTATGAGCACCCGGCCAACATGTTTGTTGCCGGCTTCATCGGCTCACCTCAGATCAACTTCCTCAAAGGCCGGGTGGTTCCCCAGGGGGATCAGCTTGCTCTGCAATATGGCGAAGTCCTGATTCCGCTCACCCGGGAAAAATCCGACCTTCTGAAAAACCATGATTTGAGCGGAAAAGAGGTTATAATTGGAGTAAGACCGGAGGCCATCGGCTGTGAACCGGAATTTCTGGAGCAGCATGCCTCCACCGTTTTCCCGGTGATGGCGGAAGTAACCGAAATCATGGGAGCCGAATCCTACCTCTACTTCAAGCACGGCGAGAATGCCATCACCGCCCGGGTCAACGGCAATACCAGAATCCGCCCCGGGGAAACCGTCCAAATCGCCCTGAATGAAAGCAAAGTCCATGTGTTTGACCCGGATACCGAAGAAACCTACTTTTAGGAGCCAGTCATGAAGAAAGCCAGGGGATCGTTCCAATCCGTGACCGCACCGTCCGGGGGAGGCAATATGCCGCCCCCGGTTTCCCCTGTTTCAAAGGCAGGCAGATCTTCGGCTTCCCCCAATTTTGCCATGCTGGCCGCTGTCTCTTACCAGCCGGAAGTGGCTGCCCTGATCCAGAACTTTTCCGAGGGCCTGAATCTCTCCCCTGCCGGATCGGACCGGATCCTTGTCCTGTCTCAGACCGACGAACCGAAGGAACTGGCCGAAGGCCTGATCTGGGCTCTGACCGAAAACCTCTATCTGTCCCCGGATGCCGTGTACCAGTATGGTGACGCTGTACCGGCAGATCCTGGCATTTCGGTTCTGAACCACTTGCTGGACCTCAAGCTTCGCCGCCGCAAAGACGGCTTGGGTTGCGCTGACTTTGAACTGCTATTTGACCACCTGGCCGATCCCGGTGATGTGCATCAAGCCTGGCTTCGACAAAATCTGCAGCGACTTCGTCCGCTGTCACCGGAGCTTCGCGAAACTTTTGCCAGTTTTTCCCGGCATAACCTCAGCCCCGGCGATACCGCCGCCGCACTGTTCATTCACCGCAATACCCTGAAATACCGCCTGGACCGCCTGCACCAGCAGACCGGCATCGATCCCAGAAGCCACCACGGAGCCGCGCTCCTGAACCTGCTGCTGGCAGCCGAGTGCCGGACAGTTCCTGGGGAATGATTCCACTGATCCATTCCGCAAAACTTATTCTCGAAACCCATTGCTCATAACTATCTTTCGAGCCAACCCTCCGAACGAATTTCTGTCTCAGCTCCAGACAAAGTCCGGGGTTATCGAAAAAAAGCAAAGCAGCAATCGTTCAAAGCAAGAAATCCCGGATCTCTCCCCTGGGGAATGAGATCCGGGATTTCATGTCATCGATGACAAAAGACAGAGAGCGTGGATACTCTCTGTCTTTCTGCTTTTGCTATTACATGCGTAGTAGTCGGTAAGACCTTAGATCTCGACCGTCATTTCATCATCTTCGTCTTCAGGTTCCGGTTTTCCTTTAGCGATGAATCGGTGATAGTATTCGTCAACAACCACCGCAATGGCATTATCGCCGGAAACGTTGCAGGCCGTACCGAAGCTGTCTTGGGTCAGATACAGGGTGATCAGAAGCTGGCCCAGAGTCCCGGTGGGATCAATGCCGACCAGGGAAACAAAGGGCAGCGCGCTCATAATGGCTCCACCCGGAGCTCCCGGTGCCGCGACCATAGCGATGCCGAGCATCGCGATGAAGCCCATCATGAGTCCGAAGCCGTGAGGCAGTCCATACATCAGCAATACCGCAGTAACAATGCTGGTAATGGTGATGATGCTGCCTGACAGATGGATTGTGGCGCACAGCGGAACCACAAAGTCACGAATCTGCTTGGAAACACCGTTCTTCTTGGCGCATTCCACGTTGACCGGAATCGTTGCCGCGGAGGACTGGGTTCCGATGGCAGTGATGTAGCCGGGAATCTGGTTTTTAATCATTCGAACCGGGTTCTTGCGTCCAATCGCTCCGGCAATGAAGAACTGAGCGATGATGTAGAGAATATGCAGGATGATGATGATGACGAAAACTTTCCAGAAGATGGACAACACCGTAAAGACCGATCCGGAGTAGCTCAGGTTCAGGAAGTTTCCGAAGATATACAGCGGCAGGCCCGGAATGATCAGCGTATTCAGGATCTTCGTGATAATCGCGCCGAAATCAGAGAAGATATGGTAAATGGTTTCCCCGCGTCCCTGGCTTCTGAGCCATGAAATACCGATTCCGAACATAAACGCAAACACGATAGCGCCTGTGACATCGAGCAGCGGGGCCAGCGGGATGGAGAACAGCGGTGTCAGTTCAGCGCCTGTTTCCGTCAGCTTTTCCACCAGGTCCTGGCTGATGAACGAGGGGAATACACTGATAGCCACCAGGTGGGCAACCGTACCGGCCAGAAGGGTTGACCCATAGGCCAGAATTGTCGTGACGCCGAGCAGCTTCCCGGCTCCCTCGGTCAGATCCGCTATGCCTACAATGACGAATCCAAGGATCATCAGGGGAATGACAAAGGAGAGAATGCTGCTGAAAATTTTGGAATAAGTGATCGGAATCCGAAGCAGAAACTCAGGAATGAAGTTCAGCTGACCGACAATAACACCTAAAATGATCGCGATGACTAGTTTTGGTACCAGACCTATTTTTTTCTTTTCCATACACAGTCCTTTTCCTTTAGTTTTTTTGTTCTGGTTTATCTTAACAGTCCCGTCAGATAATAACAATTATAAATCGGAATTTCCATTGATAATCCGATAATATATCCGCCTTTTCAACATCTTGTTTGCACAAATAACCTGCGTATGCCAAAAACCTCATAATCTCCATTGATAATAATTATCACTTACAAAAAGTTTTTGCAACCCACTTCTTTCGAAGGCATCTTCAGCCGTTCGAACAAACCACCCTGAACGCAACCAACACATTACCAATTGAATGGAAGCCAGCAATCTGATGAAATATTCGCCTTCCCCATTCGCTGCAAATATACTATAAAACCTGTATCAATTTTATACTTCACTGTTTTATTATACATCCAACCAGTTTTTCGCTAACGCACCAATGATTCCTGCTGTTATTTTTTTCGCACTTGATTTTACCTGAGCTCACAGAGAAATATTTATCTCCAGCAAATATGATTTTTTTAAAGAAATGAGATGAAAGCCAGTGATTTATACACTTTATATCACTTTCAGCTAATCAATTCGAAATTAAAGGAAAAAACGCGGTTCATAACAATCAGATGTTAAATTGTGCACAATTGTTATATTCTGAACGTAGTGGTATTCTATTGTTAAATATTTATCTTAACAAAGGAGTAACTACAATGAGTCGATTTACTTTGCCCAGAGACCTCTATCACGGAAAAGGAACATTGTCAGAACTGAAGAACTTGAAAGGCACAAGAGCCATACTGGTAGTCGGGGGAAGCTCGATGAAAAAGCAGGGATTTCTTGATCGGGCCGTGGGTTACCTGGAAGAAGCCGGAATGGAAGTTCTGCTGTTTGAAGGAGTAGAGCCGGATCCATCGGTGGAAACCGTTATGCGCGGTGCTGAGGCAATGCGGGAATTCCAGCCGGACTGGATCGTATCCATGGGCGGGGGCTCACCGATTGATGCCGCCAAGGCGATGTGGGCATTCTATGAATACCCTGAGACTACCTTTGAGGATCTGATTATCCCCTTCAACTTCCCGCAACTCAGACAAAAGGCCAGATTTGCCGCTATCCCAACCACTTCGGGAACCGCCACTGAAGTTACTGCCTTCTCAGTCATCACAAACTATGCGACCGGCGTAAAATACCCGCTGGCTGATTTCAATATAACGCCTGATGTTGCGATTTTGGATCCGGAACTGGTTGAACATCTGCCCCTGACCCAGGTGGCTTATACCGGAATGGATGCCCTGACTCACGCCATCGAGGCCTATGTTTCCACCCTGAACAATCCCTTTACGGATCCGCTGGCTCTCCAGGCCATTGAGATGGTTCTGGATTACCTGCCGGCCTCCTATCAGAACAATCAGGGTGCCCGGGAACAGATGCACTACGCGCAATGCCTGGCAGGTATGTCCTTCTCCAACGCCCTGCTTGGAATTGTTCACTCCATGGCACATAAAACCGGTGCGGCCTTCTCGACCGGACATATTCCTCACGGCTGTGCCAATGCAATCTATCTCCCCTTTGTCATCCGCTATAATGCCAAAAATCCGGTGGCTGCAGGCCGTTATGCCGCAATTGCCCGCCGCATGGGACTGGCTGGAGTGTCCAACGAAGCCCTGATCAACAGCCTTTGCAATAAAATCCATGAGTTCAACACGCTGCTGAATATCCCCCACACCCTGCAGGAATTCGGCATTCAGGAATCGGAGTTTAAAGAAAAACTCTCCCGCATTGCAGAACTCGCCGTGGGTGACGCCTGCACCGGCTCCAATCCCAGACCGATTGATCCCATTGCCATGGAACAACTTCTGACCTGTACTTATTACGGCACAGAAGTCAACTTCTAACCGGCTCCGAAATCCCTCGCGGTCCGACCGCATACCTCCCAGGTTAACCGGACGGGACTCGTCCTCCCGTCCCACCACTTGCTTTATACCGCCAATCCTCCCGGATGGCGGTATTTTTTGATTCCTATTTCCAACCCAGGAGGCTGCAGCTGGATGACAGAAGGAACCAGATGTCATAAACCATGCCCATCCAACTCAAGATCCACTAGTATTCGCTCGCGGGAACGCCCCCGACCGTGTAATCAAAAAAACTTTGCTGCAGCAAGGAAAACCCTCAACCAAGGAATGGGTGACGGTTCTTCTTGCCGCAGCACAGGAGATTCAAATAACTTCAGACATCATCGCTATCGGAGCCTGCCGCGTCCGGCGATGGGACAGACCTCCACGACTTCTCCGTTGGATACCATATAGGCTTCCTCGTGCAGGTTCATCATAGGACAGACATGGACCGGAATGATCTCCACCTTGTCCCCCACCCTGACCGCGTCGCGAAACTTCTTGCTGTAGATAATGGCGTGCTCATCAAAGACATCAAAAATGTGTACATCCGGGAACTGTTTGATGATGCCCATGCCCTCAACGGCAGTAATTCCAACGCGGCGGGTTTGCATCGTAATGCCTTTGGCGCCGACATCCAGGATGACCCGTTCGGATGTAGGGCGGCTGATCACCGTAGCCAGCACTGTTGCCGCGCACATGTCCAGGCTGCCATGGACACTTGCCATGGAGGCATCCATCAGAGCGTAGGTTCCGGGGCGAATTTCGGTGACGCCTTCCAGGATGGGGAAATCCTGCAGCAGCGATGGCGTGGAGCCGATACTCACCGTCTCCATTTCAAAACCCATGGTGCGGGCGATCTGTGCAAAACGCAGCGTACGAACTTGGGCATCCAGGTGGATCTGCCTGCATTCGGCCAGATCCTTCGCATTGTAGGAACTGCCATCATGGGAGAATACCCCCGTGATCGCTATGTCCGGAGCCTGGGTCCGGACATAGTTCAGCAGATCACGGAACTCTGTTTCCTCGATCATGCCGGAACGGTTCTCGCCCACTTCGATTTCAACAAGCGTTTGGGCTATGTGACCACTGTCCTGGAACGCATTTTGAATGAGGGCTGCCTGTTCGACAGAGTCCAGCCCGAAAGTCAGATGCACGCCCGACTCCATCAGTTTGATAATGCGTCTGAATTTGGCTTCCCCCACAATTTCATTGGCGATAAAAATATCTCGAAGCCCATGCTCTGCCATCACCTCAGCCTCCCCCACTTTTGCCACGGTGATGCCCCTGGCTCCCCGCAGTTCCTGCATGCGGGCGATCTGCGGGATTTTGTGGGTCTTGGTGTGCGGCCGGAGCGCTACCTGCCGGCTGTCCGCATAAGACTGCATCCGATCCAGATTGCTCATCATTATCTCTCGGTCAATAATGACCGAGGGGGTATCCAACTGCATGTATCGCATGACTTATCCTCCGATGGCCGCGATCGCCTCAATCTCAACCAGACAGCCAGCATAGAGCGGTCCGGTTGGGATGACGATCCGAGCCGGTTTGTGTCCGTCAAAGAACTTGGAGTAAACTTCGTTGACTTCCCCCCAGTATGCAACATCAGTGATGTAGATGCGGCAACTTAAAACCTGCTCCCGGCTGACTCCGGCGGAACCCAGGACCAGATCAAGGTTTTTCAATGCCTGCAAAGCTTCTGCCTTGATTCCGCCCTCAGGACGCAGACCGGTAACGGGATTTATGGACAGCTGACCTGACACGTAGAGCGTACCGTTATGGACGACACCAGGGGTGTAGTGCCCCCCATCCCGAACAGAGTATTCCGTTTGGATGAACTTAATATTCATGATGACACTCCTTACAATTTCAGATTACCAAAGTATTTTATGCGCATCATAGCACCATCTCCTGGGAGGGTCAATCAGATCGGACCGTCTCAATGAATTTCCTCAGTCTAACGGCCATCAGAAGATCATTTTTAGTTCCACTCCTCTCCCTTGCATGTGGAATCGGATGCAAAAAAAGAGATTGTGAGATTAAGAAATTCAGAGGAAACAGCTTTGCCGTTTCTTCTGAATTTCTTTGATCCGACAGTCTCTGAAGGAGGCTGGGGAAATATTAAGTATACTTTTTAGAATGGTCCGAACTGAGTCAGCTGGGCAACGATCATGACGATAATCGCCATGACCCATTCCATTAACAGAAGCGGAACGAAGAATTTGAGCCACTTCTGGTAAGGCACGCGGGCCAGAGCAATGGTTGCCATAAAGTATCCGGAAACCGGGTACAGAATGTTGGTCAGACCATCACCAAACTGCAGCGCCAGGACGGCAGACTGTCTGGTGACGCCGATGACATCTGCCAATGGTGCCATAATCGGCATGGTGGCAACGGCCTGGCCGCTTCCGGAGGAGATGAAAAACTCAATGATTGTCTGTGATACCATCATTCCCACAGCGGCGAAGGTAGCAGGGATTCCCTGGAGCGCACCGGCGAAGAAATGGACGATT
Organism: Clostridiaceae bacterium HFYG-1003; assembly: GCA_024579835.1. Taxonomy (NCBI): domain Bacteria; kingdom Bacillati; phylum Bacillota; class Clostridia; order Eubacteriales; family Clostridiaceae; species Clostridiaceae bacterium HFYG-1003. The sequence continues at coordinate 2,068,369 of CP102060.1, forward strand.
GTATCGGTAATCTGGGCATTATTCATGACAACTGCGATACCGCGGGAGACACCGATGATCAAAGCGCCTTCCAAAACTCTGGTGGATCCTTCCACGAAGGCCTGGCTGATTTCATCGCCTTTCATTCCGGCAATGAGTCCGCCGATGATGCCGATGGCTACGAAAGCCGCACCGATCTGAGGCATGTCCCAGCCCCACTGAATAACGCCAAATACCATCAAAACGAAGATGGCAATGGATGACAAGCCTGCCAGCTGCTGCCGGGAGGACAGTTTCTTCTCAATGGCGGAGTCAGTACCCAGTTCCAGCTTGGTATTCAGGTCGATATCATACATCAGGCTGTTTTTGGCATCTTACTGAACTTTTCTGGCATACCGGATCACGTAGATCACAGCCACGGTCATAAACGCAACTTGCGCAGCCAGCCGCAATTGCCAGCCGGACATCAGAGGCAGTCCGGAAATTTTCTGACCGATAATGGTGGTAAAGGGATTGGCTACACCCAGTGAGAAACCAATCTGGGAACCAATCAGTGCTGTGGCAGCGGCCGTGATGGAGTCAAATCCCATACTCAGCATCAGCGGCAGGATGATCGGTACATAAACCATGGTCAGTTCACACATGCCGATAAAGTTATCGATCAGTGCAAAGATAATCATCAAAATAGGAATGACTAAAATGCCTTTGTCTTTCAATTTTCTGGTCAGGCCTTGAATCGCTCCGGTAATAACGCCGGCTTTTTCCAGAACAAACACTCCACTGCCGACCGCGAAGGTCAAAACAACGACATAGCCAGCTTCTACCATACCATCAACCGGAGATGCAAAGAACTGCACCAGGGTGGTGGGATTTCTTTCTACGGTATGGTATGAATCAGGATCTACCAGCTGACGGCCGGTCGTTTCATCAAAATTTCTTTCGTATTTTCCCGCAGGAATCAGATAAGTCAGTGCTGAGACGATCATGATAAGGCCTAAGAGAATAATAAAGGTGTGAGGAACTTTCAGTTTGCGCAGTTTTTCCATGTTATTTTTCTCCCTTATTTTTGATTAGTACTATCTAAAAAAACACTCGGAAACAACACTGTTCTTCAAACCTCCTTAAATATATTTCATCCGGTGTTCTTTAAAATCAATTGTCCCCGATCAACTCATATGCTTCGTTGGATATCTACGTGATTACTTATATGTATATCCAAATGATTACTTATGTGTTTATCCACGCATTGTTTAAATTACTTACTTTCTTATTTCCTTTTTCTCATTATTTCCGAATATGTTACCGGCAGGGACGCATACAGGGCGCAACTCTTCATCAGGCTGCTCTTGAATACTTTTTCGTCGGGTGAATGAGCGAATTCAATCGATCCCGGGCCGTAGCCGATGCATGGGATCTGGTGTCGCCCCATAATGGAAACACCATTAGTGGAAAATGGCCAGACCGTAATCCGGGGAGGGGTCCGATACAGACTGGCATAAGCAGTCTTCAGACTTTCACAGACCGGGCTTTCCTCCTGAATCAGCCAGGCCGGATAAAATTTTTCCGTCGGATAAACCAGCCCAGTATAGGAGGGTTCTTCATACAGTTCGATGTCTACGACCACCTGGGCGGCCTGTACCTCCGGCAGCTGCCTGAGCTGCTTGAGTGCAAATTCCGGTGTTTCTCTGGAATTCAATCGGCGATCCAGGATCACGGTACAGGAATCAGCAACAGCGCAGCGTGAAGGCGCTGTGGATGTTATTTCCGAAATGGCCACACTGCCCTTCCCCAGCTTTCCGTCACTGGGCAGCTCTTCGTTCAGCCTCTGGATTGCTCCAATCACTGGTCCCATCTTATAGACAGCATTAACCCCCAGCTCCGGCCGGGAACCATGGGCAGATACGCCTGAGGTCGTAAGCCGGATTTCAGCCCGCCCTCTCTGACCGAGACTGATCATATCGTCACTTGGTTCTGTCAGAACCACAAACTCTGGCCGAATCCAGTCCTCTTCGATGATATATTGCCAACAACGGCCATCACAGTCCTCTTCCTGTACGCTGCAGACAAACAAGACCGTGCAGTTCCCCAGCAGATCCAGATCCTTCATGATTTTTCCGGCATACAGCATGGAGGCAACGCCGCCTTTCTGATCTGTTGTGCCCAGGCCGCCGATTTCCTTTGCATTCTCATATCCTGAAAAGGGATCAAAGGTCCAGTTTCCCAGGTCGCCGCAAGATACCGTATCGACATGACCGTCAAACGCAATGAGATGTTCCCCGTGCCCCAGATAACCCATCAGGTTCCCCATGGGATCCACCCATATCCGTTCGAATCCAATCCGTTCCATTTCTTCCCTGATTCGGGCCATTGCCTTTCCCTCGTCGCCGTCATAGCTTTGAATCGCTATGATCTCACGCAGAAAGGACATCATCGGCTGCCGTATCTCTTCAACAGCCCCTAAGATCTTCGAACTGATCTCCACCTTTTCACCTCTTCCTGATTCGCATCTGCAGCAAATACATCAACTGAACGAATGCTTTTGTTAAATTAATAGTGATGTTTTAAAAAACATTTCAAAATCATTGTACTACCAGACTTTTTTTTGATGAAACCCTTTTCCCGTTAAGTACGTAAATATGAAAAAAATGAGTAATTCCAACGCTTTAACTCATTTTCATCAATAATACAAGACAATTACCAACCCGAACTAACATTTATGTAATCGTTCTATCAAAATTTGTCATACAACACCATTTTTCTTAGTGGTTTGAGTACTTTTCTCGATAATTGTCATCCGTACATTTACATCTTAAGCTATGAAAATGTTCGAATAACTTAAACATTTCATTCCTTCTCCGAAAGATGATCTGCTTCCAATGTTTCCCCTTTCGAGTCGACGCTCTGAAATGGCATCACCCTTTGATTGAGCTGTGGAGTTTTGAAGCCGTTGAGCTGTGGAGCAAAAGAAATTTATACAGGATATTCACGAGAAAAAAGTACGATGCTGTCCGCTCAACCGTTGAGCGGACAGCATCGTACTTCAGGCCGAAATACTGTTTATTCTGTTATTCTATGGGTCTTTTAAAGTTTTCCCGTTTCTTCAAAAGGCTGCCAAGTACCAGAGCTATGGCTCCTCCAATCAGAGCAGCGTAGAGCTGAACAAGTCCGAAGGCTACCGGAAGTCTCTGCTGCAATGCCGGCGGGATGGGGAGTCCGAAGACGGGAACAGCATACTGAGCAGCCATCATCATGACGAAAAACTTCAGTCCCGACCCAATCACAATGCCAATGACCTGCGTTGTCAGATTTCTGAGCAGGAAGCTGAACGGGATGACCAGCGCCAGGTTGCCCAGCATGATGAAGGGAATGAACGGAGCAAGTGCCGGATTGAGCTGACCGGTGGCAAAAGCCATGATGGGACTGAGCACTGCCAGCAGCATGCCATAACGGCGGCCGCAGAAAATGACCGTCAGCAGTAGCAGCGCGTTGATGAGCGGTCCGACGAATACTCGTGAAAAGTCCGGATTGAATCTTCCAAGCAGCTGGATGACAATGGCCATCCCTAAGAACAAGGCCGCCAGAATCATGGATCTGGTTTCGCGGCCGGTGGTATTTCCTGTTTTCATTCGATTTACTCCCCCTGAATTTTCGGGTTATCCAATGGTGATTTCGCAGCGGCTTTTTCCTTGAAGGCAGCCAGTGCCCGCTGGGCTTTGAGAATCGGAGCCAGTGTTCCGGGTCCACCCAGGCAACCGCCCGGACAAGCCATTCCCTCCAGTAAATAGCCATTCTTTTTGCCGGCTTTCGCGAGCTTCATCAGCTTGACGCATTCATGGAGGCCATTGGCTTTTTCCGTGAGGACCGTCCGGTCAGGCTCCAGCTGAGCCACAACGGCCGCAACCGCCCCGGCTACGCCGCCCGATTCCGCAAAACCACGTCCCAGACTGGATGAATCATCAATGGCAGCACTCACTTCCAGACCCGTCAGCTCAATGCTTTTAGCAATGAACATGCCCATGAGTTCTTCATAGGTGAGGACGAAGTCAACATAGTCCTTGACATTGTCCTGCAGCGCTTCCAGTTTCTTGGAAATGCAGGGACCGATAAACGTAACTTTGGCGTTGAAATCTTCCCGTTTAATGTGCTGAGCGGTAGCAATCATCGGAGTCGCCGAACTCGATATGTTCTTATCCTCCTCGGGGAACATCTTCTTGACCATCATTGCCCAGGACGGACAGCAGGAGGTTCCCATGTAGGGCTTGGATGCCGGAACTTCATGCAGGTATTCCCGGGCCTCCTTGATCGTTTCGATATCAGCTCCCAGTCCCACTTCCATCACTTCATCAAAGCCCAGCAGACGGATTCCCTCGAAAATTTGCTCGGGAGTGACCACCGGTCCAAACTGTGAAATGAAGGACGGCGCTACGATGGCCAGATGGCGCCCGCCGGCTTTCATGGACTTGATCAGCTGATAAATCTCGGATTTATCTGCAATGGCGCCAAAAGGACACTTCTGAATGCACTGGCCGCAGGAAACACATTTGTCCTGATTGATCTTTGCCCGCCCCAGGTGGTCCGAATCGATGGCGTTGACCCCACAGGCCTGAGCACAGGGCCGATCATACTGAATGATGGCGTTATAGGGGCAGGCGTCTCGGCAGCGGCCGCACTTAATGCATTTCTCCTGATCAATGTGGGTCTGATGCTTACCCATGGTAATGGCGTTTACCGGACAGACATTGATGCAGGGGTGCGCAATGCACTTGCGGCAGTTGGAAGTGACTTCCAGCCGTTTCGTCGGACAGGCTTCGCAGGCAAAGGTGATGACATTGACCAGTGGGGCTTCGTAAAAACGCTTCGCCACATCGGCCTCATCAATGCCTTCTGCCAGTACGCCCAGCTCACCGGCACTTCTTACCGGCAGTCCCAGCGTCAGACGGAGGCGTTCACCGACGATGGCACGCTCCTTGAAAACCGAATCCCGATAGTTGGCAACCTCTCCCGGAATGATGTCTGAGATGGCTTTCCCAATTGCCTCCCCCGGATTTTTATCTTCATAAGCAATTCGCGCGATCTCCGTGAAGATTCTTCGTCTGATGTGAATGATGTCATTATATACTTCGTACATTTGATTACTCCTTGGGTAATTATTCGAGCAAGGTTATCATTGGCTGCGGTCAGGGTTAGATGTCAGACTCCGGCATTTCCCGCCGATACCCTTCCATCACCTTTTCCATGACAACTTCTGAAGTCGCTGACAGAATCACTTCACCATCAATCATGACAACCGGACTGGCCGACTCATTGACCTTACACTGACCTAGGCATTGCTCAAATGCGATTTCCAGTGAATCCCACGACAGGAATACCTTTAAATCCTCCAACTGCGTCTGGATCGACATATTCCCCATCGCTACACAGTTCGACCCCATACAGAGTGTTACTTTCATTTCTTTCCCCTTTCACAAGACAAATAATCTTTCGTCAATATTATATCATACCCCGGTTCTCCTCAGTCGGGAGTATCAGCTTCCCGGAGTTCTATGAGCCATCCTTCGCCTCGCCCTCTCGATCCTGCCTGACCCCAGATAAAACAGCCGACCTTGACCCAATGGTTCTTTTATGGGCTATGCACGATGGGTTTTGCACGATGGGCATTTCACCGTGGATTTTGCACGGTGGCATTACAAGATCACTTTGAGATGATCCCTGTGAGCGGTTGTTGTTAAGCCAAGGACTTAGACGAACCGACCATTGACGCGATGAACTGTTTTCCTGCCTGATCAGATCAAAGAACATGACGAAACCGCATGAAGGGAGCGCAACCCCTGTTTTCACGGGGGATTGCGCTCCTGATTTTCGATTCCTTCGGGCCGGATTATTCGAATAACTCTTGAATTCAACTTCGAACAACAGGCTGGCTAATAAGCAGTCCAGCCGCTGTCCGCCGTAATGCACTGACCATTTATGAAGCCGGAATCGTCGGAAGCCAGAAACAGTGCCACACGGGCAATTTCAATCGGCTTGCCGTTTCTTGGATTGCCGCCGATATTGGACATGGCGATATTCAGCCCTTCCTGGTTGACCTTTTTCATGAAGTCACCGCTGCCGATCTCCGTTTCAACGCCTCCGGGGCAGATAGCATTGCAGCGGATGTTCTTTTTGGCGTACATATATCCCGTATTCTTGGTCAGGCCCACGACCGCGTGCTTGGCTGCAGTGTAAACCGCACCCGCTCTGGCGCCGTACAATCCTCCGACGGAAGCAATATTTATGATGTTGCCGCCGCCCTGTACCAGGAACTGCTTCACCGCGCCGCGGCTGGTATAAAATGGAGCAAACGTATTGAGGGCAAACACTTTTTCCAGCATGTCATCAGCAACATCTCCCACCGCGCTGAAATCATCCATGATTCCGGCATTATTCACCAGAATATCCAGTTTGCCTGCATCCTTCACGACTGCCTCAATCAACGACTGAGCGTCTTCTTTCTCCATCAGATCCGCGACATGCGGAATGATCCGGCCAGGCCCCTGAATACTTTCCGCCAGTTCCTGCAACCGCTCCGCCCTTCTGGCCACAGCATATACAATAGCCCCTTCCTGAGCAAACAGCGCTGCGATTTCGTGTCCCATTCCGGAGCTGGCTCCGGTAACAATGGCTACTTTACCTTGAAGCTTCATGTTTCAGACCTCCTAATGAGTTTATTTTCACAATCTCTTCTCCTAAATTATAGTCCAATCGTCTTATCCTGTAAACGTTATCCCATTCGTGGCGAAAAGCGATTTTCCAATGAGCGCAAACGAGAAATCTTACCCGAATGCCAATCAAGCAGACCAAAAAGCCCCCACATCCGTGGAGGCGATCCAGTAAATACAAAGGAAATTACCTCGGATGAGGTTCACCCTTATGCGACGCTGCATTGAACTGTTTTAAATTCTGCAATCCGGTAATCAAGGATTACCGGATTCCTTGGAACTTCGCAATCAAGCGATACTGAGATGGCTTTATTCTAAATTTTTTTCAACATTGGGCAGTATATTGAACCGGTTGCGATAGAACTGGATGGCTACCAGAGCGATCAGCAGAGCCGCTCCGGTAATTGCCGCAGTCTGAGCCATAGGATATTTCCCCTGAAAGCCCTCAGGAGCCATGAGAAAACGGTAAATCCCGAAATATGCCCAAGCAACCGGCAGCGGAATCGCTGCGTTGCTCAGCCGATAGGCCACCCCTCCAGTGAGGAGGACTGCCACGGAGAGGATCAGGATGGCCCATAACTCCAGTGATAATCCAAACCCGTCCCAGTTCATCTTCACCAGGCTGGCAGCGATATTTACCACTGTGGCAATCATGAGCCAGCCGGTATAGAGCGAAAAAGTCAGGGGAAGCAGCCAGCGGCGGCCTTCCTGGATCTTGAGCAGTTCGCGGCAGATCAGACTCAGGATGACCAGGAAACCAATGATGAAGAGACTTGAAAGTTCAATGAAGAGAAACGAGAAGGTGACGATCCACAGGATATTGAACAGGCACGAAATTCGAAACAGCAGACTGATCCGGTCCACTGCCTCCTGGTAGTACCGATCATTTTTCTTCAGGATCATAAAGATGATGGAAAAAAGCAGCAGTGTGTAGATCAGGCTCCAGATGCTGAAAGTCGATGGACTGGGCGTGATCAGCGTAATGTATTTGTCCGAGATTTCCTTTTGTGACAGTCCATTAATCAGACCGGCAGCACCCAGTCCGTTAAATACCAGAGTTACTGCAAAAAAAAGGGCATTGATCCAGGCTTTTTTTGATCGTTCCATCGTTGACTCCTTTCCGGGTAAAAATTCTACTCAACCTTTAAAATCATGGTATGGATGCTTACTTCTGAAGAACTGGCAGTCGAAAGGGATTCGGATCCTAAGATTCAGCTCTCCGCCTACTCAAAGCTCACTTTCGATCCGCCTGCCCTTCACTCAGGCTCACCTTCATTCTAAATCATTCTGAACTTTATTGGTATGGCTTGGCAGATCCGGATTCAACCGATTTGAGCAGCTCACTCACCCGGTCGGCGGCCAGTTTGCCTGTCAGGACAGAAACCGGCAGACCCGAAGGACTGAATGTCCACTGACCGCATTAAACAATCCGGGGGATCGGGGTTTCAATGGACTGCTGAATTCTCTGCAGTCTGGTCTGCGCCGGAATCCGCGTATTGGAAAAAGCCCATCCAGTTATGTCGCCGTCTGAGTTTCCGACCTCCCGTTCAATGGTGATCGGGGTGGCACACAGGGCAAATAGGCATTGCTTTCATTAATGAGAACCTGGCAAAAAAACAACCATCCATGAATAACCCATGGTAGAAACCCAATCATGGACTTCTGTTATAGGACCGGAGGATCCTCATCTTTCTCCGGAATTAATCCTGTATTACTCGGCGTAATTCATCCATCATAGCCCTGCGATTGCGGTAAGTCCTCTGAAACAATTCCAGCAGTTCTCCTGCAATCGGCCATCCTCCTGGCAATCGACTCACATAACTGATAAATTCAGCAATCTCCCGATAATATCCCCGGTTGCTCGTTGTTCGAGCCATTTCACGCAGTAATTCGCTGTATTTCTCCAGTACCTGCTCCTGATATCGGTCCGTCAACATCAAGTCATATTTCCGGAGCAAATGAATATCATTGGTGCGAAAGACCACATTGCTTAGCTCTTCCCACATCTCTTCCTCACAGTACAGACTTGCCTGCAGCCCATGATCTGGTACACTCTCGATCATATCCCTGCGAAGTGACAGCCACTCGGCTTCAGAAACCGCTGTTTTCAGCTCTTGAATCAGCGTACTGTCCCCTGGCAGAAAGTCTTTCAACAAGATCAGGAGCTCTTCGCGGTAGGAATCCAACTGGGCTGATTGGTGAAAGATTTTCTTTAACATTAGGTGATGTCGGGTCAGCCAGACTTTGGAAGCCAAATCCAGAACAAGGCTTTCCCTTAGAATCGCTTCCGCTTTGTCAAACTCCTGATTCTCTGACTCGACCACAGCCATGAATGAGCGAATTTTCGGCTCGTCCCAGAATCGCCTGGCATAGGACAGCAGGTCAGCGGTTGAGGCTCCCATCTGCTTTAAAAGTTGCAGATGCAAGATGGCCCATTCATTTTCTCCGTCAATAATTGACCGGCCATTCATCCGGCTATCTTCTGCCAGGCGTTCACTGATAACGAGCTTTCTCTCCCAATAGTGTGGTTCATCAAACGACCCATTCCACAAATTGCTGATCGCCTGGGATAACTCCTGATTGGAATGGTCTAAACGATCCGATAACCATTGGAAGAGCCGCTCTTTGCTGCCTGAATCGGCCTCCTGAATGATTGTTTCAAGCATGTTATAACATTCCTGATCAAAATTCCAATAATTGTAGACATACCATTCTGCATCCATCACTGAGACCATCTCCATGAGATGAACGACACACTCAAAGGCGTCTACTGGCTTCTGATCATCCAGAAGCCCCTGAATCTCATGGTGGAGGTAACTGAAGAGCTCGGAAAACAAGTCATCCAGGTCTTCTTCCGCGACATAACCATCCTCTTCTGTATATGAGTTGATCAGCTGCTGTAACTTCAGCCGAATTTGTTCCTGTGTGACTCCGATCTCCTGTTAGATCAGGATTCTGCGGAATCTCTGTTCCAGTCCCTCATCCTCTTCCAGAATTTCAAAAAGATATTTACGTACCAGCTTCTCATCCGAATTTTGAACCAGTTCTGCCAGACTCCGTGTCTGCAAGGGATGATCTTCTTCATCTGATTCCCCAGGGATTTTTCGTTCACCCGCACTCCGGTTCAGATTGGCTTCCCAGGCAAGCAGCAATGCCGCCATATGCTTGCAGTTTTCGCCGGAAGCAGCATAGGGACAACTGCAATAGCAAGCAACAGGTTCATTTTTTACTATCTTTATTTGAACGTGGTATAGCTGCTCTCCCTCAACCAGGCCATCCAGTATTTCCCCGTCAAACGACATATCAATGACAGTCTGATTCAGGTAATAATCGATCCCTCGCTCAAAAATATGATCCTGAAAATATTGTCGATAATCTGAATTTACGTGTGTCATACAACCTCTCTTTCCTAACTCCAGTTTACCATCGCGGCAAGACCGCCAAAATCATTTCCGGTCAAAGAAAGTCAGTTTATTTTCCAAGAAGATGTGCCTTTTGGGGAGTGAGGAATGAGAATTTCGGTGGACCTATTATGATTCAACAATATTATCCGAAAAGAAGGAACAGCTCATTGAACGCCTGGCATTGCCCCATTACAATGGAAATAGCAACTATTCATTTAGGGAGGGCAATTGTATGATACGATTCCCAAGGACTAGGGCTCTCATCCCTGGTATCCTGCTGACTCTGGTCCTGGCAGGATGCGCTGGTGAGGCAAAACCGACCGGCACGGGAACTGCGGCGGGAACAACTGCTGCCGCACCAGTCACTACCGCACCCGCTGCCACAACTGCGGGCAATGCGGGAACTTCTCCTTTGACAGCAGCTTCGACCCAACCGACCCCAGTGGTTTTTTCCGACCCGGTCTTTGAAAAACTGGTGAAAGCTGAACTGAAGAAAGACACCATTTATCCGGCGGATCTGGAAGACTTCACGAACCTGAAGATCGGCGGAGACCATTTCCTGCTGCTCTCCGGCAAAGGAGTTCCCGATCGATCGATTGTATTGCTGTTTGGTACCGACGTGGAACTGGACGGCAAGCGCTTTACCGGATTTGGCACCATGAAGTCGCTGGCCGACCTGAGTCTTTTCCCCAATCTCACATCCCTCCATGTTACCCTGCAGCCAGATATCGATTATTCAACCATTCCGGCCCAGGTCAAGGAAACGCTGCGCAGTGGGTTCTTCACCCAAAGCAAACTGAAGGACATCCAATTTCTTCAAGGTGCCAAGTCCCTGTTCAACCTGAGCTTGAGCTTTAATGAAATCACAGACCTGTCACCGCTGAAGGACTCCAAAGAATTGCTCTATCTCTCAGCCAACAGCAATCAGGTGTCAGACTTGTCTCCCCTTTCGGAACTGCTCAAGCTGAAAAGCCTGACATTCTACGAAAACCGGATTAAAGACCTATCTCCCCTGTCCGGCCTTCCAAATCTGGAGACCCTGGAGCTCTACTCGAACTACGTGGAAGACCTCACGCCCCTGTCCGGCATAAAAACCCTCAAAGAGCTGGAACTGATTGCCAACAAAATCGAGGACGTCAGCCCCCTGAAAGGCTTTTCCTCCTTTGATTCACTTCGTCTGAGCAAGAATCCGATCAAGAACATCGAAGAACTTGATCACATTAAGAACCTGGTGTTCGAGCCCTAAGCCCTTCACGATCGTTCCATTAATCCAAATTTCTTTCAAGCAGCTTTAGCTCCTATACGCAGCTCCCAGCATCGTCACAGGGCAGCCTGAATATCACCGATTCAGACTGCCTTGCCATTTCCATTCCCTTTCTGTTTTTGTTTCAGTTTCTGTTTCCGTTCCGTTTTCTGTTACTGTTTCTGTTCCTGTTCCTGATCTTATCCCAATCCCTTTCCCTTTTATAATCCCTTTCCCTTTCCCTTTCCCTTTCCTTTTCCCTTTTCCTTTTCCTTTTCCTTTTCCTTTTCCTGGGGGTTACGTAGCATCTACAGTGAGAGCATCGCCAGACAATCGGCTATAATGAAAGAAGAACTATTGTTACAGGCAGCCTGGCAAAGGGGAGACCTGGCAAATCTGCTTGGCGCAATCTCTGCGCGCAGTGGCTGTCAGATGATCTGCCAGGTTGTGGAAACCAAGAGGAGAACTTCATGGATCAGTTTCACCTGCCATCGGATCATTTGGATGTCCTGACACATAATGGAGAGACCCTCTCCTATGTCCAGCCATACGGCTCGGACGGGGTCGTGGTCATTGACCGGGACGCGATCCTGCGGGAGCCGTTTACCTACAAAAGATACTGTCAGAAGCAGAATGAATGGATGCGCCTGTATGGCAGAGTCTATCGCTTTCTTGAGTCGGATCAGAATCTGGCTGACTTTCGATCGGCCGGCTGCTTTCCGGATTCGGACCTCTACGATCTCTCCCGGACCCTGGATCGGGAGAGCACGCTGGCGGAGCCTACTCCGTTGGAATATCGATTCGAGGAATGCTTTATCGATGCCTTCGGAGAGGAAGCATTAAAATATCTGAAACGCGAATATGCTTTTCTGACGGATCAGGGAAATACCGTATATGTCGATTACGCGCTGTTTCGCAAGGATGGAACCTGGATTGCCATCGAAGAAAACGGCATCCGCTACCATCACCCGCAAATCATCGGCAAGGAACGGTATCAGCACATTCTGAAAAAACAGAATGCCATTGTTGCTGCCCATGGGATTGTCTTTCGATGGGACACGGAAAGCCTGTTCCATCGGGAGAAAATCGCCGATGAGCTCCGGGAGTTTTTGGGTGATCTCGATGATTACCTGATTCAGTACTCACTGTCAGCTTCTCGCGGTTTTTCCCTGCACGAGCATCAGGCAGATCAGCTTTCTCAGCTCCAGGCCGACCGGGACGCCGGAAAACGGTCTGCTCTGGTTGTCCTGCCGACGGGCACCGGAAAAACCGTCATCGCCCTGGAAGACATGGTTCGAGTGGCCACAGCTCATGGCTCGCTCGACGTGCTGATCCTGGTGCCATCCCTCGATCTGGTGCTCCAGTGGCAGAAAGCCGCTGCCGCCTTTGAAACATTGATCGGCCGCATTCAGGTGCAGACGTACGCTGCCATAGCAAGGCAATATCACCGGGAACCGGTGAATCAATATCACTATATCGTGGTGGATGAAGCTCATCACGGACCGGCTCCGATCCTGAAAAAAGTCATCCAGCATTATCAGCCGCTGTTCCTGCTGGGGCTGACCGCAACGGACGAACGCCTGGATGAACGGCGGCTGGAATCAGTTTTTGGGAGCTATGAGGAGAAACTGGATCTGAAGGAGGCCATTCAAAAAGGCCTGCTCTGCCAGATCCGGGCCTTCCGCCTGGAGAGCACGCTGGACCTGTCTGAAGTAAGGTTCAATGGCAGGGATTATGTTTCCTCGGATCTGGAAAAAAGAATCCGGGTCAACTCCCGAAATGAGCTCATTGCCGATGTCCTGCATACTTATTTTTATTCCAGACTTCCCGGGAAATCGGGTCTGGTGTACTGCGTCAATGTGGCTCACGCGAAAGAAATGGCGAAAATTCTTCGGCTGCGCGGATTTACCGCCGAGTCCGTGGATGGTTCCGATCCCCGGCGATACGAAAAGATTCGGCGATATATGGAACGCCAGCTCCAGTTCCTATGCACCTGCAGCCTCCTGACCGAAGGCTGGGACGCACCGCACACCTCGGTCATCGTCATGGCTCGTCCAACCCTGTCCCGAGTACTCTATGCCCAGCAGCTGGGACGGGGCACCCGCAAGACAGAGGGCAAGGAAGCATTGTATGTCATCGATGTGGTGGACCGCTACGGAAGCTTTGGCCAGCTCAGCAACCGTCCCTGGTCAGTGAATTCCCTGCTGAATCAGCCCTGGTACGTGCCATTTGGGGATCTGGTGCCCAGATCCGATGTTGCTGGTCAGGAGCTGGTCATCCTTGGGACCACCCATGAACAGCCGGTGAAGCTGCAGCCCTACGAGCTGTTCACCATGCAGCGGCTCTATGAATCGTATCTGTCGGTGGAATCCCTGGCCCGGGAACTGTTTGTATCCACCGGAACCGTGCGAAGCTGGATCAACACCGGAGAACTGACCCCAGATGTCCATCTCCCGATGGGCCGAAGCGCGGTCGATCTGTTCCATCCGGATCAGATCGCTATAATCCGGGTGGCGAAAGGTTTGAAGGAACACACGGAAGCCACCATCGTGGAAGACTTCTGGGAGTTCCTTGCCGAGCGAAGCTACAGTTACAGCTACAAGATGGTCTTTCTGCTGGCTCTGCTGAAACAGGCAGACAGTACCGGGGATGCCGAAATTACCGGTGTACTGAGCGCCTATCGCGAGTTCTATCTCAATCGGATCAGAGAGAATAAAACCGTAGACCGCCCCGGCTCCCCCTACCATGACCCGGAGTTTCTGATGGATGACAAAGCACTGACCAACAGTCTTCTTTCAAACCCCTTTGAGAAATTCGAACGCAAGCGTTTCTTCTACTATGCGAAAGATCTCAAAAAGATCTCGATTCACCATCGATTGTGGGAAGATCTGACTCACTACGGCGGTCTGGAGAATCTTCGCCGCCAGATGCAGGAAGATCTCATCCATTATTATGCCCCGCTCGGAGGTTACTAAAGAAACCTACCTGAACATCCTTCAGGCAATCCACTCATGTCACCAGAATCAACCAAACATTCAAGGAGCTCAAGCCATGAAAGAAACAAGCTGCCTCTTTTGTCAACTGGTCCAGGATCATCCCGTCCAGGAGAATGAGTACTTCTATGCCCGCTTTGACAAGTACCCGGTTACTCCGGGACATCTCCTGGTTATACCCAAACGCCATGTCGAGACCCTGTTCGAACTCAGTGAAGTGGAACGAAGCACTCTATTTCCATTCATCGAGGAATGCAAGAATCTCCTGGAAGAACAATTTTCTCCCACCGGTTTCAACTTCGGAGTGAATCAGGGCCAGGCTGCCGGACAGACCATCCCCCATCTCCATATTCATCTGATTCCCAGATATCCGGGAGATCTGCCGGATCCGGAAGGCGGAGTCCGGGGAGTGATCCCCGGAAAGAGAAAGTATCGGAGCTCACCAGAATAACAGAATAACTCCCCCATCAAGAAGCGACGAGCCGGATCCTCCCATGAGAGGATCCGGCTCGTTGCTTCTTTTTCGCTATCCGGCCAGCTGGATTAGCCTACGGAGAGTGAAATAAATCAATAACAGGAAGAAAAACGGAATCAACAGCAGCATCAGGATCAGTTTGCCCAGTACACGCATTTTTCATCACCCAGCCCATTTATTTATTGGGTCGATCATACCACTTTGTCTGGACAATTCGTAAAGCCCGATAACCATTCGACTTTCCCACCAGCAGGCTTCATAATCCCTTACAGCACAACTTCGAATAAAATTATCCCTGTTACAGCAGATAATTCCCATCCCTACTGTTGACTGGACAGAAACAGGCGGATCGCCTCAACGGTTTGGTTCTGCTGGGATTCGGCCGAAATTGCGGCATCGAGGTCCCCTTTCTGCTTGCCATAGTTGCCGAACTGGGCATGGTTGCCGCCTTCTATGGCAATCACATGTTCCGTATAGTTGATCTTGTCTGCCACTTCCGTATTCAGGGTTCCATATACTGTCAATGTTTTCGAGGCTGGATAATTGCCATAGAGGTAAGCACCCATCAGGATCAGGCCTTTGATCTTTTGAGGATTGCTCGAAGCGTACTGGCTGGCCATCGCTCCGCCCAAAGAATGTCCGCCGACATACCAGTTCTGAATCATGGGATGTTGAGCCATGATCCGATCTGCTGCATTTGAATCAAACACGGCCAGGTTGAAGGGCATTTCCACCAGGAAACAGGTGATGCCGGTTCGCTCTGTGATCTGATCAAGCAGCGGCAAATACGCCAGGTATTCGACTTTTCCACCGGGGTAGAAAATCAGGGCCGTGTCACTGGCTACATCCGATTCGACAATCAGATACCGGTCCTTTTCCGTAATGTCTGCCGTCTCCAGAAGCGCTTTGGCTGAAGCATCCGCCCGATAGTAGTCAGACACATATACGAAGAAAGCGCCGGTTAATGCCAGGATCAGGATCAGCAAGCCCAGCAGGATCTTTTTCCAGATTTGTTTCATGTTAATCACCTCACCGTCACATCTTACTGGTTCATTAGAAGCAGATCGTTTTTCAGGGACTCCAGTTTAAACCATACTTTAACTATACACAGCCTGCGCTCTGATCCCACTCCATCCGATAAAAATTAACTTTATTGCGCTCCGGACCTGTTCATTGCGTCCGCTGTTCATGTCCTGGAACGATACTTATAATTTTCGCTTGTTGGAACACCCCGACAGGAAGTCATCGGATGACGGAAAATAGTAAAAACACTCGGAGCAGGATCATTTGATCCTGCTCCGAGATAAATAAGAATACTTGTGCTTACATGAATCCCAGCAGTCTCGCGAAGAGAGCCGCGAAAATAATGCCAAGGACGGTTCTCTCAAAGAATACAACCACCAGTTCCCATAACTTCAGAGGAAGTTTGGTGGCCATCATCACAACGATGGTTTCTGAGAAGAAGATAATCTGCACGATGGATACCGCAACTACGACATATCTGGCTCCGGGATGGATCAGATCGACGTTGTTCTTGATCAGAAGAACGGGCAGGAACATCTCCGCGATTCCAACCGGGAAGGAAGGAGCGATTTCCTGAACATTCGGGATGCGCAGCAGGTGCAGCAATGGTTCAAATACTTTCCCCAGGTATGTAAAGAACGGCGTCTTTTCCGCAATAATCAGTGAGGATGTACCAACGGCTGCAAGCAGGCTCAGCACCTTGGGAATGACTTCCATTCCGTCCTTCAGACTCGAGACAATTTCTGAGGGCAGCGGGTTTGCTGTGTAGGCTTTTTTCGCCATCCGGTGGACACCGGTAACAAAAATATTCTCTCCGCTGACAGATGTGGTTCTCCGATCTTCTTCGGTCTGGACTTTCCCGTCCAGATAAACATCTTCTTTTTTATTGAACGGGGGCATCCGGGCTATCAAAGCACTGATGACCATGGTCAGGAAGAGCGATGAGAAGTAGACTGCTAAAAAGCGATCTTCCAGTCCGGCGGTCTGAATGACCATATAGGCAAATCCGACGCTGACGGCACTGAAACCGGTCACAACCAGAACCGCTTCTTTGATGGTATACACGCCCTGACGATACAGCTTGCTGGTGATCAGAACGCCCACCGAGGAGGAACTGACAAAAGAGGCAATGGCGTTTACGGCAGCTCTGCCCGGCACTTTCCAGACCGGTCTCATCAAAGGTTCCATTAAGGATCCGATCAAATCAATAAAACCGTAGTTCAGCAGAAACGGCATGCACACACCGCTTACGACAATGATCCAGAACACCGCGACCACGATCGCAGGAATGATCGTTCCTCCGGTTGCGGGGCCTACAATTACTTCGGGAAACTTGACAGGCGTGGTTTTATTCAAGGTAAACGCCAGGGTGAAGAACCCGCCTAAGAGATAGAGCAGTGGATGAACTGCGGAATCTTCTTTAAAGTAATTTCTCAGGAACCCGTCTTTGGCAATATATTTCCCATACACACTGAGGACTCCCGTTGCGCATACAAGTAGTGTGACCATCCACAGTCCGACATCTCCCAGGGATGTGACGAAGAAGTTGTACATGATGCCGAACACCATATCCGTCTTGCCATTAAATGTGACAGGAACGAAGAAGATCAGGATGGCAATGGCCGTAAACAGGATCCCTTTTAAAATGCCTGCAGAAAAGTCTTTTTTGGAAAGGTCGAAGGAATCGATCACAGCCAGGTCATTCAGATCCAAGTTCTGTTCTTTAATTTCTTTCATCGACAGGGGTCGTCTTTTAGAAGCGAACACCGTTTCTTTCTCTAGCACTTTATCCAATTTATACCACCATTACTCACTTTTATTTTTTCTTTGAAGAGCCAGTCCGGAAATGAACTCAAACACGAGGTTCGCCGCCAAAAGCGAAGTGACTTCCGCATGATCATAAATCGGTGCGACTTCGACAATGTCAAAGCCCACATAATTCAGATCGGATATTCCGCGAATCAGGCTGATGGCCTCGTAACTGGTATAGCCGCCCACTTCCGGGGTTCCGGTAGCCGGAGCATAGGCCGGGTCAACAAAATCAATGTCAAACGTGAGGAACGCTTTGTTATCTCCAACAGTCTTCTTAATGAGTTCAATTACTGCGGGAAGACCCATTTCTCTGACCTGGTGAGTGGGAATCAATGTCAGGCCAAGGCTGGCAGCCAGCTTGAATTCCCCAGCGTCGTAGAGGGATCCTCTCATGCCAATCTGAATGGATTTATGCGGATCAATCAGGCCTTCTTCAATCGCCCGGCGGAACGGGGTACCGTGGTTGTACTTTTCGCCGAACACTTCATCATTAATATCCGCGTGGGAATCAAAGTGAACCAGACTGACCGGTCCATGCTTCTTCGCGATGGCGCGAAGTTCTCCGAGAGTAACGGAGTGGTCACCCCCCAAGGCAATCGGCAGGCAATCGTGCTGAATAATGCTGGAAGTAAATTCCTCAATCCGCTCATAGGTCGGGTGGATATAGCCGGGTACCACATTGACATCCCCCAGGTCAGCGCCCTTGAGGTAATCCAGGATGTTCACTTCATGAACCGGATTGTTTGTCTTCATCATGACGGAGATGTTTCGAATCCCCTGAGGGCCGAATCTGGCACCGGAGCGATAGGAGGATGCTGTATCAAACGGAATGCCGTAAATCGCAAAGTCGAGTCCCTCCGCGCTGTCAAACCGCTGCATTCTCATGAAATTTCCGACATTGCAGAATCTCGGTGACGCAAAGGCAGTAGCTGGTTTCTTGCTTAAATCTTTTTGTTCCATAGTTCCCTCCAGGAAGTTAAATTATTTCACTTATTTAATAAGCAAAATCCGTGCCAAGAGGAAAATGCACTATTTGAAGCATAATCAGGCCTTTTCTTCGGACTTTCCGGAAAACGATTTAATGAAAATGTCCATATATCTCCGAAACCGTTGCCAGATCACGATTCCATACATCGGAAAAATTTCCGTTCCAGCGGAATATTTTCCGATTTATTTTAATTTCGGGAGAGTGAGACCGTATTTTTTCAATTTCTTCCGCAGAGTACTTTCATTGATATGATAATTTTGAGAGATTTCTTTAACTGTTTCATGCTTTTCAAATAGATTTTTAATCAGATTGATCTCAAATTCTTCCATCATTTCATCATAAGATAAATCACGGATGCTGACCGATGGAATGTCCCGGTCGCTGCGCAGCAGTTTGACATCATTAAGGTGAATTTCATCCTCGTCTGTGGTCAGAATCAGGCATTCGATAAAATTTTCCAGTTCTCTCACGTTCCCTGGCCATGGCATGGAATAGAACGCTCGGTAGACTTCCCCGGCCAAGGACTTGTTCATTCCGTATTCCTCATTTTTCCGCCGCAGCAGGAATCTTGTGAGCGACACGATATCTTCCCTGCGTTCCCGCAGGGGAGGAATGTGGATAGGAAACACATTGATCCGGTAAAACAGGTCCTCTCTGAATTTTTCCTGCCTGACCATCTCTTTCAAATCCCGATTCGTCGCAGCAATAATTCGTACATTGGATGTCTTCTCTTTCAGTCCACCCACTGCCATGTACTTTTTTTCCTGCATGACTTTGAGCAGTTTCGCCTGGTTCGCCAACGACAGATCGCCGATTTCATCCAGGAACAGGGTCCCTTCACTGGCCAGATCAAGCAGTCCTAATTTCCCGTTCTTCTGAGCCCCGGTAAAGGAACCTGCTTCATACCCGAACAATTCAGACTCAAACAGTGCCTCCGGAATCGCGGCACAGTTCAGACTGATTTTCGGTTGGTTGTATCGGCTGGATCTGTTGTGAATGTAGGTAAAGACAACCCCTTTCCCTACCCCGGATTCACCGGTAATCAGGACATTGGAATCAAACCGGGCAGCCTTGTCCGCGAGTTTTTTTACTTTTTCCATGCACGGGCTGGACGATATGAGCAGATCCTCTGTTCCGATTAGAGAAAGCTGTTCCATAAGCTTTGCACTGAATGCCTGCAGTTCGCTCAGCTTTGTTTCCATTTTCTTTAAATATGGAATATCCATGCAGGTCACAACCACCATCCGCAGCTGATGGTTTCGGTCAAACAGCGGTGTGCCCTGACTGTATACCTGTTTTCCATTGACTACCTGGATTTCATCCTTGAATAAGTTGCTTTCCAAAACATCCAGTCCAATCGATTTTGACAAGACCCCGTCTTCGACCAGTTTTGTAACCGGACGCCCCAAAACTTCCACGCTAGGGCGAATATTGTCGATTTTTCGGCAGGCGCTGTTGTAGAACACCGTGATCCCGTTCTTATCGATGATATGAACTCCCAATGGAATCCCCTCTAATATGTCTGCAATTTCCATCGTATCCCCCCTGATGGCATGGGCAATATTGCCTCAAAAAAAATAACCCCTGTGGCGGATCGCATACCGCCAACAAGCCATATGTTGATTATTGTGTTGAAGGCCAAGCATAATCCAATGCAGAGCCAGTATCTGTTCTATCATACCATGCTTCCCGGGGGAATCAGAAAAGAGCCCGCTCCTAAGCTTGCCCTGCCGCATTCCCCGAAGATCCCCGTTCGAGTCCCGACAGATCTCCAAATTAACTATCTGGTTGTCCAAGCAGCGGAATGATTTGATCAACCATGTATCCTGTCTCTGGATATACTTCATCGATGAGAGTGTATGCCAGGTTATGACGCAGGCAATGTTCCAGATAATATTGATTGTCACGGATCAGCTGATCCTTGTTCACCCAGGCATTATTAATTCTTGCCTCAATGACAGCGGCATACTCAGTAATGCGGTCAAAATGGCGTTCAATATAGTGAGGACTCATGATGAGACAGTGGAAACGAATGTGTTCCAGATATTGATCGGTAAAGTCATTTTTCCAGGAAAATGGAATATAGCAACCCTCCAAGATCAAATTCTGGCTGTTTTCAATGGCTGTCTTTATCAGTTCCCGAAGAATCGGCCATAAATACTCCGTCAGCTCCCGATCATCCGAAGGAGTCAGGCTGGTTTGTCCGCTGCGGATTAACCCCATCTTCAAATGGTCAATGGAATAATAGGGCCATTGCAGTTTCTCCAGCAGGCGCTGGGCGAGGCAGGTCTTTCCGGTATGAGATGCACCGCTAATAAGCAGAATCATGTTTGCTCCTTTTTTTGCTGCTGAGGTAAGAAAATACCTCTGTTCCTTCATCCGTCACTGTGAACATACGCCCATCGCGCAATCAGCTTTCTGAGTTCATATGTACTCATGATACAGCAGATGAAGTCGTGAATGGAATACTTCGAAGGGATCCGATAAGGACAGAGATTTTTAAAAAACATTGCAAGCTTACCCCGGCTCGCTGAAGGGAGCTGGGTTCAAGACGAAAATAGTTTCAGCAGCAGAGGCACAATCCATTATTTCACTATTCTAAAATAAATCCGATTTGTTCTGCTGACAAGTTGCCTATAATTTCCTATTATTACCATATAAGGAACATTAAGGAGTGATAAGTAATGGAACATGCCTACTTTACTGTGGACGAAGTAGCGAAACTGCTGAGCATCCACCCGAAAACGATCC
Organism: Clostridiaceae bacterium HFYG-1003; assembly: GCA_024579835.1. Taxonomy (NCBI): domain Bacteria; kingdom Bacillati; phylum Bacillota; class Clostridia; order Eubacteriales; family Clostridiaceae; species Clostridiaceae bacterium HFYG-1003. Next base: position 2,089,735 of record CP102060.1, read on the forward strand.
AGCGCTACATTCGCGAAGGAAAACTCGCAGCAGCGAAAATCGGGAAAAGCTGGCGCATCTCAGGACATGATCTCAGTCGGTTCACAGAAGGGACTCCGGCAATCCCTGCCTCTGTTCCCGCTGGAATCCATGAAAAGAAACCGGCCAAAGCGTCTTCGGTGATCGACATTTCGGTCTCAGGAATGGATGAGGCGGTTCGGATCATCAATGCCATGAACGCTGCCATGAACTCAAAACCTCGGGAATACGGACAATCCTCAATGACCACTCAATATATTGAACCCGAGCATACGCTTCGCATAAATCTTTGGGGATCCATTGGATTTCTGTCTGTCATACTCGGAGCCCTGGAGATCTATGCCGATTAGGCAATAAAGGAGTTCTTATGGACACTTTTTTCCCCTTTCGATCGCAGGAAGGTCTGGATCGAATCCGGTCCAGCTACCAAAAGATCCTCGGGCAGGTGCCCTGCCCCCAGAGACTGATCCCAACGCCCTACGGCAACACCTTTATCCTGGAAGCCGGCGCCCCTTCTCATGCACCCCTCATCCTTCTGCACGGTTCCGCCAGCAACAGTGCTTCCTGGCTGGGAGACTTCCCTGTCCTGGCACCCTATTATCATGTACTGGCAGCAGACACTCCCGGTGAGCCGGGGAACAGCGATTCTCGCCGTATGGATCTGGCAGGGGGTGAAACAACTCTATGGCTCAGGGAACTATTGGACACTCTGACCATTGACCAGGCGATCCTGGTCGGAAATTCCCTGGGAGGGTGGATGGCACTGCGATTTGCCTCAGCCTTTCCGGAACGGGTGGCAGCCCTTGCCCTCCTGGCGCCTTCCGGATTGGTGCAGCCAAAAGAATCGTTCCTGAAGGACAGCCTCCGCCTTGCACAAGGTGCGCCCGACCATGACCCGCTGATCCGATCCATCCTCGGAGACGCCCATCTGCCGCAGGAAGTTCTCGACTTCATGAATCTGATTATGACTCACTTCATTCCCTACACAGGACCTTTGCCCCTACTGAGCGATCAGGAGCTTTCTGTTCTATCCATGCCTGTGCTGTACCTTTCAGGGACAGACGATGCGACAATGGACACGGCAGCAGCCTCGGATCGACTGAAACAGGCAGTCCCCCATGCAGAAATTCATCTGACCGACAAGGGTCATCTGATCACCGCTACCGGTCCGCTGATCGCTGATTTTCTGAGACGAAACAACCTTTAATGTCTCTCAATATGGGGATCCAGCCAAAACTGGATCCCCACATTGAGCTTTCTTTATGAATATCACTTTAATGATTAGTCCTGAGAAACGGACTCATTGCTTTAAGCAAAATTCCTGACACAATCAAATAAAATAAATTATTTCATTGAACGCACATTCGTGATATTATGATGATAAATTAGACAATTTTAACACATACTAATTGAAATAGAGGAAACTATGAAAAAATAATCTCTTATTATTTGATGTTTTTTGAATCCCTCGCATTAATGACCCAAACTGCTATTGCACCCAGAGTCAAAAAGACCATATGTTTTTCTAAGAAGGGCTTCTCAAGTCATCATCCAGAAAAATTAAATATGTAAAGGATTTATCTGTTAATTAATAGAATGAATATTTAGTATGGTAGATTTTACTAAATATTCAAAGGGACAACAACAGAGAGCATATCTTTTTCTGATGCATTAAAAACTCAATTGAATGAAAATGTCGGGAATATTGAAATCGACCAGCAATTCCGTTGGTCGCAAAAATCTTAAGTTAAGGATGTGATTTAAAATGAAGAGGATAATATCAATGGTAATTTGCTTAACCTTTGTTCTTGCATGGGTTGGGTGTTCTCAAAAAGCGCCATCTATTGTTACTAATTATGAGGTGACTGAATTAGAACTTGTTGATGATTATTTTAAATCGAATAAGTTGGTAACCATGGTTAAATATTATGAAATGAGTGATGGCACTTGGAAAACAGATGATTATACCTATAAATGCAGATTAGAAATTACAGGAAGAATGAATAATGCAGTCAAAGACAGCACGTTTATTTTTTTGAGTAATACGAAAAATATAACTTTTGATCAAGCATGGAAAGCAAGTGGATTAAGTAGTAATATGGATGACTATTTCTCAGAAGAGGACACCAAATTAGTTGCTATGAAATAGACCCAATCTTTATAATTACGATAAATCACAAAATACGTGGGATTGGCCGGTTGAATATACACCCCCACTTCGGCAATATTTGTGAACTAATGACGAAGCTCACGCTCGGATGGAAATGCATCTGGGCGGATGTTCTGACGATGAATCATTCTGCTGAAGCTATTTGATGTCAGCCGAAAGATGTACATCAGAAACCCGCAATCCCATAAAAATATGATCGAGCCGAAATGAATGATTAAGAACAGGAAGTTAATTCCAATAACCATTAATTACTGAATAGAAATGATTACCCTAGATTAATAGTTAAGAATGGGCTGTTCAACAATGAACAGCCCACTTACATATTAAGCCAGCAATAGACTGATGGCACTGTAGAACAGCATCAGAGCCATCACTCCGTTGGCTGCCCCCCAGTATTTCTTCAGCACACTGCTGAGCAGAGCTCCGGCAAGAGCCCAGATCAGAGCACAAAGGGTTGCGATGAGAAGCATGAGTCCGGCAAAGGCAAGAACATTCGGCAGGCTGGAATCATACGGCAAAACATAGGCGGTGTATACAGTGATCGCCCAGATGTAGGCTTTGACATTGAAAAACTGCAGGAAAAATGCGCGTTGAAAGTCAAGTTCCGCAGCCTGGGCTGTTCCGGCAGATGGCCGGCTTCGCACAATGGTCCATGCGATCCAGACAATATAGCCGCTCCCGATGTATTTCATGTATTTGAGCATTTGGGGAAGGATCTCAGATAAGGTGGCACTGAACAATCCGCACAGCAACAGAACCGCCAGTAATCCCAGGACAAGTCCCCCAAAAATGGAACGACTTTTTCGGAAACCAAAGTAGCCGGCAGCATTCATGGCGACAATGTTAATAGGACCCGGGGTGATGGAAGTTATCAAGTTGTACGAAAAAAAGGACAGCCAGACCAAATAGCTCATAACTCATCCCTCACTCAGTTTTTACATTCGTCCATTTTGGTGAATCTTGGGTCCAGTATGGATGCTTAGTATTACGATGTTATACCTGACTCAATATGTTGAATCCATCATACCACATGGTACTTTTTTGAAAAATGAGAAGTATTTTAAGGAAAAAGCAGGATCGCATCATTTGCGAACCTGCATACTGGATCGCAGCATCATATTTTCAGAAATCGTCATGGACCCGATCATGGCATCTTCATGTCGATCAACCGGCACATAGCCAATTGATACTATTGTCGTTTGAAACACCCGATCGGAAATGGGAGAATTCAGCAGCACTAAAAACACAAAAACACCCGCAACCAGCTCACTGGTTTTCTGATTGCAGGGTGTATTCCTATCGAAACTACCTATCATTTGAAATGCCATACCATTCTCTTCTGATTTTGATCGGGATGCAGATTTTGGACCACGAATCCGTCTTTTTCCTGTTTTCTAATTAATACTTGACGTAATTCCGCTTTGTTTGTTATTCCAGAGACCACCGGGTCCACTTGGCCATATCTTTTGATCTCATATCACGATCCGACCAGTTAAAAATAACTTGAGAAATTCGATCCAGCAATCGGCTTTTCTGCTCCGGAAGCTTTCCTTTCAGAATCAGGGCATTCGTTTTATGCGTCCCGTTGAATATGGTGTTTCGCATATTCAGATGCTCCAGCAGCAGCTGCTCCTCCCGGATTGAATCGAGGACATTCAGCCGGGCAAACTCTCTGGTTCTGACTTTTTCGATCAGCTTGGCGTCCTTGAACAGGACCAGGGTGACGACACAGATCACTTCAGGGTTCACCTGGGACAAAAGACTGGCGGTATCCAATGCATTCTCCCGGCTCAACCGCTTTCCCCCAAGCCCAAGCATGATGTAGGTTGAGTAGCTTATACCGGCCTCTTCCAGAGCCAGCAGAGCCGCCTGGGTTTCCTGCCTGGTGACGCCCTTTTTGTGAAAATCCAGAATTTCATCATTCCCCGATTCGACTCCGAGGGAGAGGTTTCCATACCCATGATTTTTGAGTTCCAGCAGCTCCTCCGGACTTTTTCTGAGGACATCGTCAACCCGGGCAAAGCTGCTGATCGTCTTTACCTGCGGGAAGCTTGCTTTCACCAGCTGAGCAATCCGAATCAGCGTCTTTGCGTCAAGACAAAAGGGATTGCCGCCCGCCAGAACAATTCGCTCCACGGGGCGTCTGGACTGGCTGTAATGTGCTTTTAGAGCTTCCAGTTTTTTCTCAATGTCTGTGAAACCCAAAAATCGAAAAGTCTGGTTATGATTCAGATCACAATAGAGGCACCGGTTCCAGCTGCAGCCCAGAGTAACAGGCACTGCCAGACTGCAGGCCTGAGTCATTGGCACATAGAAGTACTGGCCATAATCCTGATATACATCATGAAGCATCTCCCCCTCCTCCTCTCGATGAAGCAGCTGCAACACCGATCTGTTTAACTGTATCCATCGTGTCTTGGTCTTGCAGACCAACGGACATACACTTCAATCGCTTTATTTTCTGTTCATGAGATTGTTCCGGAGACGGCTTAGTCCGCTCGTGCGTCCTTCCTTCTTCTGTGAATGGTTTTTGTGATTCACCTCGATCATCAGTACTTTGTCATCCTCCTGCAGAACGGTTTCCCCATCCGGCACAATAATATGGGCACCCTGTCGCTGTACCATGATAATCAGACGATGTTCCAGATCGTTCAGGTCCTGGATCCTCCGGTTCTGCCACTGATGTCCGTGGGGAATTGAAAATTCAATCAGTTCCTGGCCGCTTTCATCAAAATGTGTTTCCCCTCCCAGAATGATCAAATCGCCCTCGCGAATGATGGTATCCCCTCTGGGAATGATTGTCTGGCCGCCCCGGTCAATCTTGGCGACAATAAAGTCAAACGTCAGATTCAGGTCCCGCACTCTGGTTCCAATCAGGCTGCTGCCCGGTTCAATCCTGGTTTCCAGAAAGCCGATTTGTGCCTTGTCCTGGTAGTAATTAAAGGTCTGGAGCACCGTATCATTGGGATCAAGCATTGCCCAGCGCTTTGCCGCCACCGGCATCAGCGAACCCTGAATGAGGGAAGACAACAGACACACTCCGAACACAATGTGGTAAATGTCCACCGATACCGAGGCACCGCTGTTAACCGCCATGATCGCAAAAGCAATCGCCGCCGCACCCCGGATTCCCGCCAGGGACAGAATATTCAGCTGATTTTTCTTCAGGCCGAAGGGCAGCATCAGGCCGTAGACCGTCAGGGGTCTGGCAATAAGCGTCATAAAAAGCATAATGCCCAGGGCCATGGGAAAGGCTGCCAGGAAACTGCTGAAATCAGACAGCAGACCTAATATAAAGAAAAGTCCGATCTGCATGATCTCCGTAAATCCATCAAAGAAGAAGACTATTTCCCGTTTGCCGTGGAATTCCATATTGCCCAGATAGATGCCGAGAATATACAGTGCCAGGAATCCATTTCCGCCCAGCAGTCCGGTTGTCGCAAAGGTGACAAGAATTGCCGCTGCCATAAATACCGCATACAGACCATCCGCCCGGATTCTCATGCTGCGGAACAGATAGCCCATGCTGAGAGCGAATACGGCGCCCAGGCCCAGGCCAATGGCGATCTGTGAAATAATCAGGAGCGGAATGGATACATCGGATCCGATAATAAGCGACAGGAACACCATGGTCATGGTATAGGCCGTCGGGTCATTGGATCCGCTTTCCAGCTCCAGCATCGGGGCTGTACTGTACTTTAAATTCAGGTTCTTGGAACGCAGGATGTTGGAGACACTGGCAAAGTCAGTGGAACCTACGATGGATCCGATGAGCAGGCCCTCCAGCAGACTTAACCCCAGAACAAAATGGCAGAATAAGCCTGTGATGACGGCGGTGGCCAGTACACCGAGCGAACTCAGGACGATGGCCTCTTTGGCAACCGGCCGCGCCATCTTCCATCGGGTGCCAAATCCACCGTAGAACATGATTACCATCAGCGCGACGGTCGCGAATCCATCCGAGAATTCATAGTCGTTGAACTGTATGCCCAACGCGCCAAAGCCCATTCCCAGGACGATGAACAGCAGCAGCGCCGGTATTCCGTGCTTGTTGGAAACCCGGATCGCAATTAATGCTAAAATCAAAATAATACCGGTTACTAAATATTGCATATGTCACTCCTTCTTACGTCAATTCCAGCGACTCATCTTCCTGCTCAGCCACCTGAAGCAGCGTACTGCCTGAGAGTCGAAATACCGTCCAGTCCTCCATGGGCTGTGCCCCCAGGGAGCGATAAAAATCGATGCTGGGCTTATTCCAGTCCAGACACCACCATTCCAGCCGTCCGCACCCTCTTTCCCGTGCGATTTGGGCAAGTTTTCGCAGAATTGCCCTGCCATAGCCCTTCTTGCGGTGTTCCTCCAGAACAAATAAGTCTTCCAGATAGATGCCGGCCCTACCCAAAAATGTGGAAAAATTATGAAAGAACAGCGCAAAGCCTACTTCTTTCTCATCGACCACCAGAAACAGAACTTCGGCCTTGTTCCGCTCAAACAGCCATTCGTTCAGCAAATCCTCCGTCGCGATGACCTCATCTGACATTTTTTCATAATCAGCCAGTTTCTTAATAAAGTCCAAAATTAACGGCACGTCCGATTCAGTGGCGTACCTGAAATAAGATTTATTGTTCATATCCTGTCATTCCTTTGTATTAATTGATGTCCTGCTTACATTTTATCACTGGAATCAAGAAATTATTCGATGATTTCGCATCAGTTCATCCTTTAACCGGCATTATACCCAGAACCGTGGACGAGCGAGGAAAGAAACTCGAATGAAGCTCCAATGAACCGCGAATACGCACAATAGAACCACGATAGAACCCTGATAGAACTCCGAAAAAGCTCCGAAAAACTCTGAAAAACTCTGAAAAACTCCGAAAAAATCAGGGACCGAACATTGAATCAGCCCCTGAGGATTCTTGATATGCTTTGTCCGGACTTTCGTCCAGAGCTCTATTTGCTCTTTACATATTTTGCAGCGCTTTCTCCGCAGATGTACCCTGAGGTCAGCACCCAGCCGTTATTGGCTCCGCCAAAAGTCACATAGGGTTTTTTCTCGCTGAAGAGCACACCGGCACTGTCACTGCCTACGGCATACAGCCCGGGAATGGGATCGCCAGAAGTTTTCAACACCTGCAGATCCGAATTGACATCGAGTCCGGCACAAGTATTGTAGGAATAACTGGCCATTTTCACCGCATAATAAGGTCCTTCGCCTATTTTGACGAGGAATTCTGCGGGTTTTTTAAACTCCGTATCGGTACCGCTTCCGACGTAGCCGTTGTAATCAGCAACCGTCTTTGCCAGAATGTCCGGCTGAATGCCGATCAGACCTGCCAGCTCTTCAATGGTTTCCGCTTTGAAGACAAAACCTTCCTTCACCGCTGCCTCCAGAACATCGAACGCTTCAGGAAGCGGTGTATTTTTCGGAATGGGACCATTGTATCCGAGATACCGCGAAGCGGGTCCTCCCGGCTGGTTCTTGAATCCGTTGTCCCGAATCTTATTGATCTGCTCGGTGCTCCAGATACTGTAGTAATTGGGGCCGGCCCGCCATGGATCCAGCATGGAAATTCCGGTTTCCGAGGCAAACCGCTTGCCATCCAGTCCGACTGCCAGACTGTCGGAAGAAATTCCCATAAACATCGGGAGATCGGCCACCGACCAGGCTTCCGGCTTCCCTGTGATAGCACTGTAGGTGCCTTCCAGGTAGTTCACCTTAAATCCCAGACCTGGCTGCAGGAAAGCAGCCGAACCGGACATATGGACTTCCGGAGGCATGCCGATATTATAGGTAGCCGCTCCGTTGTCAATGGCAGCCTGAATCATTTTTCCGTCATTCCGGGCACTGCCATATACCTTCCATTCACCCTTCAGCGGATAGTACTGATCAGACAGATACTTCTTCAGCATGTCCCCGTTGCCAAGGAATCCGCCCGTGGCCATTACCACCGCTTTGGCTTTGATGGTGTAGTCTGTATTCGTGACTTTGTTATGGGCTTTTACTCCAACGACTGCGCCCTGATCATCCGTGATCAGCTCGGTGGCTTCCGTCTCCAGCATATAGTCACCGCCCAGGCTCTTGAACTTTTCGACCAGGCGATCAAAGTTAGCTGCGACTTCGCCCCGTTTGTCCGTTTTAAAGTACCACTGGAATTTCACTTCGTACCAGTCCTGTGGCGTAAATCCAGGTTTGGCATCAAAATCAAAGACAATGCCTTGTTCCAAAGCCAGCCAGTCAAAAGCTTCTCCGGACTTGGCAAAGAAAAGATCCAGCATTTCCTTTTTCGCGTCGCCTTCCGTATACTCCCACCAGGCTTTGTATAACGCATCGGCGTCGGTGTAATCTTTGCCGCCGTTATATTGTTTTTTTACTTTGGGCGGATTGATTGACATGATTTCGGAAGTCAGTGCCGTTGTTCCGCCGTACCGGGCCTGTTTTTCAATGGCCAGAACCTTGGCACCCTCCTCTGCTGCCCGCAGAGCCGTGTAGGTTCCCGCACCGCCCATGCCTACCACCAGAACATCCGTCGTCAGTTCTTTCTGAGTGAGCTCTGGTTTTACGACCTTGATAAACTGCAGCAGCGCATCCTCGGAAGATCCGCCCGCCTTCAGCGCCTGTTTCAGGCAGTCTTCAACCGCCAGCTTGGCAGCATTGCTGGTTGATGTAGCGCCAGTAACACCATCGATTCCCACGCTTTGAGCCTCCACGATTCGCGGAAACAGTGCCTTCTCTACGGTATCGATCATGGTGGTTGTATCGCCGGATTGATCCGTCAGCCGAACGGCAGTGATTTTGTCCTCGGTCACATCCACTTCCACAACTGTCGGATAAGCCAGACTGAAACCGACCGCCTTGGCCGTGTAGGTTCCCGGCTTCATCTTGACCGATACTTCGGTTTTCGTTGCTTCCGCCTGTCGGAAACAATCCGCGGCAGCTTGAATCACCGCCTGAGAAGTCATCGTAGCACCTGAAACAATGTCGATCTTGCTGTTGTTAGCGGCTTGGATCCGTTCAGCCAGTACCGGAAGTGCCTTGCCGCCAATTTCAGCCGTTTCAGTAGCTCCCACTGCTTCAACCTTGGTTGCCTCATCCCCTGCTAAGGTGATGGAAACGCTGACCGGCCCGCCATAGCCCGAAGCCTCGGCGGTATACGTTCCGTCTTTATATTGCTGTGCCTGGCCAGTGGTGGTGGCAGGCTGAGTTTGTCCTGAAGTAGTGATTGCTGTCGTGCTTGAAGGAGCCGTAGTCAGTGCTGTTGTTGTATTCGTGCCTCCGCCGGTGTCGCATCCCAAGAGAATCATCAATGTCGAAAGAAATAGCGCGATTAATTTTCGTTTCATCATGTCGCCTCTCTTTCATTAAGTTTTTGTCAACTTAATGATATCACGGTTAATATTTTAATAAAAAGAATGCAATGAAGGAAAAGTTAGTTATCTCAACAACTTTTCTTAGATGTTCCTTCTTCTCCGACATGAATCAGAACGTTTGGACCATCCTCGATTTTATCTTTATCCGTTACCTTAAAATATTACAATAAAAGGAAAAAAAAAGAATGATTCCAGATTTCCGGAATCACTCCCTCTTCGCAATAATTTTCGCAGTACTCAATCACCTGATCAATCCAATCATGGAACTCATCCCGGCACAGACTGCTCCGGAACGAATCCGGAGTGAAAGAAAATCACAAGACATCCAGTTCATCCGCTCAACCCGTCGGCTCCGATATTTATTGAGACGGTCGAAGTTCAATCCAGAATGAGCCCTGATGATCCTTGGCTTCCACCCAGACGTAATATTCACCGGGTTCCGGCAGCGTGATTGCAAACTGCGAGGTCTGAACATTGTCATACCGGTCAATCACCACATCCCTGGCATTATTCTTCGCCACTACGATGGCGATGGAACCGCTCACTGTCTCCACTTCGACATCCAGGACCGGCCGGGTCCCCCGAACCGCGAAAATGGTTTCGGCTTTTTTCCCATTCATTTTGGAATAGCGCATGGCCATTCCATCCATCAGCGGAAAGGTTCGGGGATTCATCACACTGTAGCTGGATCCCCCGGAACAGGCGGTTGCCAGTACCAGCAGACAAATGGTCAGGAAGAATCCAAGCGTTCCTCTCATGTGGTTTTTCATGGAATCATCTCCCCCGGTTTTTATTTCTTCTGTTTCCTCCATTATATTCCTTTTTTCAGGTAGCTGCCTCTCCCGCCCAAGCCCTTTGCCCGATCGAACCGAACGGCCCACTGCCTGTTTCAGGCAATGGGCCGTTTATTATGGCAGAAGCGGAACCTGTGTTCCAAACGAAACTACTTGCCCGTTCCGACTGTTCCCGGTTCATCCTGATTGCCAGCTCCGGCAGCCCTCAGTTCATCGACCAGGATCTTTTTCATGGCCATCATGGCGCGGATCTGTTCGTCTGTAACCAGGAGTTTTGCCATGTTGTCAGGCACAATCTGCCAGGAGACGCCAAACCGGTCTTTGCACCAGCCGCATTGTTCCGCTTCGGGCACATGAGATAATTTGCTCCAGTAATAGTCGATTTCCGCCTGATCCCTGCACTCAATCGTGAAGGAAATCGCTTCACTAAACTGAAAATAGGGTCCTCCGTCCGTTCCAAGGAACGGCTGATGATTCAGATTGAACCGTGCTGAGAGAACTTTATCAGTCATCCCCTGAAAATGGATATCCAGTTCCTCTCGGGGATACCTGACCAGCTCCACCAGCTCAGAGTCAGGAAAAACGCTGATATAGTAATGAATCGCTTCCTCGCCGTTATTGTCCGGAAAGCAAAGGGATGGAATGATGGATTTCATCAGTTGCTCCTTTCCAAGAGTTAACTTGAGCTATTGAATGTTTTATGCCCCGATTATACCACCTGAATTCCCTTCAGTTTTCTCCACCAGGCGACGATTCCGTCAACAATCTGTGAATCATTCCCTATCGATCGGCGTTCCCCATGAAGCTGGCTCCTGCTCAGATTCGGGATCGACCTGTAAGCCCATGGCCAGTGCGTCATAGAAGCAGCCATCGATTCGTAAGTCCCGGGTCAGCTTTCCCTCCACCTGAAATCCCAATCTAAGATACAGCCGGATTGCTCGCTCATTGTCGCTTCGCACCCGCAGATTAATTTTCCGGATGCCGTTTTGTCCGCTCCATTGGATCAGCTCTTGAATCAGCTGCCGGGCGATGCCCTGCCCCCACCACTTCTGACGAACCGTGATCCCCAACTCCCCCAGATGGGCAATCCGCGGACGCTTGCCTGAATGAAAGGTCAGGTTGCCCACGATCTCTCCCTCTGCGATCGCTATCAAAAAAAGGGTGCGCTCCTGCTTTACGGCGGCTTCCAGAAAAAGAACTTCCTGTTCCAGGCTCATTCCAAATTCCCCTGGCCCAAACGTCAAGTTATCACTTTCAGCGGAAACCACCTCAAGATAATCCAACATCGCTTGCGCATCCTCCACCTGTACCCGGCGAATTTCCCATTGCTGACTTCTGCTGTCCATCGTGTCTCCTTTTTCGAAACCTGTTGGTATCTCCCAGGTTCTCTTCCAAGTATTATAACCCCAATTCCCGGAAATAGTATAGTCTACACCCTCGGTTTGATCTCCCAATTGGGTGACATAGATGTTGGATTTCCCTCGAATTAAGTCACAGAGCCGATTTCATACGAGATGACTCTGTGACTTAATTTATTTTTATCTTGCTTATTACCCCTCTGTAGACTACAATATAAGTAGTCTACAGAGGAGGGATATTATGGCAATGCTCAATATTTCAATCCCAATTCCCACGGAGCGCATCACCTACAAAAAAGATGGCCCGGATAAGCCCAGACGCGTCTATCATGTCGAAAAACGCTACAGAAACGCATTGGGTACCCCTACAGCCAAGGAAGTTGCCATTGGCAAAGAGGATCCTACTCGTCCCGGTTGGATGATCCCCAATGAACGATTCACTGAGTTCTATCCGCTGCCAGTCGATGCCATTTCCCTGACCCCGCCTCAAGAGGTTCTGGCGGCTGGTCATATCGCTCTGTTGTGGCAGCGAGCTGAGGCTATTGGATTGACCAAGGCTTTACAACAGGTATTTCCCTTGCAGGCACAAGAGCTTTTGGCGATGGCCATCTATATGGTCTGCGAAGGCAATGTCATGATGAATCTGGATCTGTTCATCCGGGAGAGCCTACTTTCTACAAGGCTCAGTCTGAATTCCCAGCGCAGCAGCGAACTGTTTGCACAGATCAGCGAAGAGCAGCGCTTTCGGTTTTTTAAGCTCTGGAGTGCTCTCCACAAAGACGAGGAACAGACCCTGGCTTATGATGTGACGAGCATATCGACCTATGCGGAGATCCAAATGGCAGAGTACGGCTATAATCGGGATCAGGAAACCCTACCGCAACTCAACATCGGCATGCTCTATGGCACCAAGACAGCCCTCCCGCTTTGCTATGAGATCTACAGCGGAAGTATCGTGGACAAGGCCTTTTTCCCCTATATGATGGAATTGGGCGAATTGGTCGGTCTCAATGATTTGTTCTACATCATGGATCGAGGCTTTCTCACCCTGGACAATCTGAGCTTCATGGCCCAGAACCAACTCAATTTCCTGATGGCTGCTCCCAAATCCCAGAAAATCTATCGTCAGGCATTAATCGAGGCAACCGCGGTGATCCGTCACTCTCGTTATCACATCCCCCAGACCAGCTGCTATGGACTGTCCAAAGTGATCCAGATCAATGAGTTGCCCTATACCCTCCACATCTACCTGAACACATCCAGTGCGGCGGATGAAGAAGCCCGGATCTACCAGCATGTTGATCGTCTCGAGGAAGAGCTGCAAAATCAGATGAAGCCCATCAGTATTACTCGGTATAACAAGTATTATGATGTGACACGCAATGCATCACCGATTGAGGAGTACGAACGCAATCACGAGAAGATCACCGAGATGATTGAGCTGGCCGGCATGTTCTGCCTGCTGAGCAATACCCAGGATAAGAGCGCAGAGGAGGCACTACGACTTTATGGGCGACGGGACATGGTGGAGAAGGCCTTCCAGAATTTAAAAAACAGCATCGACTATGACCGCTTTCTGACGCACACAGAAAAGACGACAGAAGGGAAAGCCTTTGTCGCCTTTTTGAGTCTTATTCTGTGGTCGGATTTGACCAATCATGGGAAAAACAGCGGGGAGAAATCCATCAACCGGTTGGTCAAACAGATGGGAACGATCAAGCGGACCGATTATGGATCAGGCTGCAGTTTGCTCCAGCCACTGACCAGGAAACAAAAGGACATTCTTAGCGCGTTCGCCATCGAACCGGAGGAATTTCTTCAAACCATTCTCCACTTTGAAGTGTAGACTATAGAATTCCCAGGAATTTGGGTTATAACTCATCCATGCCTTGATCCAGCCAAGAAAATGAATCCCGCTGCAAGATCAATCTCGACAGACCCACTCGTTCTGATCCCCAGTGCAACACTGCCCAGCCAATCAGACCATGTTTCCTAAAAAAGACATGAGACAACGTCACAGCACACCATTGCAGAGATGTCGGCTCCCATAACAGGGAGCACTATCTTTAGCTCATGGGAGATAAGTCATCGGAGTTACGTCATCGGAGATAAGTCATCGGAGTTACGTCATTCCCATTACTCTGACCTCAAGGATCTGCCTCAGCTTAACCAGCAGTACAGGATCATGGCCGGCCTTGCCAAGCGGAACCCGATGACTCCGGCTTCCAGGTCTCGTTCGATCCGATGATCACAACAACAGATCCGTCCCGAAACCTGCCGTAGTGGAAGTCTTCGGGACGGATTGATCTGATTGGTATTTGATGGAGTTCATTCAGGCAGCTGCTTCTACGGTGCGCTTGCTTTTGCTGAACTGATAGAAAATGATGGCTGCCATCAGTCCGACTCCCAAAATATCCGTTATGGGACTGGGATCGATGGATAATAGACCGGCTCCGATAATCAGGATCCGTTCCCACCAGGCCATCCGGGTGAACATCCAACCCTCCATTCCGGCAGCGATCCCAAAGATCCCTACTAAGGAAGTGATTACGATCCGGACCACCGCCAGCGGGGTCGTATCAATGAGCAGCATGGCCGGACTGTAGGCAAAGATGTACGGCACAATAAAGGCTGTGATGGCAAGACGGGTTGCTGTCACTCCGGTCTTGAAGGGATCCGACTTGGCAATAGCGGATCCGGCATAGGCCGCCAGGGCTACCGGCGGGGTAATGTCAGCCACGATGCCGAAGTAGAACACGAACATGTGGGCAGCCAGCATGGGGACGCCCATGCTCATGACGATGGGCGCGGTGATGGTTGCCATGATGACGTAGTTGGCGGTGGTCGGAACTCCCATTCCCAGGATGATGCAGCTGACCATGGTGAGGAACAGGGCCAGGAATTTACTGGTTCCGGCCACTGACATCAGGACATTGAGCAGGTCCTGGCCCAGTCCGGTCAGCGTAACAATGCCCACGATAATGCCGGCGATGGCGCAGGCTACCGCAACGCCCATGGTATTGCGGGATCCCCCGGCCAGAGCTTCGGCAAAAGTTGCCGGACTCATTCTGGTTTCCTTGGAAAACATGCTGACAATCACTGCGGCCAGGATGGCGTAAACGGCTGAATTGGCCGGAGTCCGGCCAAGACTCATCAATGCGATCAGTGTGAGAATGGGCAGGAACAGGTATCCCTTCTTCAGCAGAAGTTTCCAGAAATTGGGCAGTGTTTCTTTGGGAAGACCTTTCAAACCAAGCTTTTTAGCTTCAAAGTGAATCATCATGAAAATTCCGGTGAAATAGAGCAGGGCCGGCAGAATGGCTGTCACCGCAATGACCGAATACGGCGTATCCGTGAGTTCAGCCATCAGGAAGGCCGCCGCACCCATGATCGGAGGCATGATCTGACCACCGGTGGAGGCGGCTGCTTCCACCGCGGCGGCAAATTCGGGCTTGTAGCCGGTTTTTTTCATGATTGGGATGGTGACACTGCCGCTGCCGACCGTATTTGCAACGGAACTTCCGGAATACATTCCTTCCAAAGCACTGGAAATGACTGCTACTTTGGCCGGACCCCCGGAGGCATAGCCTGCGATGGAATTGGCCAGATCAATGAAGAAGTTTCCAATTCCCGTTTTCTCCAGGAACGATCCCAGAATGATAAACAGGACGATAAACGTGGCGGCAACGCCCAATGGGGTGCCGATGATGCCATCTGTCGTATAGAACAACTGGTGAATCACCCGTTTCAGAGAGTGCCCCTTATAGAAGGCATAGACCACAAAGGATAAGGCGACCACCAGAATGGGGATACCCACCACTCTACGGCAAAGTTCAATCAGCATCAGTGTGCCGATGACTCCAACCGCGATCTCCACGGGCCCGATGTTGATGGCCTTGGCCACGATGGTCTGAAAGTTGATGACATAATAGAAAAAGGCCCCGGATCCCAGAAGTGCAAACCCATAGTCATACCAGGGAATGTAGTTTACCCTTTCAATGTGGGCTTTCTTCACGGGATAAACCAGAAATCCCAGGAAAATCAGCAGGCCGATAAATGATGCCCGTCGGACCTGTTCCGGCGGAGTCGCAATCAGCGTCATCCAAAAGACGTACAGGGCAAAGCCGATGAATAAGGCCTGGATGATCTTTTTGGGTCGACCACGAAAATGGCGCGTTGCAGACTCCTTGTCGAATTCTGCCATCAGTTCTTCAATTGCTTTAGGCTGTTCCGCTGATGAAGCAGTCGTGTCTGGTTCAGGTTGTTTGTGGTTTAATTGACTCATGTTACTTCCCCTTATGGCTCGATGGTGAATGAAACGGCAGCGTTCCTGCCGCAGAGTTCCCGCAGGCTCAGCGTCCTGCCTTTCAATGTCAGCGTGTGATCTGAAACAGTTCCTACAATGAGATTCAGGCTTTCAATCTTGGTTTGAAAGCCTGAAATCACCATTCGTCCATCCCTGTCGTAGGTCAGCGTTTCGCTCGGTCCCAATTCGGTTTGAACTCCAGCCCCCAGGCCGCTGTAGATTGTCCGGACCGGAAGCAGCCGATCGCCGGATCGGGTGAGTTCGTCGATGACCGGGCTCTGATTGACCGAATGAACAAATTCCAGTGAGAAAATCTCTCCCTCAGAAAATGGCCATTGAGCAATCATCCGGCCGGAAGCCTGTTCCCGCAGCACCAGCATTGTTTCCTGAGTACATCCGGTAAGAAGCAGGATCGCAAGCACAGCCAGACTCAGAAACAGACGAAACCGCCTCATTTATTTAAGGGCTCCTACTTCCTTGTAGTATTTCTCGGCACCGGGGTGGAACTTGATGGAGATGCCCTCCACCGCGTAGGCGGTGCTGAGCTCCTTGCCCTTGGCATGAGCTTTGGCAATGGCGTCCTGATTGTCAAACAGTGCCTTTGTCAGTTTGTAGACCGTATCCTGATCCAGCTCATCCGACACAATGAAGGTAGCTTTCACAGCCAGGGTCGTAACCGCGGCATCGACTCCGCTGTAAGTACCAGCCGGTATTTCATAAGTGGTATAGAACGGGTGCGCCGCCTTCAACGCGGCGGCCTTGTCAGCTTCCACGCCCAGGATCTGGATCGGCTTGGTGGTGACCAGATCCATGATAGCTGTGGTGGGCGCTCCGGCCGTACAGAAGAACGCGTCGATTTTATCATCCTTGAAGGCGTCAGCCGAAGCGGCGAAACTCAGGTTCTGCTTCTTGATGTCTTCAAAAGTCACTCCGTATGCTTCAAGAATCTGCTTGGCATTGAATTCCACACCGCTGCCCGCATCTCCGACGGAGACGCTCTTGCCTTTCAGGTCGGCGATGGTTTTTATTCCCGCCTCAGGATCCACTACAATCTGAACCACTTCCGCGTAAAGTCCGGCCATGGCTGAAAAACCTTTTACCGCACCGTCGGTGGCGAACAGATCCGTGCCATTAAAGGCATAGTCCATGACGTCATTCTGAACGATGGCCATGTTGACTTCCTTCGCGGAGATTAGCTGGATATTCGCCTTGGAAGCTCCGGTGGACTGAATATTGAAGCTGACTCCGGATTTTTCTCCCAGAATCTGACCAACCGCCGTCCCAAAGGCATAATAGGTTCCCGTGTTGCCTCCGGTTGCCAGTTTCACGGTCTGCTTGGCAGCTCCGCTGGCCGAACAGGATGCCAGCAGTGCGGCTGACAACAGCACAGCCCCGATGAAAGTGATCCATTTCTTGTTCATGTTTGATCCTCCTGAATTCTCTTGATTTCTTGGTCAAATTGTATATTGTTGCAATCAATCATGTCAAGGGGAAAGAGATAAAAATGCAGTTTTAGTTTTTATTTCCTGCATTTTGACCATTGTCTTTTCCTTGGAAAAACCTGGATAAAAGATGATTTTTCATGGTATTTCGAAAAAATCAGCATAGAATACAACCTTATAATCTTAGAAGTTGCGCCATAAGCCAAGGGCAATAATGATTCCTTTCATCGATAAACTTGCATCTATCGAATAAATAGGTATATCACCCCGACATGAGCCGCTCAGTCCATTGGATAGATATTTACATAACGAGAATATTTATCCATGTATCTTCCTGCCCTTCACCATCCCATCTGGCGATCCACCCGAAGAAAACCCAATTTTTGAAATCAGGAATCAGGAATCAGGAATCAACTATCTCAAAAACACTACCTTTCCTCTTGAACCTGTTTTTTTCCAAGACAGTCTTTCCCTGCCTGCGCAAAAATCCGATGCTTTCTGGACTGACTCAGGAAGATCCGTCGATGATCCTCGTACTTCCTGAGTAGAGAAAAATGCATTAATAACGTATAATATTCAAAACGAACAAAATGTCATTCCCATAAAAAAACCTTCGTAAATGACCAGTCTGAACAGTTCGCGATCAATCGCATCGTCAATTTCTGACAAGAGACCGGCCAGCCATACATGTTCAATGACAAAGAATCATGAACTCATAACAATGAACTACTCTCAGCTAACTGTCAGCTGATACCTGCCATCTGTTAACTGCTACAAGCCAGCTGTTAACTGCCAGCTGCTAACTGCCAGCTGCTAACTGCCAGTTGCTAACTGCTAACTACGAACGGCCAGCTGCTAATTACTAATCACTAATTACCGACCACGATCAATAAAATTGAACTTGGAACGATAAGCTTGTACTTTGAGCTATGAACTATGCATAGGGGGAATCAAAATGATGAATATGGAGAGGATCATCCGGGTCAGCAGCCTGAACGAAGCCTGGACCCTGAATCAGGAGAGATCCAATGTGATTCTGGGTGGATTCATGTGGATGAAAATGGCCAATCGATCCGTTGCTGCCGGGATTGATCTGTCCCTGTTGGGACTGGATCAGATCGAAGTCACTCCGGAAGAATTCCGGATCGGCTGCATGTGCACCCTCAGAATGCTGGAACTGCACCCTGAAATCAATCGCCAGTTCCCTGGATATTTCGCCAAAGCCCTGGGCTCTCTGGTTGGAGTCCAGTTCAGGAATGGGGCAACGGTAGGCGGCAGCGTCTTTGGCCGTTATGGCTTTTCAGACGTCCTGACCAGCCTGCTGGCACTGGACACCCGGGTTGAACTGTATCAGGGCGGGCTGGTCCCACTAACAGTCTTTGTCAATCAGAAGCTCGACAATGACATACTGGTCCGGATTATTATCCGGCGCGACAACCGAACCGCTGCCTATCTGTCCCAAAGAAATACCCGGACAGATTTTCCAGTCATTGCCGTAGCAGCAGCATGCAGGAATCAAACGGTTTATATTTCTGTCGGCGCGCGTCCCATGAAGGCTGCCCTGGTAGAGCTCACCCTGTCGGATGACGCTGCGGCTGATCCGGATTCACTGGCACAGCAGGCGGTCTCACAATTATCCTTCGGTAAGGACATGAGGAGCAGCGCGGAATATCGCCGGCATCTGGCTCAGGTCTATATCCGGAGAGGTCTTGAGCAAATTCTGGGAGGTACAAAGGCATGATCATCCATCTGAAATTAAACGGGAAGGACATCGAGCGGGAAATCGCCGATGACACGCTCCTGATCGACTTTCTCCGAGACAATGGCTGTCTCAGCGTCAAACGAGGCTGCGAGACCTCCAGCTGCGGTCTGTGTACCGTCATGCTGGACAACCGGCCGATTCTGTCCTGTTCGACTCTGGCTGCCCGAGTCGACGGAAAGCAGGTCCTGACCTTGGAGGGACTTCAGAAAGAAGCCGCTGAATTTGGTGTATTCCTGGCAGACGAAGGCGCAGAACAGTGCGGTTTCTGCAGTCCCGGCATCGTCATGAGTGTTCTGGCCATGACCCGGGAACTGGATCAGCCCGATGATGAGGCCATCGCTCATTACCTGTCCGGCAACCTGTGCCGCTGCACCGGCTATATGGGACAAAAGCGGGCCATCCGCAACTATCTCAACGCAAGGAGGGCAAATAAACATGAAGCAGCTGAATAAGCCCATCCGGAAAAAAGATGCCATGGCGCTGGTCACGGGCAAGCCGGTCTATACGGCGGACCTCACGCCGAAGGATGCCCTGGTGGTAAAACTTCTGAGGAGTCCCCATGCTCACGCCCTCATCACAGAAATCGACGCATCCCAGGCACTGGCCCTGCCCGGCATCGAATGCGTTCTGACCTGGCAGGATGTTCCGAATGAGCGATTCACACTGGCCGGTCAGACCTATCCGGAACCAAGCCCCTATGACCGGCTGATCCTGGATCGGCACCTGCGCTTTGTAGGCGATCCCGTAGCCATCGTTGCCGGAACCGACGCGAAACTCGTAGATAAGGCCATGAGTCTGATCCGGGTCAGCTATGAGGTGCTGGAACCCCTGCTGGATCCGATGATCGCCAAGGACCATCCCATTCTGATCCATCCCGAGGACAACTGGAAGAGCCTGGTTCCGGTGGGAGCCGACAACCGGCGCAATCTGGCAGCCAGCGGTCAGAAGGAACACGGCGATGTGGAAGCCGTGCTGGCCGGCTGTGATTATGTGGTGGAGGAAACCTATCATACCAAGGCGAATAACCAGGCGATGATGGAGACCTTCCGGACCTACACCTATCAGGATGTCTATGGCCGGCTGACCTGCCTCTCGTCCACCCAGGTCCCCTTTCATGTCCGTCGCATTCTTTCCCATGCCCTGGGAATCCCCAAGGGTCAGATCCGCGTCATAAAACCCCGAGTCGGCGGAGGGTTCGGTGCCAAGCAAAGCGCTGTCATGGAGATGTACCCGGCTCTGGTTACCATGAAGACCGGAAAAGGGGCTCTGCTGGTTTACAGCCGCCAGGAATCACACATCGCCGGATCACCGCGGCATGAAAATATCCTGAAGGTCCGGGTTGGCGCCACCAAGGACGGCATCATCCGAGCCATCGACCTGTATACCCTGTCCAATACGGGCGCTTATGGAGAACACGGTCCCACCACGGTGGAACTTTCTGCCTATAAGTCGATTCCGCTTTATGGCAAAGCGGATGCGTTCCGATTCCGTTTTGACGTTGTGTATACCAATGTGATGTCTGCCGGTGCCTACCGCGGTTACGGCGCGCCCCAGGGACTATTCGCCGTGGAGTCCGCGGTGAACGAACTGGCCCGGAAAATGGACTGGGATCCGGTCAAGCTGCGGGAGCTGAATATGGTCCGCGAAGGGCAGATCATGCCGGCCTATTACGGCGAGCAGCTCAACAGCTGCGCCTTGGATCGCTGCATGGCCCGAGCTAAGGAAATGATGAAATGGGACGAGAAATATCCAGCCCGTGATCTTGGCAACGGCAAGATCCGCAGCGTTGGGGTAGCCATGGCCATGCAGGGCTCCGGCATCACGCACCTGGATACCGCTGCTGTCTCGTTGAAAGTGAATGACGATGGCTTCTACTCGCTCAGCATCGGCGCAGCCGATATGGGCACCGGATGCGACACCAGCCTGGCCCAGGTAGCCGCTGAATGCCTCAACTGTTCCGTGGATGATATTGTCGTACATGGGGTCGATACGGACACTTCGCCCTATGACAAAGGCTCCTACGCTTCCAGCACCGCCTACATCACCGGCATGGCCACCGTCAAGACGTGTGAAGCGCTGGTTTTAAAGATCCGGGAGGCCGGTGCCAAAGCGTTGAAATGCGGGCTGGATGAAGTGGACTTTGACGGAATTCGCGTCTACCACGCACAAACCAATGCCTCGATTTCGCTGAAGGATCTGGCCAATCGGAATATGGCCGGTCACCAGAATACTCTCTATGCCACAGAGTCCCATTGCTCCGCCTTCTCCCCGCCCCCCTTCATGGTCGGCATGGCTGAAGTGGAAATCGATCAGGAAACCGGAACCATCGACCTCATCGATTACGTCGGCGTTGTGGACTGCGGCACCGTCGTCAATTCGAACATCGCCCGGATTCAGGCCGAAGGGGGAATTGCCCAGGGCATTGGCATGGCGCTGTATGAAGATATCCAGTACAGCGACAAAGGCCAGCTATACAACAACTCCCTGATGCAATACAAAATCCCCACCCGCCTCGATGTCGGAACCATCCGGGTGGCCTTCGAATCAAGCTACGAACCCTCTGGTCCCTTCGGTGTCAAATCCATCGGTGAAGTGGTCATCAACACTCCGCCTCCGGCCATTGCCGGCGCGATCCTGAACGCCACCGGCGCCTCCATCCGGGATTTGCCGATGACCCCGGAGAAGATCTTCAGCGCCATGACCGCCTTGTCCAGCCAGACAGAGGACCCCTCCGTTCGCTGACCGCCCAGTCCCTTATAGTCATCAACCAAGAATCCGGAAAGCCATATTACCTTTGGCTTTCCGGATTTTTATCCCGTCATTATGTTTCATAATTATCATCAGCTCCCTTGATATGGTGAAAGTTCTGACGTAATCCCCCTCTCCGACCCCCTGTTTTTCAATAGTTCTGGCTGATATGTTACGCATTCCGGTCGTACCTGGGGGAATCCGGTTGGAATCCGGATTCGGGAGTCGTCCCAGTGATATATCAAGTCCCACTGTCAATGAGCACTGAAACTGCCCTTCAACAGGGTTTGCCATTTCAATCTTGATGGAATCACTCTAAAATAATCAGATCATTGATTTTATTTATAGAAATGATAAATTCATAACTATTTTTTCACCAAGTGCGGTCTTTTTATCAATAATTTGATATAATACTATCAAACAATGAATTTTATCCTTCAGGAGGAATTGGACATGTTTAATCTCAAAAACAGAGTGGTTGTCATCACCGGCGCCTCATCCGGACTGGGAGCACAGATGGCCAGAGGTTTCGCCGCCCAGGGCGCTGACCTGGCACTTTTGGCCAGACGCAAGGAAAAGCTGGACACGCTGGCGAAGGAACTTGAAGAACTCGGGGTTCGCTGCGTCACCGTCCAGTGCGATGTGACCGATCCAAAGGCTGTGAATCAGGCCGCTCAGGAAGTAGAAGCTGCCTTTGGCAGAGTCGATGTCCTGGTCAACAATGCCGGTTCCGCCAAAAATGCCGGCGTTCTCAACATGACCGATGAAGAATGGGATTTCACCATGGACGCCGATCTGAAGAGCGTATTCCTGGTAACCCGCGCATTCGCAAACATCATGAAGAAGAACAACTACGGCCGAATCATCAACATCGCCTCCATGTATGGCCTGGTGGGCAATACCGCCATCGATACCGTCGCCTATCATGCCTCCAAGGGCGGAGTCGTGAACTTCACCCGGGCCGTTGCCGCTGAACTGGCCAAATACAGCATCACCTGCAATGCGATCTGTCCCGGCTATTTCGCAACCGAACTCACGGTGGACACGCTCAATACGGAGTCATTCCAGGCCTATATGAAAGGCACAGTCCCCATGGGACGCTACGGCAAAGAAGGCGAACTCAATGCCGGAGCCATCTTCCTGGCCAGTGACGAAGCTTCCTATGTCACCGGCGTGATCCTGCCGATTGACGGCGGATACACCGCAGTCTAGGCTACCAAAAGAAGATACCATCATGCAACAGCAAAAGCCGGATTCGCATCCGGCTTTTGTTTTGCATTGATTTAATTCATTCGACGCCATTCGACGCCATTCTGCGACATTCAACGGTTTACTCTGTCGTTCATCCAATGATTCATTCAATGGCTCAATAACAAAGCACCTCTCCGGTTATACCCATCAATATACCAGGAGCTCAGCCCATGGCTTAACCCGGAGATATTTTCGGGACTTATTATCCTGGCATTCACTGATGATCAGATCCGGAGTCTGCACGGTCAAATCAGCCTCGCTAATTCAAAGAAACCACATGGATCTTCTTATATTGCTGTTTCTCTTCTTCACTGGCAGATTCAAAGGCTGAACGTCTTTTCTCATTGGTTTGCTCCAGGAACTTACTCAGGTTTTGGAGCAATGCCGGATCGAGATAGTCCTTCAGGATCTCCTCGAACGTTGAAAAAGCCCGTTCGTCGAGAAGAAGATTTACCTCATCTCCAATCGATTGCCAAAGAAGACCGTTTGATCCTTTTCCTTCCGGCTGCTCCTCTTCCAGAAGCCGGATTCGCTGGATAATCTCATCCTCGTGATATATTGCATGGGTTTTTTCCAGCAGATGTGCCAGTTCAACCATGACCGGATAATACTCTCTTTCCTCGTAGATCACCGGGGGAGTGTCCTTCACGATTTTTCTGGCTGTCGTTTGTCCTGCAAGATTTGCCGCGGGCCGGTTCGTCAGTTTTTTCGCCTTCATTCTTTCTCCTCGTTTCTGAGTAATCTTTTGTGTTTAATCATTCATTCTAATATCATTTTATCATCCAAATAGTCCATCTATCATTCTGCCATTCAATTGTTCATTCACTCTGCCTGCTCCAGGCCATGTTTCTTCCAGGCTCCTAAAACAGGCCTTTCTTCTCTGCCCGGTAATTCATCAAATCCCATAATGTGGTCATGCCCAGGAGCTTCTCGGCAGAATTTCCGTTTTCTGTGATGAACAGCACTTCCAGTCGCTGATTAGGGCGTCCGGCGGCAAATTCGGCCTCTGCTTCTGAAATCGACAGGGATTTGGGAATAAATCCAAAGCTTTCATTCACATGTTTTTCCGATTTGATGTAGGTTTCAAAATCACGCAGCGGCAGTTCTTTCTCCAGAATGTATTCCTCTTGATCGGCCAGCATGTTAAACAATGTTTCCTGGCTGAAGACGCCAATCAGACGCCCATTCTCCAGCACCGGAATGTAACTGAAATTTCCTGCGATCATCCGGTTTACGACGGACTGCAAACTCTGATCCAGGGTGGTTGCAGCCATTGCGTGCAAAGGGACTGAAATGGCAGGATATACTTTTGGCGGATTCATGATCACCCGGCAAATTTCTTCAAAGCGATCCACCGTGGTTTTCAGCGGAATGGCGATCACCTTCGGGTTCACACCCGGTGCTTTGCCATAGCCGTGGAGGATCGCGTTGCGCAGCTGAGCCATTTCCCTCAGTTCATGAAGATGTTCCGCCCGAATGACCTGATATCCGGTCAGTTCCCTTAGTTTATCCATGAACGGGATATGATTCATATCGCTCCATGACCCATGCTCCTGACAGAGTCGGGTTCCCATATAGTCATCCAGCTCGTTGAACAGTGAGATAAACCGGCTGGTGTCTCCGTACTGGTCTGTAGTCGTATTGAAATCCATGCGTTCCTCCTGCAGTGTTCCATGACTTTAAGGACATGTCAGTAGCCTTCTGTTTAAGCCTGTGGTTCCAGACAGAATCTTCGGTTTCAACTGATGGGACTGAGCCTCACTATGAGCTGTCCGCCCAAATCTTGAGCGGCCGTGATTTTAATTATCTATCTGCCGAAGTTGATCACAAACGCGAACACGCCAATGCCAAGACCAAGGACAGCAAACATCAGATTCTTGACCCCTTCGGATGTCTTGCTCTTCATATACTGAATCGAAGAAACCGTACTGATGGCCAGTGGGATCAGCAGGCCGGGAAGCTTCGGCAGCGTGTTGCTGCCCTTCCCATCCAGTCCAATTTGAACGATCATTACATCCGGCAGCATCAAGTAGCTCACCCCGGCGATGATTAATGCAATCGCGATCATAATCATCCCAGTCAGTTCTTTTCTGGATCGTTTCACAATAAAATTCCTCCCTGAAGGTTCGTTTCGTTAAGAATCACTCGGATCCTTTGAATCATTGTTCTGCAAGTTTCGTCCCCCGCTGCCCGGCATTGCCTGGTTTTGAGTAAATTGGTGTATAGGTCAGTGTCCCTTCCACCTGTTCTGATTTCATCAGTTCAACAGTATGAACTCTGTCCACTAATGGTTGAATAGTCCAGGGCGGAAAGTTCGTGAGGATGTCCCGGCCGAGTGTGATATGGGGCCTGTACGCGCGCTGTTCCAATGAAAACCCCGCCCGTAAGAGCCGCTCCGTCAGATCCAGCTGCAAAGCCTGCAGCGCCTCATTCTCACCCACGCCGGCCCACCAGATGTCTCGGCGATTGCGCTGGAATCTGCCCACCCGATCTATGATGATGGGGAACGGATCGAACCGCACCTCATCCAGGACTGACCGGACGGCAGCGGTCTGTCTTTCATCGCACTCGCCCAGAAATACCAGGGTCAGGTGCAAATTTTCCGCAGTGGTGAATCTGCCGCGCTGTGAATGAAGCCGGACTTCATCGCGCAGCCCAGTGAGTTTGGAGCCGGTTTCCTGAGAAAACCTGATTGCTATGAATAATCGCATCAATCTTCCTCCCGAGCCTGAGATCCGGTTCGATTCAAACTTCGATGACCGTTCCCGGCATCTGTTTAAGTTCATTCTAGGGGACGAAGGAAAGAAAAGGAAGTGTTTTTCATGACCGCTGGACTGCGACTGATGATGCTCCGGTCAAAAAATGGCCGTTTTTGACCGGAGGCTTAAGTTCCATCAAAATAATGATTCACAATAATATTCTTATGATGTTGATATTCTGGTAAGCTTTACATGCATTCATTATTGAACTACTCGCAATAATTAGAAAACGCTATTGACTTCATTAATCACCCATGATAAATTCTTGGAAAGCGATGACGAAGAAACGCTGAAGGAACAATGGTTGCAGAGAGTCCGTACTGGCTGTGAGCGGATACCGGAAACCTTCAGGGATCTCTCTTCCGAGCGGCGGAAGAAACCAAAGGGCTGAATATCCCAACGGCAGTAGACCCGCACGCTGGACGGCGTTAACGTCCGGGACCGATAAAGGCCCAACGAGCGGCATGGTAAACAGCCATGCAATTTGAGTGGTACCGCGGAGCTGATCAGCAGTTTCGTCTCAAAAGAAGGATATCTTCTGAGACGAGGCTTTTTTATTTCCTTATTCAGAAGATCAGGCAAGACCAGGCAGGTTCCACCGGATGGCACCTGTCACTGCAGGAAACCACTTATTTGAAACGAGGAGGATTTATCATGAACAACACGACCAACAACAATTTGAACAAGGATTTCGACTTTTCCAACAGCTTCCGGCATGAGATCGTACAGGAGAACCTGGAATCATCCGCCACCGGCTGGGACATTTTCAGCCAGGCGTCCGCAGGTCTGCTGGAATTTAATTTCAGCACTGAGAATTAGGTCAAAGTGACCGCACCAAAAGAAATGAATGCAGCATCGGGATCCTGAGCCGCCTGTCAGTCAGACGCTCCGGATCCCCTGTTCCTTTTTGGGAACAGGTTGGTTCCTGTCATTGCTTCTATCTTTCCGTTTCTAATTTCAGGCTGCGATCCTTCTAAATTTTAGGTTGCAATCCTTCTGATCCGGTAAATATCTGTCCGATACCCACTTACTTTCGGTATAATGAAGGAAAAACAACGAGGAAGGAGATTATTTCATGATCAGCAGCACAGACCGAAAACACCTGGAGCGATGCGTCGAACTGGCCAGAACGGCCCTGGAGAAGGGAGACCAGCCCTTTGGATCAGTCCTCGTCGCGGAAAGCGGCGAAGTATTGGCAGAAGATCACAACCATGTCGGCGGTGGCGATCACACCAATCATCCGGAATTCGCGCTGGCGAAATGGGCGGCAGCTCACATGACCCCGGAGGAACGGAGCCGGGCTACGGTTTATACCTCCGGGGAGCACTGCCCCATGTGCGCTGCGGCGCACGGCTGGGTAGGACTGGGTCGGATCGTGTATGCCAGCTCCTCCCGACAGCTGGTGCAATGGCTGACAGAACTGGGCGCAGCCCCCACACGCGTAAGAAATCTTTCAATTGAAGAAGTGATCCGTGACACTTTGGCAGAAGGCCCGGTTCCTGATCTGGCAGAGAAAGTTCATGAACTCCATCGAAGCTACTATTCCAGATAAATCCATCACTGATCATACAAAATCAGCTTGGCCTGAGTTGCCAAAAGTCCTTGAACTGCATGATTTCTCGTGACAGACTGTCCGGAATCAGCATAAGATGAAAAGAAAGAGAGTCCGCAATAAATATGATGCGATGGCTCAAGGCGGAGGAACGATGAAACGCAGCGACGGCACCCGATTAACCTCATTGGATCCCTTTGTGGAGATGATTCCCTATATCATGGAACGGCGCAGTGATGCGCAAAATTTTGCCAAGCGAATCTTTTTCACAGAACCGATTGACCGCTATATCCTGGAAAAGAAAGAGGAAGGGCGTCAGCTTCGCTATCTCCATCTATTCATTGCAGCCTCTGTTCGAGTGCTGGCCGAACGTCCGCAGCTGAACCGCTTTATTATGAGCAGCCGCATCTATCAGCGCAAGGGCATCAGTATTTCCATGGCTATCAAGCGCTCGTTTCGGGAGGACGGTGAAGAGACAACGGTCAAGTTCCAGTTCACCGGCCAGGAAACGATCTTTGAAATGGCGCAGATCATCGATGCAGAGATTGCGAAAGCCCTTTCCCATACCGCCACAGAGGAAGATCAGCTGATCCAGACCATGATGTCCCTGCCCCATTTCGTCAAGAAAATTTTGGTTAAGACCTTGAAAGGCCTGGACAAGCTCAATCTCCTGCCGGAAAGCCTCATTAAAATCAGTCCCTTCCACACCAGTCTGTTTATCACCCATTTGAAATCCATCAAGTCAGACTATATTTTTCATCACTTATATGATTTCGGAACCACAGGCATATTTATCGCCCTGGGCAAGAATATGGATCTGCCGGTGGTGGAAGGCCATTCTATTGTCATTAAAAATTGTGTTCAAGTCGGGATCACCACCGATGAGCGGATCTGTGACGGTGTCTATATGACCCGCTCCTTCCGCCTTCTCGAAAAGTATATTTCAGATCCGAAGCTGCTTGAGCAACGGCCAGCCAGGCCGGTCTCGGAGTAAATGTTCTGGAACCTCCGACCCATCCGGGGACAGGATCGTCGATAAAATAAAATGATTCGGGATAGAGTGACCAACTCTGTCCCGAATCATTTTTTGAAGCCTATGACAGCATTCTTCAAGATGTTCGTTTCAAATTCTTCCCTGACAGACTCGGAAGCTGCCATGGCATAAAATGCCAGATCCAGATCCTCGTCTTGAAAGGAATGGGAATATATTCTTCCGTTCATCTTACTCAAGGGGTGATCAACAGCCGCCCTGGGCGGGGAGTCGAGCAGGATATCGGCCGGAGCAGAGACGGCAGAATCATGCACCGGACCGTTCGTCAGGGCTGAACCGGCATGCACCGTAACCGGTTATGAGGATATTTCCAGGTTGCCGGCACTTATTTCCTGCCGGGAGATTTCAAAAACCGCTCCATCGGCAGTCAGCCCGGAGGATGGTAATACAAGCCGGATTATGTCATATTCAAAAATCCGCATCAGATCTCCTTCATTGCGAGCCACCCCGTATCCCAGGCAATACCGTCAGCAGGCAATACCGTCAGCAGGCAATACCGTCAGCAGGCACCGGAATGCATCGTCTGATGCGTTCCGGTGCCTGCTCAATTATGGGGAGATAATTGGTATTTATTTTACTTCAGCAGCTGCGGTCTGACCCGCGATCCGTCCAAACACGATGATGTCGGTGACGGCGTTGCCGCCGATGCGGTTGGCGCCGTGGATGCCTCCGGTGACTTCACCGGCAGCGTACAGACCCTGGATGATCTCGCCGTCTTCGTTGAGGACATGAGCCTGCTTATCGATCTTGAGTCCGCCCATGGTGTGGTGGATGCTCGGTGTAACTTTGAGAAGGTAGAAAGGACCTTCCGCCAGGGATACGGACAGATGCGTCCGGCCAAAGAGCTCATCTTTTCCTGTCTCTACCGCCTTGTTGTAAGCGCTCATGGTTTCTTCCACGACCTTGGCATCCACCTTCAGGAAAGCCGCGGCATCAGCCAGTGAAGTGCATTCCTGGGCATAGCCCTTGGTGATGTAGCCGGCCAGAGCGGCATTCTCTTTCCGCATCGCTTCATTGGTCACCAGATAGGCAACGCCTCCGGTCTGTTCCAGAATGCTGGCAGAGACTACATCGCGCGTCTGGAGTTCGTCAATGAAGCGCTTTCCGTCCTGGTTAACCAGGATGGCCCCGTCGCCGCGCAGGCCTTCGGTGAACATGTAGCCAGATTTGGGATCCGTAGTCGGGTGAATCTGGATGAATTCGATGTCGTCCAAATCGGCTTCCAGATCCTCAGCCAGCTTCAGTCCGTCTCCGGTGGCTCCGCTGTGGTTGGTGGTGGAGAATCCGACCAGGTCGGGACGGAAGGATTTAACCATTTCGCTGTTGGCGCCGAAACCTCCGGTTGCGAGAATCACAGCTTTGGATTTGATCTTGAAGGTGGAGCCGTCCTTGGTCTGAGCAACAACGCCCGTGCATACTTCCCCTTCTTCCATCAGATCCACGGCAGTAGTTTCCGTCATGATCTGAACCTTCTGCTGAGCTAGCTTCTCAGACAGGACACGAACGACGACGGGGCCGACGGCAGAACCGTCTTCCGGCGTATGAATCCGGGGGTTGGTGGCGCCGCCGGAAAGAGATACCCGGGTGAGACCGGCTCCCAGTTCATTTACCCAGTCAACGGCCGAAGCGGATTGGTCCACAAGAATTCTCAGCAGCTCCGGATCATTCTCTTCCTTGCCGCCGGCAAAGGTGTCATTGTAGAACGTATCCACATCATCCTTGATTCCGGCAGCCGCCTGAATGCTGGTACCGGCTGCGTTCATCCCGCCGGTGGCCCGGCTGGTGTTTCCGCCGACAATCGGCATTTTTTCCAGAACGATGACTTTCTTTCCGGCAGAAGCCGCTTCCACGGCAGCAGCCATTCCGGCACCGCCGGCACCGATAACGACAATATCTGCTTCCTGATCTTCCACCTTCACGGCATTGGCTGCCGGCTTGATGGTCTTGAGATGCTCTACATCGGCACCGGCCTGAGTCAGGGCGCTGACCACCGCCGCGAGAAAGCCCTTGCTGGAAACCGTAGCACCGGTCACCAGATCAACGCCCAGTCCCTGGCTCTCCAGAATCTGTCCCTTGATCTTTTCTACGGCAGCATCGCCCAGTCCCTTGGTCTCAAGGCTGGCATCGGCTTCAATGGCCTCGATGGCCGAATCGGTGACTGTGACTTTGACTTTGATCGGACCGTTATGGCCCTTTTCTTCCGCTTCATAGGTGCCCGCTTGAAAAGCAGTCCCGGCAGCGCCGGATCCGGTGGCAGTGGTTCCCGCAGCTGTGACTGCTGCGCCTGTACCTGCCGCAGTGGTAGATGCGCCTCCTGCGGAGCAGCCTGCAATCCCCAGACACAGGACAGCCGACATCAATGCTGATACGAATTTGTTCATGGTATATCCCCTTTCCTTGCTTTATAGAGGAACTATTGCATTCCCGAAACCCGGTCACAATCACCTGCGCCGTGATATAAATGATTTAAATAATAATTAAACAATCTTTATTTATTTTGCTGACAAATTAACGTTCGATGATTCTCCGACCTGACTCCTATTGCCGGATGTAAGCAGAGCTTTCTCTGTTGCAATCTTGCAAAATTTCCCTCAGCGAAACGTCGTCTTTCCCGCAAAGCGCAAAGGATCCGGCTCTTTCATGTTCTGATCCCTGTCAGGCAGACAAAGGGGCAGATCATTGAGAACCAGATCCTTTGGGTCGTTTTATGTTATGGGACTCCCTGTGAAATCACTGCGAGTGAAGGGTGAGTCTCTCTAGAAGAAGATTGGGACGATGAGGGTGGCGAGAAGGATGATGAACGCACCGCCCAGGCGGGAAGAAATCTGCGCAAAGGGCATCAGTTCCATCCGGTGTGCCGCGGTAAGAACCGCCACGTCGCCGGTTCCTCCCATATTCGCCATGCACAGGCCTGCCGTAATGGCTGCTTCGATGGGATAGAACCCGACCATTTTGCCAACGATGGCTGTACCAAGGACAGCACCCAGGACAACCAGGAATACCAGCACCAGGTAGACCGGACTGAAGGCCGAGATGACCTGTCCCAGATCGGTGTAGGCAATTCCTATTCCCATGAGCAGGGCTGCGGTCCAGTTGGTGGCTACGAACTGGTACCAGTTGGCGCAGGCATCTTCCAGCTTGGCTGGCAGCAGGTTCACGGATTTGGCAATCGCAACGGAGATAATCATCCAGGCGTAGGGATGGATATCAAGGTTGAGGAAGCGGACGAACAGGTCGCCTACGATGTTGCCGAAGGTAAAGAAGGCGGTGGCTACGGCAATGCCGATGCCGAAATCCTTCAGGGATAATGAAGTTTCCTTGTCAGCGACTTTCAGATCTTCTTCGCCGATTTCCATGAGCTTGCCATTGCCGGTAAGGCTGGGGTATTTTTTCCCCACCCGATCCAGGATTCCGCCAAATACGATGGCGATCGCATTGCCCAGGGCAACCGCGGGTACCAGACGGGACAGAATGTCTTCCGCGGGCATGTTCAGGCCTTTGCCGAATACTTCAGCCAGAGGCACCGCTCCGGCACCCATTCCGCCGCCCATGATCGGAATTCCGATGTATGCGATGGATTCAGCCGGTGACTGCCCGAAAATCAGGCCGCCCAGGGCAACCAGTCCCAAGGCAACCGCAACGCCGCCGAGAATGGTTGGGAAATAGCGGATGGCCGCTTTCATCAGGAGCTTTTTGCTCATGCCCAGGATGGATCCGGTGATCAGAGCCGCAATGTAGAAATCAAGGAATCCACCGCCCTTCATGAAGGTCGTGACATTATCGGTGACTTCTTTGGGCAGGATGTTGAAATAAACGAGCGCTGCCGAGCCGAAGATGATTACAATGGGGCCGCCGCCAAAGAAGGTCTTGACGATGGGGGTATTGTTGCCGATGACATCCAGCAGGGCCCCGACAACCATCATGAAGAGGAAGGCACCGATCATTCCCTTGGGCAGAACCCCCAAAGCGATGGCTCCCAGCAGAACGGCCAGAAGTCCGAAGTAAACGGGGAGCGAGAGCCCCATAATCTTATAATCTTTCATATTTCCTCCAGTAATATCTATATTTTTTCTATGTCCTGTCTACCGTCTGGCGACGCCGGTCGCTCTGGCCGCCTCGCTCGTCGCCTTGGCGACAGCATCCGCTACCTTTTTGTCCAAGGTCGATGGGATGATGTAATCCTCTCTCAGATCCTTTTCATCGATGTAGTCGGCGATGGCTCTGGCCGCCGCGATTTTCATCTCCATGTTGATTTCACGGGCACGAACGTCCAGTGCTCCGCGGAACACACCTGGGAATACCAGTACATTGTTGATCTGGTTGGGAAAATCGGACCGGCCGGTACCCATGATGCGGGCTCCGGCTTCCAGTGCCAGGTGCGGCATGATTTCCGGTGAGGGATTGGCCATCGCCAGAATGATCGGATCCTTGGCCATGGAACGGACCATATCCTGAGAGACCGCGTCTGCCATGGATACGCCAATGAAGACATCGGCATGTTTCATGACCTGAGCCAGGTTGCCCTGCTCCTTGTTGGGATTGGTGACTTTCGCCAGCTCATTCTTCGCGTCGTTCATCTTTTCCCGCCCCAGCCAGAGTGCTCCGCTGCGGTCGCAGGCGATGATGTTTTCAGCACCCGCTGCCGTCAGCAGGTTCGCAATGGCTGTTCCGGCCGCTCCGGCGCCATTGATGATGATCTTGAGCTCACCCATGGTTTTTCCGGTCAGCTTGAGTGCATTGAACATTCCGGCCAGGACCACGATGGCTGTGCCGTGCTGGTCATCATGGAACACCGGAATATCCAGTTCCTGTTTCAACTTCGCTTCAATCTCGAAGCATCTGGGCGCTGCGATATCTTCCAGGTTGATGCCGCCAAATCCCGGTGACAGCAGCTTCACCGTCCGGACGATTTCGTCCACGTCGGTGGTGTCCAGGCAGATCGGGAACGCGTCGACATTGCCGAATTCCTTGAACAGAATCGCTTTTCCCTCCATGACCGGAAGAGCGGCTTTGGGACCAATGTCTCCCAGCCCCAGAACCGCAGTGCCGTCCGTGACGACTGCTACCAGGTTTCCCTTGGCGGTGTACTTGTAGACATCCTCTTCATTGGCGTGAATCCGGCGGCAGGGTTCCGCCACACCGGGCGTATATGCCAGGCTCAGATCATCGCGGTTTTCCAGCTTGAGCTTGGAGACCACTTCAATCTTTCCCCGAACCTTTTCATGCAGTTTCAGACTTTCTTCAAAATAGTTCATCTTGATTCCCCCGTTTCGTAATCCTTTTCTGTGACCATCCTAACACTGTTTAAAAGCCAAAAAGAATTAAGAAGGTTTATTCTCTATTAAATTCATAAAAACTACTTTGAATAATGAATGACAGAGCCACCGGTTTGCATCAGGTTCTCAGTGCAATCCGGCGGCTCTGTATCATTTATTATTTCTTTCTGTATAAAAATCATCCACCCCGATGGTTCTCCGGAGGGGACGATCCTCGAATAAAAAAAGCTTGGCGCAGCGTTAAGACGGATCGGATTCACCGGCAAACCGGCGGCGCATCAGAGGCTTGATTCCTCCGGCCCGCAGGATCTCCAGCGCCTTGCCGCTTAAGGGTTCCGCCGGCAGGATCTCGCCCGTGGACTCAATGGTCACAGTTCCCTCTTCCAGGTTCAGCGTGACGGTCGCTCCTTCGGTCAGTTTGCTGCTGAGTCCCTTGCAGACGATCAGCGGCAAGCCCAGGTTGATGCCATTGCGGTAGAAAATCCGAGCAAAGCTGTCAGCTATCACGGCGGCGGCTCCCATCTGAATCAGCGCGATGGGGGCATGCTCCCGGCTGGAGCCGCAGCCGAAGTTCTTCCCGGCTGCCACCAGACCTCCTTTGGGAAACTGCGGCGCGATGGTCTCGCTGAGGCCGGCCAGGCAATGCCTGCCAATGGCCACAGGATACGTCAATTCCAGAAACCGTCCGGGCAGAATGACATCCGTATCGATATTGTCCCCTAAAACCAGGACAGGTCCTTTGATGATTCGTTCCATGCTACTTCACCTCCCGGCTCAGATAAGGTCTGGGATCGGCAATGCGGCCTTCCAGCAGGCTGGCTGCCACCGCCGCCGGACTGCCCAGGTAGAGGCTGGCCTCGTTCGACCCCATGCGTCCCTTGAAATTCCGGTTGGTACTTGTGATGCAGACTTCTCCCGGCCCCAGAATCCCCTCATGAGTACCCAGACAGGCGGCGCAGCCCGGTGTTGTGATGGTGGCACCCGCCTCCATCAAGATTTGGATGTAACCCTGGCGCATGGCTTCCTGCATCACCTCGGCCGATGCCGGTACCACGATGAGCCGGGTGTACGGGGCGATTTTCCGCCCTTTCAGGACCCGGGCGGCTGCCGCCAGATCCTCGACCCGGCCATTGGTACAGCTCCCGATATAGCCCTGATCCACCCGGATGTCCTGCCGGGCCAGTTCCGCCAGCGGTTGAATATTGTCCACCTGATGGGGACAGGCCAATACCGGCTCCATCTGATCCACCCGGAAGAGATAGGATTCGTCAAACCGGAAGTCCGGATCCGACGCCACCACGTCAAAGGGTCTGACCGCACGCTCGCTGACATAGTCCAGCACTGCCTGATTCGGCTGCATATACGCGGTTTTGGCGCCCATTTCCACAGCCATGTTGCAGATTGTCATGCGTCCGGGCACGTCCAGCGATTCCACATAGCTGCCGGTAAATTCAATCGCCTTGTAGACCGCGCCATCCGCCTTCACCCGCCCCAGAACATTCAATGCGACATCCTTGGGAAACACCCCTGGCTGAGCCGGACCGTCCAGCCGGATCTCGATGATCTCCGGTACCCGGAACCACAGCTCACCGGTCGCCAGGATGCAGGCCATGTCCGTGGCACCGCAGCCTGTGCCCAGCGCCCCGAACGCGCCCTGGGTGGTCGTGTGGCTGTCCGTGGCCACCACAATCATGCCGGGATAAATCAGTCCGGCCTCGGGCATGACCTGATGACAGACGCCGGCATTCACGTCAAAGTGATATTTCAGCCCCTGCTCTTTGGCGAAATCACGCATTTCCCGATGATTGGACGCCGTCCGGATGGTCGGACAGGGCGAATAATGGTCAAAGACAAAGGCGGCTCGGCCCGGATCCCAGACATGGGTCGCTCCGATTTCCCGAAAGGAGTAGATCGTCTGCAGGTACAGGTCGTTGATTTCGGCAAAGTCCACCTTTGCCGTCACGATTTCACCGGTTCTGACTATGGTCTGACCGCTGCCGCGAGCCAGTATTTTTTCGATTGCGTGCATCTTTTGTTCTCCCGTGAAGTATTTATTCACCCATCCCCGATGAGCTGGTCCGTTATCTTTCAGAACGCATGTGCGGCAGCAGCTGATAGCGGTGCTGCGGCCGGCCGACTTTGCCGTATTCCACGAGCCGCTCGATCTGGCCGCTGCGCTCCATGTAGTTGAGATACCGCCGCACCGTCACCGTGGCTACCCCGCTGGATTCAGCAATGGCTTCGGCGGACAGCGGCTCCTCCTGATGGAGAATCAGCGCTTTCAGGATCAGCTGCAGGGTATACTTGTTGATGCCCTTTTCCAGTTCATGGTCGTCTGCCGACGTACCGCCTCCCTGGATGAGCTCATCCAGCTCAGCCTGGGTCAGAGCGCTTTTCTGTTCCAGTTCCTCCTTGCGCTGAAGATAGCGCCCCAGAGCCTCCCGGAACCGGTCAAAAGTAAACGGCTTGATCAGGTAGTCCACCACGCCGTAGCGAAAGGCTTCCTGGACGATGGTGCTGGTTTTGTCCGCCGTAATGAGGATGACATCAGCGGACAGATCCTGCGCCCGGATCCACTTGAGCAGATCCATCCCGCTTTCGCGAGGGAGAAACAGATCCAGCAGCACCAGATCGGGCTGCTCTTGCGTCAGCACGCGCTTTGCCTCCTCCAGCCCCGGCACGGCTGCGGTCAGGACCATGCCCTCTATCTGTTTCAGGAATCGGGCATTAATGGATGCCACCATCGGGTCATCCTCAACGATCAGTACTTTGATCATGAAACTACATCTCCTTTGATCGGAATCTTGATATCCCAGGTTACATCCTCCGTCTGAACCAGGCGGATCTTCCCCTGATTTCTGTCGATAATCCGCCGGATGAAGTGAAGACCGTATCCACGCTGTCCGGCTTTGGTGCTGAAATTCGCCTCAAAGATTTTCTCGCGGATGGCTTCCGGAATCGCCGGTCCGTTGTTTTTCACCCGAATGATGAGCTGATCCGGCTCCTGTCGGATCAGCAGCGATATTGAACCGGATCCATCCGTGGCCACCGCATCCAGTGAATTCTCCAGCAGATTGCCAATCACAGTCTCCATCTCATCGGTCCGCAGCCCCCTGGGCTGCTCCTCCAGGCAGGAAGACGGATCCAGGGCCAGACTCACCCGGCTTTCCTCCGCTTTGTAGTATTTGGCCAGGATCAGGGCGGCTATGTTGACGTTCTTGATTTTTTCGGTGATCAGACTGCTGAAGCTGGCGTTGCCATGGGCGGTGGCGGTAATGTAGGACAGAGCCTCTTCCGGTTCATTCAGCTGAATCAGCCCGGCGATGGTATGAAGCTTATTGAGGAATTCATGATTCTGAGCCCGCAGCGACCAGGCCATTCGCTTCACGCCGGTCAGCTCCTCCGCCATTTCCCGGACTTCGGTGGTATCCCGGAAATTGATGACCTGTCCGAGAACCTTACCCCTGGCATTTTTCAGGACGGAGTATTTGTAAAGGATCGACACATCCCCCAGCGTCAGCTCCTGATCAATCCCGGGATGGACTGATTCGGTTCGGACATCCTGGCGCAGGGACTGGATAATCCCCTCCGCGCTCTGGTCCGCCAGCCTCAGAATCCGGGCAGCCTCCTGATTGTGCTGGATCAGGTGACCATGCTCATCCAGTGTGATGATCCCCTCTTTGACATGATCGAGAATGGCTTCCTTTTCCTTCAGAAGCAGCGCGATCTCCTCGGGCTCCAGGCCAAAAATGGATTCCTTGATATTGGCCGTCAGCGCAAAGGCTCCGCCCACCCCAATCACCAGACTGAGAACAATAAAGGGGGCAAACTGATTCAGCTTGGCGGTCAGCTGATGATTGATCTCCACCAGTGTCGTTCCCACACTGACCGCACCGATCTGCACGCCTCCGGCCAGGACCGGAACAAAAGCCCGCTTGGATTCCCCCAAGGTGCCGGTGGCCTCTGAGATGTAGCTTTCCCCCTTTTGCAGAACTCTGGCTTCGTCGCCCCCCTCAAAGGGACGTCCCACGTTTTCCGCCACGGGGTGAGTGAGCCGGATACCTATCTGATTGATGACGACGATGAAGTCAAACCCGGCCCGGCGGCGCCAGTCCTCTGCCATCCCACCGATCTTCTGTCGTTGGATCGGATCCCCTGACAGCAGCGCTTCCTTTACATCCTTGTCCTGAGCTGCATAGTATGCGGTGTCCAGCAGGCGGTCTTCCAGCTGCTCCAGCAGCATCCGCCTCATCTGGTAATAAGACAACCCGGCCAGACTGCCCAGTGTAACCACCAGGATCAGTGTAACCAGGAGTGTGGTTTTTGTTGCGAGTTTCACAGAAATCTCCCCTTTCAGTCTTACCCATTGTACAATGTTCCGGTCAGAAAATACAATTTCCGTTTTTTATCGCATCCCTGTCTTTCTCTTCTCATTTCACCCAGTGTCTTTGATTGAATTCGGGTCATTGAACCCGGCAGGAGAAAAAGTCCGGGGCATGTCTCACACAACTCAGTCCCTGATCGAACCTCAGAGTGACTTTTTCTCCCAGGCTGTCTGCCTGAAGAGCATTTTGCTGCACAACGACCCCAGAATGACAAGCAGGTCCGCAACCATCAGGACCCCCGGGCAAATATTGCTTCAAGCGAATCAGCCGTGACAAGGAGTGTGATCTGATCACCCAGGTATGCTCAGATATCCCGGGATCGGCTGTTTGAGAGGGGATCGCTGCAGACCGGACTGCCAACAACTTCCCAAGACCGATATTTGGGAACAGGAAGCACGCCCCGACTGTTCTGCGGGCCCCGGGACCTCCACCGATAACGCCTGAGGATGGAGCTGATCATTCCTGTTAAGAGCTTGAACCACCGGATTTCAATGCGGAATCCGATCATCTGACTTTTGCATGAAACGATCGTATTGCACAAAGCCGACCCACCTATGCAACTGGCTGATGCCAGTTCAGTGAAAATGACTCCCCCCCTTGGCTGCATGAATCATGGCAATTTTCACCAAAAATGAAGAACTCATCCGGTGGGATCAGAAGCAGTATTGCCCGGGCAGGGACTAAAAGAAAATCGTCGCTGCCTGTCAGGAGGTCAATAAAAATTGAAGTCAAAAAAACTGCCGCATAAAGATGGGCAGTTTCGTGACTTCGTGTTGGATCCTTGCATGATCTGAAAGACAAGCGCCGGAGCATGATCCGACGGCCTCTGTTTTATCTGTATATCAGTTTTCTGCCCATTTCCTCAGCATCTCCCGAACATCCTTTTCTTGCCGAATGTCTGTCAGCACAATCAGCATGTCCTCTGCCTGAATGGTCGTCATTCCCCCTGGCGTCAAATCCATACCTTCGCGCCGAATTGCAATCACGAGGTTACCCGTTGAAAGTCCGATGTCCTTGATCTTTTTATCCTCCAGCCAGGATCCGTGATGAACCATTGTTTCCACAATGATTTTA
The DNA here is from genome assembly GCA_024579835.1 of Clostridiaceae bacterium HFYG-1003. NCBI lineage: Bacteria > Bacillati > Bacillota > Clostridia > Eubacteriales > Clostridiaceae > Clostridiaceae bacterium HFYG-1003. Next base: position 2,129,055 of record CP102060.1, read on the forward strand.
CGGCATTCTGGTTCCTCGCAGCTGTTTTCTTCTCGGTTTCGCAGCTGCAGCTCCAGCAAAGATTCATAGATCGGGGTGCTTTTTACCAGATCTGCTGTCAAATAGGCAATGATTGACACCACTGCCAGGGGAAGAAGGTGTTGAAAAGATCCGGTCATTTCTGTCAACAGGATAATCCCGGTGATGGGAGCCCGAACAATGGCAGTGAAAAAACCAGCCATGGCCAGAACCACGAAATGGTAAAACAATTCGGAATCGATTCCGATTGCTGAGATTGCTACATGGCCAAAGACTGCCCCGATCAGGGATCCGATCACAAGCAGCGGGAAAAAGATTCCGCCGGGGATGCCTGACCCGAAACTGATCATGGAAAACAGAAATTTGAGCAGAAGAATCAGGATAAGCCACTGCAGGCTTCGGCTGGCATTGAGTTCCTTTATGATATGTTCTCCACCACCCAATACCATTGGGAACGACAATCCCACCACTCCGGCAACAAGAAATGGAATAATCGTCTTCAGATGAACATTGAATCTGGCAACTTTTTGGTACAGCCCAATGGTATGGATCAGAACGAAGTTGTACAATGCGCCGGCCAATCCAACGACCACACCAAGGATCAGGAGAATGCCATAAAGATTCAGCGGCATTGACCCAGAGATGGAAAAGTGAAACACCGGATCCAAACCAAAGATGACCTTGGACAAATAATCTCCTGCTATTGCAGAAAGGATGGTAGCTAAAAGAATCACCGGGGAAAAGTATCTGAAAATCTCCTCCAGAGCAAACATTACTCCAGCCAATGGCGCATTGAAGGCTGTTGCCAGTCCTGCACCGGCTCCGCTGGCGATCAGGATTTTCTGTTCTGTCCGGGTTGCCGACAGACGGCTGCCCAATCCCTGAGCAACACTGGACCCCAACTGAATGGATGGACCCTCCCGGCCAACGGACAGTCCGGCCAGAATAGAGACGGCACCCCCGAAGAATTTGGCGAGCAAAGTGGACAACCACTGATTTTCAAAATACCCCATCAACTGCCCGCGAACCTGAGGTATTCCACTACCACTGATCATAGGATATTGACGGACCAGTTTTCCAATCCCCCAACCGGTCAACCCCAGAATCAGAAACAATATGGGGATCTGAGCTGTTCTGTCTCGAAAATAACCATAGATCAGAAGACTCCATTCTTCTGCTTGGGACAGCACCAGCCGGTACAGGATTACTACCATGCTTACACTGAAACCCACCACTATACTCTTCAAAACCAGCGGAAGTTTTCGGGAATGCAGCTGGATGGCTTTCTGATAATTATTAATATTTGTCATGCTTACCTCACTTACACAATTAGAAATTCCCTTTTAAATTATACTCTTGTTCTCCTTCCAATGTTTGCAAACAATCATCACACTTTATGTACGGATGGTGTAATACCCTCCTTGTCCCTGTTCTTGTTCACCTGATCAGGATTCGGAGGATTCTACCTGCGGATCTCATGGGAAATGGAACCGGCCGGTGATCCGGGAGGGATCTCCTCCGCAGGAACATCGACCGGTCTGATCAGTTGCCGTAGAGCATTATTAATTTATGAGGTGCTATGATTTTGAGGCTCGATTTTAGTCTGAAGCGTGACCTTCATGGTTCCCGAAGCCGAGCCTTCCGCGCTGGCGTTGAACACCAGGAACTTGACGCTGAAGGGCCGGATTTTGAATTCCACCAAGTGTATCGTGCCCTGAGTCTTCTGGCTGCTCACAGCAGCGACATTGAAACTCAGGTCTATCGAAACAGCCTTAAGGCGGTGGATCGCAATACCAAGGTTCTCTACTATGACTGCACGAACTATTTCTTTGAAATCGAGCAGGAGGATGATCTGAGAAAGTATGGCCAATCAAAACAGCATCAGCCCTCGCCCCTTGTCCAGATGGGACTTTTTATGGACGGCAGTGGCCTGCCGCTGGCTTTCTCCATCAACCCGGGGAATCAGAACGAGCAGCCTACGCTCAAACCCTTAGAAAAGCGAATCATCAAAGACTTTGAGCTCTCGAAATTTATTGTATGCACCGATGCCGGCTTGGGTAGTATCAGCAATCGTAAATTTAATGCCATTCAGGACAGAGCCTATGTGGTAACCCAGTCCATCAAGCAGCTTGTGAACCATCTGAAAAGCTGGGCGCTGGATCCGAGCGGCTGGAGCCTCTCGAGCATAGATGCCAAGATCGATATCCGAAAGATCCATGACAGCCCCAGAAACAACCGGATCTACTTCAAGGAGCGCTGGATCAAGGAAAATGGATTGGAACAGCATCTGGTCGTGACCTATTCCCCCAAATACAAGCACTACCAAAAGAACATTCGGGACCAGCAGGTCTTGCGGGCTGAGAAGCTCGCCACTTCTCCTTCTACGGTGAATCGCAAACGGTCGAATGATCCTAAACGCTTCATTGAATCGACCCACTGCACATCGGAAGGAGAAGTGGCTGAAAAAGAACTCCTCCAAATCAATTCAGATAAGATTGCCGAAGAAGCCCGGTACGATGGTTTCTATGCGGTCTGCACGAATGTGGATGGTGAGGTTGAACAAATTCTGGCCATCAACAAACAGCGCTGAAGGATTGAGGCATGCTTCCGGACTCTGAAAAGCGAGTTCAAAGCGCGACCGGTCTACTTGCGGAATGAGGATCGGATTCATGCGCATTTCCTAACCTGTTTCCTGTCACTGCTGATCTTTCGGATCCTGGAGCTAAACTTGGGTGAAGAATACACGGAAAGTGAGATCATAAGCACATTGAGAGGAATGAGCTTTCGAAAATTGGGAAACAAGGGATATATTCCGGCTTACACCAGAACGGATCTGACAGACCAACTCCATGAAGTCGCTGGTATTCACACAGATCGGGAAATCATCAGCTCGAAAATGATGAAAAATATTTTTAGGCAAGTCAAGGAAGGCAAGAAATTACGCAAAAAAGACAAATAGAAAAACTCTGTAGAATGGCTTCTAAAGCCACTCTACAGAGTTTTTTGCTCAATTAAGTGTCAAAGACGAGATTGTACAATGTCCCGGCCAGAAAAAACAAATTTGGTTTTTAATCTCCCCAAAACAAAAGCACCTTCTGATTTGAAATGGGCAGTTGGATTTCTGCCGATTGGTTCGCTGCAAACTGGTCCGCTGCAAACTGAATCGCAACCATCTGGAAAACCTTCAGACCACTGATCCGGTAAATCAGAGATCTGAAGGTTTCAGAAAAAAAATCAGGAAAATATGATGCGGTCCGATCCGTCAGAAAGAGGAATGCAATTCCTCACGGTACCATACGAACTCTGCTGGAGCGTATTCTGGCTGAAATCAGGGGGAATTACAAAAAAAGAGACAGCCACCAGTCCTGACCGCAGTTCCCATGACAGAAGGTGAATCAGGTCAATTGAACGGTTCTTCTTTTAAAAATGTTCGTCCGAGACTTCCTGATTGGATTCACTATGCCCAATCCGCCTCATTCTTTGGTTTCAAGATCTACCTGGTGATTCTTAAGAAAACTTCTTCAATTCGCCTGGCTTCCTTGGGTGTCGTCTGGTTATCGATTCTCAGCACATATACCCCGTTATGATAAATATATTGCGTTGCAAAAGACAGATTTTTGGATACTCCTTCAACATATTTTTTTCTGGCCAGGGCATCCGCTTCCTTCTCAAAGACTTCGATGGTATTTTCCGGATCTTCTCCCTCAAATACTTCGTCTTTTTTCAAGGCGAAATTTACTTTGGACGTATACTGATTCGGCCTTCCCAGCAGATTGTTGGCGTCCGTTTCCTCTGTATAGGATACGGTCCGGACAATCTCAATCCCTTCAGCCTTTAGCTTCTCCACGAACTCTTCCGCATTCAGAATTATGGCAGATGGCAGCGCTGCAGTCTGTGCAATGGTCATCTGAGTCAGTGAGCTTTGACTAATTGAAGTTCCGACAGCCGCTGTATTGCCGCTCGCAGCCGGTACTGATCCCGATGTTCCGTTGGAACACCCAACCAATATAGCCATGGCTAGAATTGACAGTGTTTTTTTCATAGTTCCACCTCTAAATGAATGATTGATACCAGATCAAAAAGATAAACATTCGAGCCACAGAAAGGCTTCATCTACCGTTTTTTTCATTCAGTGCTCTTTCTTCAATCTGGGAGCATTGCCTGCTTCTGAGTATCTTCCACCAACATACTACTTAGTCAGGACAAAAACAAATAAAATTAATCTATAAATTCTATTTGTAAGTTCATTGTCATTTTTATCTCTCATTTATTAGTTGACATAAATGAAATTATTTCAATCTTCATCGACATACCTTAACCAAATGTTCCCATACGTAACTCGAGATGTCCCTATTTATTAATTAATTCGATTTTTTAAGGCTCAATCATAAATTCTGTGGGATGGTGGATTCCTTACGTAAGTTTTACGACTCATATCGAATAACTTGAGGAAGAAGTATTCATCGTCTGGATAGCCATAACCTTGGCGTCGTAGTGTCTTGATCTTGTTATTGATCCCCTCGATCTGACCGTTAGAGATCCGGTAGGTCGCAAATGCAATGATCCCTTCAAAGTGTCGGTCCATCAGGCGCCCAAACCAGCGTAGGTGGTCATTTCTCGAAGCATAGCATACTTCCATGATCTCAGTTATCAGAACGGCCATCTCCGGCTCACTGGCGGCCTTGTAAGCCTCCGATAGCATCACTTTGATGAGATCCAACGTGAGCAGAAGCTGATTGTCCTGGATAAGCTGGTCGTACTTCTCCTCACTGCCTGGACAGCGCGTAATCATCGCCTTTGGGAAGAGAGTGCCGCCTTTGGACAAGGGCTTGCCCTGCACAGCCTCCAGGTCTTTGCGCTGCAGCGTCTCCCGGGATGACATCAGGATATACCGGGTCCGCTTGAGGGACTCAGCGGCTTTGTAGTCGCCCTCGGCCTGGAGACGTCTCTGCTCGTCTTTGCGCACTTCAGCGACTACTTTGTCATTGAAGTTTTTGACGATGTGGAAGTGGTCGAAGACCGGCTGGATATGAGGGCACTTTTCCTCAAAGGCTTCTTGGAAATCTGAGTTCATGTCAGAGGCGACTGCCTCAACCCCGTCCATCCACTCAAGACCGACGTGCTCAATGAAGTCATAGACGACCTGCTTGCGCTTGCCGTGGGCAATCCAGAGAATATGGCCCGTCTCTATGTCGATGATGTGGGTGGCGTACTGGTGGCCTCGGTGAAGCTTGAATTCGTCGATACTGAGGTACTTTGCCTGCCTCTGGGGCTTGGTGAGCTTTCCGTCCAGGGTGTACATTTCCTCCAGGCGTTTCAAGTCGATCGCTTTGACTGTGTTCTTGCCAAGACCAGTAATCTCAGCGACTTGCTTGAGGTTGTAGGTTCCGATGGCGAGAAGATCCCTAGTGTATTGCAAAAGTGGTTGCGAGATCCGATGACCTTGTGCCTGAAAGGGCACCTGTTGGACTCTGGTGATCCCGCAGGTTGGGCACAGTAATTGATTCTTGTCGAATTCCAGGGAAGTATAAGTGTGCCCGAAGTTCAGGTGCCAAAGACTACATGAGGACGTATTGTTAATGTGCATGAAGCCCCCGCAGTTGGGGCAGGCGCGATCGGTGTCATCTAGCTTGAGGACTCCATGAAACTGGATCACACTTTTACCGGAAACGGCAGTATGCTGTGAACTATGCGTATTAGTAAACCCAATAAGAGACGAAGGGATGTGCAGATAATTTTGGTAATCAGTGATTGTATTAGCTTGTTCATCCTGTGTATAATTCATTCAGAGCCTCCGCTGTGTTTGGATTTGTACATCCGCCAAGATGCAATTCCATCATAGCGCGGGGCTCGTCCTATTATCAAATGTTATGTCGGCGTGAGGTATTGATCTATTCGATCAATCCCACAGGTTTTGTGATTGACCCTTTTTTAATCGAGAGATTCGAGATATGATTCGAGATATGATTCGAGATATGATTCGAGAAACAAAAACATACCATGAGTCGTATTTCAAATTCCGCTGTTAACCCCTGGTGACTTGGCTCAATCGAAGAATGATTCAGGACGACTGCACCTTCTCTATAAACAGCTGCCTGCTGAAAAAACATCCCGGTTCCTCTGAAGGTGAGGAACCGGGCATTTTCTTTGTCGAAGAGCACTTCCATTGTCAAAATCAGGAACTCGTCAAGACGAAGAGCCAGTGGCAGCAGTTCTACAAAGAACTGTTTTTCTGTGGTTCGATTTTGGTCTGCAGCGTAACCTTCATGGTTCCCGAAGCCGAGCCTTCCGCGCTGGCGTTGAACACCAGGAACTTGACGCTGCCATCTACTTTGACATCGATGGATCCGCTCAGTTCGATCATGAGTTCACCGGGAGTCTGCAGCGTTGGTCTGACAGCCTCGGTGATGGCCTGAAACAGTTCCTTGAGATGAATCGCTACCGCTTCATCACTGGGACCCAGGGTCTCCAGGATCCGCCGTTCGTCGATCAGGGTGGACCTGGCTTTTTTCAAATCCGCCGTAACAAAATACACATCAAAACTCATTGTAATCTCTCCTCGTGAGTTAAATCCGGATCAGGGTTTCAACCGGAAGCTCCTGATCGGATCGCCGTACATGGAATACATCAGCCAGTGGGTGTTCTGCTTTGACGACATCCGGAGTTTCACCTCCCGCAGAACCTGGCCCACCGTGGAGCCATTTCCGGCGAACATCGCCTGATAGAACTGGTGCGCAAACTCACCGGCGTAGAACTCCGGTATCTTGGCCAGGGTACCGATGTAGATTCCGGCCCCATCCTTGTAGAATTCCCAGCCAAAGCTGGTCAGAATCTTGAACACACTGACCGCAGAATTGGAGTAGCAGGCATTGGCAAAGATGAAGCAGCCAGCTTTGACCGGCAGGTTCTGAACGACGTCTAGATTCAGGTTCATGTAGTCTGTGCTTTGCCCGGAGATTTCCAGCATGGGATGCGTTACGCTGCCATGACAGGTAAGATGCAGCAGCTTCGTTTCCGGCAGAACTTTGACCAGGTCCGCCAGAGTCTCTTCGATCAGCCGGGTGACGACTACACCTGGCAGAGCCCTGAACAGTTCCCGGGCTTTTTGTGCGGTGGTGTCGTCTCGGAAATGGCCGCCGATGACGTTGGTGATCCGACTGATGAACTCCTGACCACCCTGCGGCCTGTCCCGTCGCGGGACCTGACCATGATCGGCCTTCCGGGGATAGCGACCCAGAATGAACTTACGGCCCCAGTAATCCGACCCGTCATGAAATACCTCCCAGGGGATCCACTGTTCGTTGCTTGAGATGACAAGAACCGATCCTTCCGCCCAGGTTTCAATGACCCTGGCCATATCCTCGGGAACAAGCAGTCTGTAAAGATTCTGAGCCCGAAACACCAGGTTCAGGTAAATATTCTCCCAGTCTACCGCAGGCGCTTCCTCCGCTGGTACGATCTCGTCGAGATATTCGGTAAAGACTCGGATTCTGGCATACATTTCTTCCGGATCGTTGGGCAGCCGGATCGGAAAGACCAGGGGGTCGGCCGTTTCTCCGGAGTATATTCGATAGATGATTTGATTGGCCTGGCTTTGATAATCCACCTGAATCGTTCGAATCACCAGTGCTTTCGGCTGTTCTTTGGCAACCGCAAGCAGATCCTTCAGATGATCCGGAGCAGACTCCAGCCTGATTTGGGCAGCTTTTCCCGGAGAAGCGGCTGCCAGCTGTTCAGGCGTCACCACGTTCGGTGAGGAAATGCTGTAATCCACCCGACTGCCTTGATAATAAACTTCCACCTCGATGGCCTGTTCTCCCAGTAGCTGGGGGACCAGATCGAAGCGAATTGGTTCAAACTCTCCGGTCGGGTGCAGTGTCATCGGGTAATTGCCGGATTCATAAGCGGCGTGGCCATACATCTGTTCATAACCCGGCGCAGTCACCTTGAAGTTCAGCTGAACCGACTCTGCCCCACTTGGGGCGAGCTGTTTCAGAATGCTCAGGGATTCTCTGAATTCAGTAATTTCCTTCGCCAGACCCAAAGTCAGAGGGTTTGGGGTGTTGCGAAGGCCATCGGCCGGAATATCAACCTGCTGAAACCGGCCCGGAAGTCCTGAAATCGGGAGATGTTGATCCGATTCTACCTGGTCCGGCTTGGCTTTGTCCGACTCGGCTTTATCCGGCTGATCACTGGCAGGCTTCTTATGATCAGGTTCGGGGGGACGAGGAGATCGTTTCACTGCCATCAGCACCACCCCGCCCATCGCCAGCGCGATAACTGCTGCCACCAGTCCCAGCGGGAAAGCCGCCGCAGCCTGGATGACCAGTTCCGCCCGGCCTTTGCCCCGCTCCTGACCATCCGCCAGATAAAAAACTTCCACCGGATAGGTTCCGGCGCCGGAAACCCGAAGGCCGCTGACCGCAGCCTGGCCGGAACTGTCCGTTTCCGCCTTGCCGGCGAGATTTCCGCCGACCTTGAACAGAAGCTCTCTGCCTGGGACCGGTTGATCCCCGGACTTCAGGACTGCCCTCAGACTGAAGGGCTCATCAGCCTTGACGGAATCCGGCAAGGTGATGATGCTGTATTCCAGGGGCACCCAGCCGGCATAAAGCCGGAGTGCTCCGTTCGCTGCCAGCTCCGAGAACGATTCGGTCAGTTCGAAGGGGTCATCCGGCAAGGTGAGCCCTGTGCCATCGGGTGAACTGTTCCATCCTTCAAACGGTAACCTGGCCTCGTCAGCTCTCCCTGCGCTGGGAGCAGAATAATCTGGCCGGCCCTGGCATCGATGGAAGAAGGGATGGATCCGGTTCCGCCATTCGGGTCAAAGATCAGGCGGATAACCGCGGCAAGAACCGCCGGAATCCATCGGGCGTACAGTACGGCTGATTCCTGAGCCACAGGTAAGGAACTGCCTGGGGGATAGTCTGTGCCGCTGCGTCAGGCCGAGTATTCCAACCGGAAAACTGCTGCTCCGGTTTCTCCAAAAGTCCGGCCGGCTCCAGAACCTGGACCTGACTGCCCTCCTGATAACGTCCGGCGTCCTCGGGCAGGATGCCGGTTCCTCCATTGAGATCATAAGTCACCCGATAAAACGGCCGGATGTTTTTCGATGGAATCCAGCCGGTGGAACCCGCGGCGAAATAGATGCGAAACAAGTCGCTCTCTGTCAATTTATTCTTAAACACGGCTGCCCAGTCCACCGGATCGCCCAGGCGGTCAATGATCAAGGAAGCCGGAGTCATTGCGTGGAGTACCGGGTTCCAGTTCACCCGCTCTCTGGTGATCTCTGGCATAGCCCCCAGAAACCAGGCCTCCCGCAGCCTTTCGCAGTAGGCAAAGGCGTAAATTCCTATGGTTCTGACCCCGGCCGGAATATCCACTGTCTCAAGCTGTTGGCAGTCAGCAAAAGCATAGGATCCGATCTGCTCCAGCCGCCTAGGAAGAGCCACTTCCAAAAGACCGGAGCAGCCGGCAAAGGCATAAGACCCAATGACGCGGATATCATCCGGGATCCCGACTCTCATCAGATCGGTCCGGTCCGCGAAGGCTTTGCTGCCGATGGCGGTGACCGGATAGGCAATGGATCCCTCGGTTACACTGGCCGGAATATCGAGTTCCGTCGACTCCCCGGTATAGCCGGTAATGACCGCTTCCTTGCCTGTAATTTCCCATTGGAAATTATTCCGGATATATAAATCGGGACGCTGAATCTTCGCCTGAATTTTCTTGAAGTCCGATCCCGATGGGTTGACTGAACGGACTTCTGCCAGACAGAGCGGCGAAGTCAGCAGTCCAAGCCACAGACTCACCACTGCCAGGCAGAAAGCCCTTCTGATGAACGTGATCCTGTCAGATCCCTTCATGTTCCTCCCCTCCTTCGTCGGGATGAGGCTCGTTGAAGCAGTGCGGTGAAGTAAAAGGCAGCTGGCCCTGATTTTTCTGACATTGCCCCGGGAAGCGCCCGCATTACTCTATTCGGATCAGGATCAGGTACATTGTTATTCCGGCAATATTTGAGATGCTCTGCAGGTCAGGAACCACACCACCAGGAGTCACAGAAGGCAAGATCCAGATCAGGAATCTTCCAGCTTTAAAAACCGACGGGCATTATTGAACAGGAGATCTTCCTCAATACCAGCATAGTTCGTAAAATATCGGACCAGGCCGCCCAGCTCGCGATCCATGGCCAGCATGATGAAGTCCGTGCCGAACATGACCCACTGCATCAGAAGATCGTTTTCCTTAATCCGGGCCAGGGTCTGAGCCTGGCGCTTTGGACTGGCGACATAGGCCACGTCGGCATAGATATTGGGATATTCACTCATCAGACTCAAAATGGTGTCAAACCAGGTCTCATTGATCGCGCCGGCTGAATTGGCCCGGGAACCGCCCAGATGCGCAAAATTAAGCCTCAGTCCGGGAAAGCGTTCCAGTACCGGCCGCCAGTTCTGTGGATTTGCATAATACCGGCTCTTTGTCTTGCGGACTTTCGTGAAGCTTTCCCAGTGGGGCTGAGCGGTCCAGCTCTCCACCAGATTCTGTCGCCGCAAATTCTCAAAGCCGCCCAGGGAGCAATGCACGGTGATGGGAATATCATACCGCTGGCAATAGGTATAGACCGATTCCAGGGCCGGATGGGTCGGCAGATAGCCCAGCGGCGGATAGAGCTTGACTCCCCGAAAAATCCCTCGCCCCTCGGCGAGCTTGAGTTCCAGCAGGTGCTGTATTCTCGGTCGTCTGGGATCTATGGCCAGAAAGGGGAAGACGGATCCCGGTCTGGACCGGGCCAGCTGTTCCAGTGCTTCCATATGGTCCTGATAGCCCGGGGAGAGCCCCATTCCGTCAGCGTTGTCCTTGGGCACAGCCTCCCGGATTCCGAGCCAGCGCTCGCGAAGTGCTTCAATTTCCCGATCCAGCTGATCGATTGGGTCTGCACGAGTCTCCTGCGGAAATTTCTCACCCTGATTCATCCGGATCAGCTCCCTGGCGACAAGATCCCGCACCTGGTCCAGATGCTGAGCAAAGTCTGCCCGTTCCTTCTCCTGAACGGTGAAGAGCTGTCCGGTTACCGGGAGCAGACGGGCTTCCTCGGGACTGTCCATTCCCCGGCCGTTGTTGTCCAGCGCGTAATAGATATCCATCATCAGGGGAGCGCAGAGCAGTTCCCTGCCCGCCAGGGCAGATCCGGCCAGACTGTCCAGCTGAGTTGTGTAATTGCCCTCACAGTCAGACAGCGCTGCCTCCAGCAATCTGGCGGCATAGGCAGCAAATTCACCGATCCCCTCCAGACTCAGGAAAGAACGCGGCGCTCCCCTGGCTTGCGGAGGAGCCTGCGGGTAGGTTCCCTTCAGGATGTTCCAGCTGGCCGCAGTCAGCTCAGTCAACGCATAGACGCCATTGAACAGATGGCAATGGACATCAAGGATCTGATGGTGTGACATGGGACCTCGCCTCCTTACTTGGACATGGTGTAGAGGTCGCGCCGGTCACTGGAGGCGGCATCGCCAAACAGAATGGCGCTGTTGCCTGTCAGATCGCCTGTTTCCTCAAGTTCCCAGAGGGTCCGGCGTCGTGCCTCCTGGAATGCCAGGCCAACGTTTTCCCGCTCAAACAGATTATTGTAGAACATTTCGCAGAAGATTCCCGCGCCGGTATCCGATACCGGCCAATAGTAGCCCGCACAGGCCGACGCCCCGGCTGCGATGAAGGCCGCAGCCAGGCCGCTGGAGTGTTTTTTCCGGCTGACCAGCCGCCGACCGCCGGAAGTCCGGCCAGACTCACAGGCGCTGGTGAAAACAAAGTAAGGCGGAGCGGTCCATTCCAGCTTCAGGATCTCATCGGCAGTTAACAGGCCGTCATAAAATTTCAATCCGCTGCGCTGCGGTGCCTGCCGGTCAAAACTGCCATGACCCGAAAAATGCAGGATATCGTAGGTCCCCGGCGCGATCCGGCGCCTGAACTCAGCCAGGGTGGCCGCTTCGGCCGCCAGGACATCCACCTTGATCCGAAAGCCCAGGCGTTCTCCCTCAAGGGCATTCAAGACGTCAAGCTCTCTCTGCCCGGATGCCAGATCCCCGCTGGTGTCAGCCATTGCCAGAATGCGCAGGCAGGAATCTTCCGATAAAGGATCTCGATTGGGCCGCAGGATTTCCCGGGTCGATACCAGTCGGCCAAAGGGTATTTCCAGGCTCAGCGGGTTTCCCCCGGGTCCGATCAGTTCCCAGGGCAGATTTTGAATGGTTTCATCCACATCCAGCAAAATCGCCGTGGGATGAAGTCCTTCCAGGATCGTTCGCCCCCGCTCCCCGATAAATTGCTGATACAGCAGTCCGCCCAATTCTCTGGCACAAGCCCGGGCTGTCTCCCTCGTCAGCTGCGCGTTCAGGCTCCATTGGTACAACGCCTCCGTCAGATCGAGCAGCCTGTTCTCCGTTTCCCGATCCACCGTGACATTCCGCTGCCAGGTAACGCCCGATCCTTCCACATGGATGGAAATCAGAAATTTCAGGGTCTCCCCCGGTTTCGGCAATGCCGGGGAATAGCGGGCGATGGTGATGTGAACGACACATGGCAATGACTTACCGCTTTTGCGGAAAAATCCTCCGATCATATGGACACCTCCAGTTCACGATGGTCCACCCGGCCATAATGGTCATGTTTTGTTCCGGCAACTGCGAAAAATTCAGCGAACGAAATGAAAATGGAAATATTGCCCAGACTCTGCTTCTGAACCTGCACAGTTCAGTTGGTGATAAAAGCTGGTTTTATCGCCTCGGCTGTTTTTCTCCATCACTCGTGTGACGTTTCCAAATTTTCCGGAAAAACGAAAAAACCGGCACTACGTCCGGGTCAGCCGGCCGTATTCAGTCGACTCCAAATCGGCTGACATGACATCCATGGCTGTTTACTTTTTCCATCCATTATTTCTCTGAATGATAGGCTCATCTCAAATAATTGAATCACATTATTGTTTTGATATTTAATATTAGATCTTCGATAAGATGGAGTCAAATATGATGAATTTATTATCATACCTTTCCCAGTATTATTAGTATTTTTATATTTCGGTTCTTTTTCTTATATTTGATAAAAATACCCTGTTCAAAATAACTCAGGTCACACAAACTCAGAATCAGAGCGGAAACACACCGGTTTTACCTAGTATTCTCTGCGGGCTTAGTAATGGCTCCCCTCTGAAATTTCACACGATGCCTTAGTGAACCGCTGCCTTTCCTTCATCAGCTGCCCGATCTTTCGAACTGTGTTGAGGTTTCTCACCGTGATCTCTTTATATAGCGGAGTACTCACCAGTTTGATCAGTATCATCCGTATGCTCTACTTTGCACAAATATCCCGCATCGATTGCCCTCTTGGTGATTACACCTTCATCATACATCCAGCCCATTGTCTTTACTACCTGAACAGCTTAGCCTGAACCGCCTTGCCAATGCATCGATACGCGCCTTGTCTGTCTGGTCAACGTTTGCGATCAATCATCCGGAAATTTCCTGAAAAAAACCGTTGACTTTCATCACTCTTGTTTGTATGATTATGTAAATTATGCAGCGCTATGAACGAGACCAGTAAAATCGACCCAGCCTAACAGAGAGCAACCGGATGGTGAAAGGTGCAGGACCGTCGATTTGAATACACTCGGGAGCGATTCTCCAAAACAAGGCGAGATTGTGATCCCCCCTTGCAGTAGGCAGATTCGGAACAGCCACCGTTACAGGGCTTGTCGGGTATCTTTGGTCTGCGTGACCTGAGTATTCCGGCTGAGGTTTGGATCTTCTGGATCCGGATGAAGAAAGGTGGTACCACGGATTATTAGAGCCGTCCTTTGAAACTTAACTGTTTCAAGGGACGGCTTTTTTGATTTCATGTACCGATCCGTAGTAATATGGCCCCAATATTTATACAGACAATCAATAATTCTAACAAATACACATGCAAGCAAATAATCATACGAACAGATGAGGAGTGAACAGCAAATGTCAGAAGTCAGATTTTTCAGCGGTGAACAAATTCCATTGGAGATGCACAAGGTCCGGATTATCCAGAAACTCTATCTGCCGGATGTGGATCAGCGATTCCTTGCCATGACCGAAGCCGGCAACAATACCTTCCTGCTCAGAAACCGGGATGTCTTCCTGGATATGCTGACCGACAGCGGGGTCAACGCCATGAGCGATCGCCAGCAGGCTGCGATGCTGATGGCAGACGACAGCTATGCCGGCAGCGAAACCTACTTCAAGCTGGAGCAAAAAATCAAAGAGATCTTCGGCATGGACTACTTCCTGCCGGCTCATCAGGGTCGGGCCTGTGAAAACATCATTTCCAAAGTCATGGTGACTCCAGGCAGCATCGTTCCCATGAACTATCACTTCACTACCACTAAGGCGCACATTCTGCTCAACGGCGGAGTTGTCGAGGAGATCTTTACCGATGAGGGAATAAAAGTGGAAAGCAGCCACCCCTTTAAAGGCAATCTGGATCTTTCGAAACTCAACCGCCTGATCGAACACAACGGGCCGCAAAAAATCGCTTTTGTCCGAATGGAAGCGGGTACCAACCTGATTGGGGGACAGCCCTTCTCTCTGGAGAACCTTGCTCAGGTCCGAGATATTTGTCGGAGTCAAAGAATCCCGCTGGTTCTGGATGCCAGCCTTCTGTCCGACAACCTCTATTTCATGAAAATCAGGGAGGAGCAGTGCCAGAATCTGAGCATCGCGGAGATCACCCGCCGAATTGCCGATCTTTGTGACATCATCTACTTCTCAGCCAGAAAGCTCAGTTTTGCCCGCGGCGGCGGCATTGTGATCCGGGATGAGCAAACTTACCGAAAATTTCAGGAACTGATTCCGCTGTATGAAGGATTCCTGACCTATGGCGGCATGTCTGTTCGGGAAATGGAAGCCATGACCGTTGGTCTGGATGAGACCATGGATCTGGATATGATCAATCAGGGACCAAAGTTCATTGCTTACATGGCAGATGAACTCGCCCGGCGCGGAATTCCGGTCGTCATGCCGGCCGGCGGCCTTGGCTGTCATCTGGATGCCATGCGGTTCGTACCGCATATTCCCCAGCAGCAGTACCCGGCCGGCGCATTGGCCTCTGCCCTCTATCTGGTGAGCGGCATCCGTGGAATGGAGCGCGGTACCCTATCCGAACAACGAGGCGAGGACGGCACCGAAACACTCTCTTCCATGGAACTGCTTCGTCTGGCAATCCCCCGGCGAGTCTACACTCTGTCTCAGCTCAAGTATGCCATCGACCGAATCCACTGGCTCTATGAGAATCGAAGCCTGATCGGCGGTTTATCCTTCTACGAGGAACCCAAGGTTTTGCGCTTCTTCTTCGGCAAGCTGAAGCCTGTGTCTGACTGGCAGCAGCGCCTGGTGGCCAAGTTCAAGGAGGATTTCGGCGACAGTCTTTAGATGAACTTCCTGCTGGCTGAGAGGGGTTGCTTTGAGTTCTTTCAGGTCATTGTAATGTTTCATTCATCATGACGGACAGTATCTATTGGGAATCCTGCACTGTCAGTCAAACGGGCTCTGCAGTCAGGCTGGGTGACTGGCATGGTCAGCCCCTGCATCCTGTCCCGAACAGAGTCAGAAAATTTCGACTGTTCTGTATGATGCAGGCCTCTCGTCTGAGTCAGAGGTTGACTCAGACACAACCTTGCAACTGAAGACACGGCTGGTTCCCTGGAGAACCAGCCGTGTCTTCAGTTCGAACAGAATCAATATTCTGGCGGCAGTGCCATCATTTCCTGGTAGGTGAACACCGGGCCATCCACGCACATGTAATGGGAGCCCACTTTGCAATGGCCGCATTTTCCGGCACCGCACCGCATATGGGTTTCCAGAGTTACCAGGATTTCATCCGGCTTCATCCCCAGATCCATCAGGTCCCGGGCAACTTTTTTAATCCGTTCCGGCGAGGCACAGACCAGGGCCGTGGTACTGGCCCAGTCCAGATCCAGACCAGGCAGCAGGTCATTGACGTAACCCTTGTAGGCTGCGACCTGATCCGTTGGTTCCTTGATGGCATACAGGACGGTCAGGTTCGGGACTTTGGCCCACTCCTTCATTTCATCCTTGTACAGCAGCTTTTCATACTGAAGGGCACTGGCCATCACATAGATCTGTCGGAATTCCTCTGCGTGCTTCATGACCGGTTCGATGACCGTCCGAAGGGGTGCCATGGCTACGCCGGACCCGATGAAAATCAGATTCCGCCCTTTCAGGGACTTATAGGGGAACGCCCTGCCGTAGGGTCCGCGCAGGCCGACAATATCGCCTTCCTTCATTTTAAAGAGAGTATCCGTCACGGAACCGACATTCTTGAAGTCAAAGACCAGTTCATCGGTCTGATCCGGTCCAAAAGGAATGGACAGCGGAACCTCTCCTTCGCCGAATACGGTGACCTGGAAGAACTGCCCTTTGTGCTCGTAATGCCGATGCAGCTCCGGATCCTCATACTTCATGAACAGACGCTTAATGTCCGGTGTTTCCTGCCTGACCCGGGTAATGGTCGCCACATCCGGGGTGAACAGACCGTTTTGGGATTTGATTTCACGATCCATGATCTCATGGCGCAGCTTGGTTGTCTGGTGAACAGCCGGGGCCTGAGGATTTTCCCGGGCTGTTTTCTGGATCGATCCGATGATATCAATAATACTGATATAAGTCGGACAGACATCCGTACAGCGGCCGCAGCCCGAACAGCCTTTAAAGCCAAACCGTTCCTCAATGTACTTCAGCTTGTCATATATTCGGTAGCGGACCCGGGATACTGCATCCCGGGGATTATGATACTCCGCGTTCCGGGTGAAATGAGCGCTCTGGCAGGAATCCCAGTACCGGACCCGCCGTCCCTGGTCTTCATCAATCTTTTCTTCCACAACGTTAAAGCAGGTACAGGTGGGGCATACATTGGTACAACCCGTGCAGCCGATGCAGGCGTTGGCTTCGTCAAGCCAGAAATCGGCATCAAAGGTCCTGGCCATGTCCTCCCACAGATTGGTCAGATCCATCTTCAGCGGGAAACAGTCCTCGACTGTTTTTTGCAGGGCGTCTTTCGCTTCCAGGATCTTTTCATCGACTTCCTGGAAGCACGCTGCCGCAGCCTCAATGAGCTCCTCCCCCTTCGGCGTTCTCACTTCAACCAGATAGAAGGACTCCATCGGCGTGAAGGCCAGATCATGCCCCAGGGTGGAAAAGACACCGGTGCCGACAGACGTGCAGAAGCAGTGTTTTCCAGCCCGAAGACAGTTCACGGCAACGATCGCTGTGTCGGCCCGCCGGGATCCATAGTTCGGGTCCGGAAATTCCCGCAGGAAAAAACGGTCGGTGTATGCAATGCCATACGTATCACAGGCCCTGACCCCGTAAAGAATTCGGTTTTTCGAATGCTGGTGGGCCAGTCCCTCCACCTGGATGGTGCCTTCCTTGCGCTGCCACTGGAATAATCCTTCCTTCTGCTGAAACACCATTTCCTTCACCGGAAGCGTCAGATTGATATAGTCTTCCGTCCGTTCTCCCTGCCCCAGGGGCTTCAGTTGAATGTCCCTGCCTTTGCCCGTCGGAACATACACGGTACTGGACTGATTCCACCGATTCAGCACCTCATCCAGGCGGGCGGAGTCCAAAGTGTACAATTTCGTTTTTTCCATTATTCCACCTCAATTCGTACGGCTGAAACTTTCAGGGCCGGAATATTGATAATCGGGTCAAGATTCTGACCCGTCAGCCGATTGGCTGGGGATTCAGCAAAATGGAACGGGACAAACAGGGTCTTCTCATTGATGCGGTCCGTTACCATCGCTGGTGCGACAATGCTGCCGCGGGCTGATGTAATTCGAACCCGCTGGTGGTCCCTGATGCCAAGATCTTTAGCATCCTTGGTATTGATTTCCACAAAGCCTTCGGGATATTCCAGTGCCAGCGTCCAGACTTTCCGGGTCATGGTGCCGGTATGATATTGATGGGTGACTCTTCCCGTGGTCAGCAGGAACGGATATTCCTCGCTGCGCTGATCGCCCAGGAATTCAAAATCATTGACGGTAAACAGCCCCTTGCCCCGCTTGAACTCTCCGACATGCAGAATCGGAGTTCCGGGATGGGTCGGGTCCGGACAGGGCCACTGAATGCCGACTTCCCGGATTCGATCGTGGGTAATGCCGCCGTAGATATCCGTCGCGACGTTAATTTCATCCATGATATCGGATGGATTCTGGTAATCCACCTCCATTCCGATCCGCTTCATAATTTCAATCATGATCTGCCAGTCCGGCCTGGATTTGCCGATGGGATGTATTACTTCATGAATCATCTGCACCCTGCGGTCGGTATTGGTATAGGTTCCTTCCCGCTCCAGGAAACTGGCGGCGGGCAGAACCACATCAGCAAACTGAGCGGTTTCCGTCAGAAAGATATCCTGTACCACCAGGAATGGCACCTTTTCCAGACAATGGATGGTATGGGTCTGGTCGGGGTCGGAAAGCACAGGGTTTTCCCCAACGACGTAGACGGCGTTCATTATGCCTTCATCGATGAGGTTGAACATTTGAATGATGTTATTGCCTCTCAGGCAGGAAAAGTCTCCCCAGATTCTGGAAAAGCGCTCTTTCGTTGCCGGCCACTCCGGACGCTGGTAACCCGGCAGGAAATCCGGCAGAGCGCCCATATCCCCCGCTCCCTGAACATTGTTCTGGCCGCGCAAAGGATTAATTCCCGTTGATGGTCGCCCGACATGCCCGGTGATCATGGCGAGATTCGCCAGGGCACGGATGCTTTTGACGGCCGTCGTCTGCTGAGTTACCCCCATGGTGAAGAGAATCATCGCCTTATCCGCCGCTGCATATTTCCGGGCAAACTCGCGGATCGTATCAGCCGGCACCCGGGAAATGGATTCCGCCCATTCCGGCGTACACTCCGCCACCGACTCCTTCATTTCTTCATAGTTTTCTGTCCGGGTTCTGATAAATTCTTCATCGGTGAGCTGTTCCCTGAGGATGGTATGAATCATGGCATTGATCATGGGCAGGTTCGTTCCCGGCTCAATGGGCGCGTACCCATGGGCAAAATCTGTCAGCCGGATTTTGCGGGGATCGACCACATACAGCTTAGCTCCACGGTCCAACGCTTCAAAGATTCGAGTACTGACCAGAGGATGCTGTTCCGTGGTGTTGGAGCCAATCACCAGGATCAGATCGGCATCCGAAATGTCATCCATTGGATTGGTGGCACCACCGGTGCCAAAAGATGTAGAAAGACCTTCTACTGTGGGGCTGTGTCAGAGACGGGCACAATGGTCGATGCTGCTCGTCTTTAACCCGGCCCGGGCCAGTTTGGCCATCAGGAAATTTTCTTCATTGGTGCAGCGAGCGGAAGAAATCAGGCCGATACGGTCCGTGTTATCTCCGTGCCCCATGGCAGATTTCAGGCCTGTCGCCACTTTATCCAGCGCTTCCTCCCAGCTGGCTTCCCGGAATGATCCGTCCGCCTGACGGATTAAAGGAGACGCCAGGCGGCGGGAATCCCGGACAAACGCGTAGCCATGCCACCCCTTGGAGCAAAGCCTGCCCTGGCTGACCACATGATTATAGCTCGGCGTAATGCCCAGCACGGTATCATCGTCCGCTACATTGACATAAATCCCGCAGCCGCAGCCACAGTAGCCACAAATAGTTTCCACCCGTTTCAATAAAAATCCCTCCCTTAACCTATATGATTTTCTCAGCCGCTTCGGCTGATAGACTTCAGTTGCCACTAATTGACATCAGCTTCAGCTGGTCTTGATCTGTTGCCTTTTTATGAGCTCCCCCTGCTCACTGCCTATTATTCGCTGCCTTTATTCCTTCACCATTCTTTGATTCTGCAATGTCATTCACGTTTATTAGGAGAATCCCGGCAAGTCGAAAATACGCCTGTAAACGGATTCATAAAGTTTGATTCCATTTTATCCTGAATTCTTGAATAATAGAAGGATTTTATCAGAATCAATTGAATGCGATTTATTATGACCGTTTTCCCCAGCCTCTCGTTCTGAACGGGGAATCAGCCCGATAATTTGGCCTGTTACCAAAAGCCTTAAAATGAGCCGCATGCACTATGGAAATTGCCAGATTGGATTTAACATCAATAGCATGACTAGCAAAGGTGCTGGATCATTGGGAAGCCCGCTGACAAAATCTCTCAATGTTTAATATTAGTCCCTGTCCCGACCTGTATCGCAGAGGCAAAAATTCCTTCAAACGCCAATTTCCTGATGTTCGATGATTACCGATAGATTAATTCCTTAACTATCCAAACACTCCCAGTTTACCGGATTATACCGGTTCATCCTGACTGGGCTTTGAATCAGCCATGAGTGCGGTTCGATATACAGGAGGGAGAGAGCAAATCAATAAATTTATGCTGAAGTATGATTCCAGTTTGAACCCCTCTTAAAGGCGCTTGCCAGTCATCCATTGTGTTATAATGAAGCTGAAATTCGGACCCTTCAATTCGCATCAGTCTTAATTTATGGAACTTTGACGACCAGGAAATGATTTTTGAAGCCAATTGATAACCGCACTGAATCGGAGGATCTTCCCGTAACCTGATGCCCTGTGACGTTCGAGTCAGACAGGTGATTGAAAGAAGGTGAAGGCTGACAATTCATTCAGAAAGCCGTTTCAATATTTTTTTCACCGTATATCCGACTAATTGTATACAGCATGATTCAAAGTAATGTCCTGAAGGAGGGAAGTATTTTGGAAGAAGGCTTGATCAATGTCCAAGGCAAGAATATCTGGTATGGTGTGTTCGGCAAAGAAAAACCTGGGACACCGCTCCTGGTGGTTCACGGAGGACCTGGTTTCTGCTCAATCCTGGAGCCCGGTGAAGGCTTGTCAGAGAATCGTCCAGTGTATCTTTACGACCAGCTTGGCAGTTTGAGATCCGAAAAAGCGAACAGTTTAGAAGATTATACTGTGGATTATTTCGTTGAGGAACTGATGCAAGTCATCAAATCACTTGATCTGGAGAAGGTAATACTCATGGGATTTTCTTGGGGTGGTGGGTTGACCACAAAGTATGTGCTGGATAAGAAACCAGCTGAAGTCACTGCCCTGATCCTCAATTCCCCTTTCTTAAGCGCTCAGGCTTTTACAGAGGATGTCCGCAAAAATATGTCTCGACTCCCTGAAACTGTCCGGCATACCATTGACCGACTTGAACAGGAGAACAATTTTGGCGAAGAGTATGAGGGAGCAATTCTCGAGTATTACAAGGTCTTTGGCTGTCGGGCCAGACCTCTGCCTCGAATTGTCGGAGAAATGATGGCAACTGCAAATTATGAGACCAGCTATTTAATGTCAATAGGGATCATCAAGAAAATTGAATGAGGTAGTGATTTTGAAAAGAAATTCCCCAAAAAGATTTATCTGAAAAATAAGTGCACGCCAACAAGACCCACAGGGATGTGGGCTATCGGAGAGTTATGATGGCTAGCTTATGAGATGGTATCCAGACGAACCTCATACGGCTTATTAGCCTTCAGTACAGCGTGGATGGTGTACAGTAGTTTCCGTGATACAGCACCGATGGCAGTCCCATGGGACTTCCCTTCGGATCGTTTCTTCTCATAGAAGGCCTTGAAGACCGGATCATGCCTGGAAGCGGATACAGCAGCCATCCACACTGCCCGCCGAAGATAGGGTGAGCCCTTCTTCGAGAGTCGGTTGTGCTGTCCGGTGAAGTTGCCGGACTGCATCATGGTGGGATCCATTCCTGCAAATGCGACAAGCTTCTTTGGGGTAGAGAAGCGATTGATGTCTCCAATTTCCGCCAGGATCATAGCCCCAGTAGCAGCCCCGACACCAGGGATCGTCTGAATGACGGAGTTGATTTTCTTTAACTGCGTGTCAATCTTATTTTCGATTTCATGAAGCTGGCCTTCTGTGAACTCAACCTGCTCAATCAGGATCTTCAGCTGAAAGGCAAAGGCATCCGAGCAGATGGTAACGCCAACTGACCGGGATGCAGCCTCTTTGAGCTGCTGCGCTTTATCGGCGCTGTGACGACCTCTGCTGGCCTTATTAAGCAAATCAGCCAAAGAATCGGTGTCAACCTCCATCGCCTGTTCAGGAGTTCCATAAGTCTTTAGAAAGGCCTTGGAGCTTTGGCCAAACAGATTCGAGAAGAGCTTGTCATATTCCGGGAATACCTGATCCAGGACTGTGATAACTTGGCGTTTATAGTTTGCGCAGGAGTCTTTCAGAGATTCACGAAAACGAGCGAAATTGCGAAGGATCAGGATATCCTCATCCGCAAGGTGAGTTTCAGTGAACTTGCCAAAGCGGATGACTTCGGCCACCAAGAAGCAGTCCACCGCGTCAGTCTTCTGTTGACGGATGTGGAAGTTTCGAAGACTGTCGGATTGGATCGGATTGATCACGTGCAGAATATAGCCTTGTTCATGCAGAAATGAGTAAAGCGCCAGCCAGTAATGGCCGGTGGCTTCCATCCCGATGCAGAAGGTTTCATCCTGTGGGAGGCGATCCTGAATTAACTGGGTGAGCTTCTCGAAGCCCTCCTGGGTGTTTGTGAAGCGCAGAGACTTGCCCACATGGCTGCCATCCTCCCTGATGAAACCTGCTTCATGGTTGTTCTTGCCGATGTCAATGCCAAGATAGTACATAGAACACCTCTAAGATCAAGATTTACAGGGTGAACCCTCACGCTCCGGCGGCTCACAACCTCCTTGGACAGACGGAGAAGACCCAAAAGTCTCAACATCCAGCTCATTCGTGAACTGCCGCAAGAGGTGAGGCGCCACTCTCATAAACGAGGAAGAACCTCAAGGTGGGAGCCGGCGACACTCACTCTGCATGCTTATATTATGGCAGTTAATTACAGTTACGAAAAACCTATTAACTACTACAACATTATTCTAGGAGGTATACGGAAAATTACAGGGGCCGAGTGAGATTAAATTGACCGGAGATCTGCGAGATTTTGATCTTACCCCCCAGCTAGGCAGCCTTAACATTCCAGTCCTGCTGATTTCTGGCGATAACGATGAAATTACCGTTGAAACAATGAGAGCTTATCAGCTGGCGATCCCGGATGCCCGCCTGGCGATCATTCCTGACGCAGGCCACCTCAACTTCATCGACCAGCCAGATCTATTCAATATCCTCATCAATCGCTTCACCGGTAAATTCTAAATCCTGTCAGATAAATTAAGCCTAATAAATAAGAAGCATAACCGATACCTCATATCACCAAACTTGGTGATATGAGGTTTTTTCATTGCACCGGAGAATGACCGATCTGTAAATCCGAGAGGATGAAGAACCCTGAAACCACTCTTTGAAGATGGTCTCAGGGTTCGAATGACCAATCCAACGAATTCATTGGATTGTGAGGCAGCGGTACGAAGTGCCGTAATGCAAGAATAACCGCCTTGCAAAAATCCCATCTCCCTGGCGTGTCCAGGGAAAGATGGGATTTTCTCAGCTTGCAGTTTTCATTCATCTGATTCCGGCTGATCGATCCGATCCATCCCAAACTCAATCAGATCTTGAATCTAAGAGAAGTTCCTCCTTGCATCCCGCTGTTTATTCGATGGTCTTTTTAAATTTCAGGGTGGCCAGAAGCAGAAATCCGATGCCAAAGGCAGTCAGGATCATTAACTCAGCGGACAATTCCATCAGTCCATTCCCTTTTAAAATAATACCCCGCAGGACATTGATGAAGTAGGTCAGCGGCAGGACGGTGCTGATCCGGTAAATCAGATCAGGCATTGCTTCTCTCGGGAACATATACCCTGACAGGAGCAGATTGGGCATGATCATGAACATGGACAGCTGCATGGCCTGAAGCTGACTTTTGGACACGATGGAAATAAGCAGACCCATGCCCAGGGCTCCAAACAGAAAGATGATTGAAAAAAACAGCAGGAGCGGAATACTTCCGGCTATGGGCACCCGGAACCAGAAAACAGACAACGCCAGAGCCAGAACGATGTCGACAAATCCAATCACCACATACGGCACGATTTTTCCGATCATCAGCTCCATATTGGTAATAGGCGTGACAATAAGCTGTTCCATGGTACCCCGCTCTCGTTCCCTGACAATGGAAAATGATGTCAGCATCAATGTGACCGTCTGGAGGATCACCCCAATGAGGCCCGGAATGTTGAACCGGATGCTGCTCATCTGAGGGTTATACCAGACGCGGCTTCTCAGGTCCAGCGGCTGTGGTATGGGCGCGTTCAGAACCTCCTGCATAATGTTCGCGGAATGAGCCTGGAACACCCCTGCGGCACTGGATAATATCGTTTGGGCAGTGGTCGGGTCCGTCCCATCAACGATGAGCTGTACCTGGGCAGTTCCTCCGCCTTTGATCTCCCGGGAGAAATCAGCCGGGATGACAAAGCCCGCTTTGGCATTGCCGTCATCGATTTCCTGACGGAGTTCTTCCATATTCCGGGCGGCATACGTAAAATCGAAATACTGCGAATTCGTCAAATCATCCAGCAGCTGGGTGCTCTCCGCTCCGATGTCGTAGTTCAGAATTACAGCCGGAATGTGATCAACACTGGTGGATGCCGCATAACCAAACAAGAGCAGTTCCATGACAGGCATCATGATGATGATGGCTATGGTTCGTTTATCCCGTTTGATCTGGGCAAATTCTTTCCGGATAATGGCCAGGATTCGTTTGAAATTAAAAGTCATTGCTCTGCTCCTGTTGCTTTGATTGCTGGTTTCAGCCGGTTGAGCTGTTTTGTCTTGCCGCGTTCGCGCTCCACTAAATAAACAAAGACATCTTCCAGTGACGGAGCGGCAACCCGGAGACGTTCCACACGGATCCGCTGATCCGCCAGAAACTTCATCACCTCGTCGGGATCAGTTTCCGGATCAACCAAGACATGAATGCCGGACCCATAAACTGAAGCGTTCTTCACCAGGGGGTGCTGATTGAGGCACTCGATTGCTTTGAGAGTCTGATCCGCGCGGATTTCCAGGATCGTTCCGTCGATGGCGGTTTCCTTCAGCTGTTTGGGAGCATCCATGGCCAGAATATTGCCATAATACAGAAAACCGATGGTATTGCAATGCTCGGCTTCATCCATGTAGTGAGTGGTCACCAGTATTGTAACTCCGGCCTTTGACAGCTCATAGATGATATCCCAAAACTGCCGTCTGGCAATGGGATCCACTCCGCCAGTAGGTTCATCCAGCAGCAGGATCTGGGGATCATGGATAATCGAACAGCCCAGCGCAAGGCGTTGCTTCCAGCCTCCCGAAAGATTGGAAACAATGGTGTTTTCCTTGCCGGTCATTCCGGCCAGGTTCAAAATCTCTCGTTTTTTCTGATCCCGCTTTTCCTTGGAAAGATCGTATATTCCGGCATAAAAGTCCAGATTCTCGGTCACTGTCAGCTCTTCGTACAAACTGAACTTCTGGGACATATAGCCGACTTTGTCCCGAAGCCTGCGGCTGTCGGTTCCCACATCCAGACCCAGAACCCTGCCTTGACCCGAAGTGGGAGTAAGCAATCCGAGTATCATGCGAATCACCGTGGTTTTGCCGGATCCGTTGGGACCCAGAAATCCGAATACCTCGCCTTTTCTCACCTTGAAGCTGATCCCGTTCACCGCCACGAAAGAACCAAACGCTTTCTTTAAATCCATGACTTCAATGGCGGAGGCATCCGTCGGCTCTAACTTGACCCGGGTGGGTGCCTGAGCAAGAACTTGTTCCATTTACATCACCTCCCGATTGGTTTTGACCAGATGGACAAACACATCCTCGAGGGATGGCTGGGTCAGCTGCTTCGTCAGTTCCAGGGAATACATGAAGGAAAGCTCGTCCAGGTCCTTCGACAGGGCAGACGGCTGAGTGGTGACAATGTGGAGCGCGTCTCCCAGCATGTAAGCGTCCTCGGCATAATCCGAATGGGTCATCGCCTCCCGAACCAGATGATTGTCTTTGGAATAAACCCCCATAATCTCCTTGGAGAAATGACGGATGATCTGCCGAGGCGGTCCCTGGAGGATGATGCGGCCCTGATCCATCAGACCGATTTCATCACAGCGTTCTGCTTCGTCCATATAAGGCGTGCTGACAAAGATTGTTGTCCCCTGATCCCGCAGATCAAAGAGGATTTTCCACAGTTCTCTCCGGGCTACCGGATCCACCCCGATGGTGGGCTCATCCAGAAATAAATACCGGGGAGCGTGAATCAGATTGCAGGACAGCGCGAGCTTCTGTTTCATGCCCCCTGACAGCTGATCCGCCAGTTTGCCGACATGATCGCTCAGATTGCTGAATTCCAGCAATTCGCCGATCCTTTTTTTTCGAATATCCGGTGGGATCTGATATATATCCGAATAAAACTCCAGATTCTCCAACACGGTCAGATCCCCGTACAGGCTGAACCGCTGAGGCATGTAACCCATCAGCTGACGGATCCTTCGACGATCTGACCTGATATCCAGACCGTGAATCAATGCACTCCCTCCGGTCGGGTCGATGAGTGAACACAGCATCCGCATGGTGGTTGTCTTCCCCGCACCATCGGGTCCTACCAGACCAAAAATCGTGTGGGCCCGAACTGAAAAACTCAAATCGTCAACAGCCCTTACGCCGCCAAAGAACCGGGTGAGTCCCCTGACGATGATCCCCGACTGGTCTGTCGATCCCGTGACAGGGATCGACGGCGGGATCCTTTCTGTTGTTTCACCGGACTTGATCCTTTGACTATTCATTCAGTTTGAACCGCAGATCGACCGGCATGCCCGGCTTGATAATTCCCGGGCCCTCCAGCGCTCGGACCTTGACTGCAAACACCGTGTTCATTCGCTCTTCTTTCGTCTGGATATTCTTCGGAGTAAATTCCGCCTGGTCACTGATCACGGACACGATTCCCGCATAGCTCTTTGTGTCATCAGAATCCGTATGGATCTCAACCGTCTGACCGACCATTACTTTGGAAATATTCGCCTCGGAGACATACGCTTTGATTGATAAATTCGCCGGATCACTGATTCGAACCAGCGGCTTGCCCAGCGGAACAAATTCACCAGCCTTGACCGCAACATCGTTGACCGTTCCGCTCAGCGGAGAATAAATGGTCAGTTTGGACCGCTCCGCTTCCGTCAGGCGGACCGCACTTTCATACTGTTCCAGACGGATCCTGGCGATTTCTATCTCACCGCTGACCTGACTGGTCTGGGTCCTGGCATTGGAGACGGCCAGATCCCAGCCTGACTTCGCCTGAAGCATCCGATACCGCGCAACCTCCAGATTCAAATCCGACGGCTGGGATTTAAGCAATTTCAGCTGAGCTGAGACGGCGCTGTACTGAGCTTTTGCCATATTGTAATTCTTTTCAATCTCATCATATTTTCTTTGATCGATTCTATGGTCATCCAGTTGGTCTTTGGCGTCATCCAGGGCCTGTTTCAGGTAGTCTCGGTTGAGTTTCGCCTGATTCAGCGTTTCCTGAGCCTGAGTGATTTCCTCCGGACTGATTCCGTCCTTGATCTTCTCATATTCGGCTTTTCCTGCCAGATAGGAATTTTCAGCCTGTTCGACTGCGGCTTGCTGCTGGATTTCGATGTTGGCCAGATTGACTTTCAACCCTTCCAGGCTGGTTTTAGCCAGCTTGGCATTCAAAATCGCCTGGTTGTACTGATTGGTAATCGTGGTGTTGCTGATTCTGGCAACAGGCTCTCCCTCTTTGATGCGACTTCCCTCTTGAACGAAGCTTTCCGCCAATGTCCCGGCAACTTCACTGGAGATCTCTATCGCATTGCTTTCAACCGTACCGGAAGCTTCCAGAAACAGTCCATCTTCTGCGTAAACCAGCGCCGTCCCCTGATTCTGGGTTCGGTTAAACACAGCAACTGCCGTCAATACTCCCAAAATCAGAAGAGGGGCCAGGACCAGTTTCCCTTTGTTCTTAAATTTTTTTATAATGTCAGTCATGATTTCCTCCTACCAGTTCAAGCGAACTACCTCTTCAATATATAATCGTTGAAGGGTCTCCTTCAGTTACCTTGGTAACTTTTCCGAAGAGAAAATGGATTATACTGAGAGAATAAGCTCAAGAAAGTACCGCAGGCCCAGCAGACAAGTCTCACATTAAACGGAAAGGAACATCATGAATACAAAATACATGAACTCAAAAACCATTCAGCTGCTAAAAAGCACGGATCTGTTTCAAAATATCCCGGAAGAAGACATCATTGATTTTTTTAAGGATCATCCCGTGATCCGGAAGTACCAGAAAGGTTCCGTCATTTACCTTCAGAATGAACTGTGCGAGACATTGGATATCATCCTGAAGGGAACCGTGACAATCCAAAAGATCGATTATGACGGGAAAATACTGACCATCAATCAATTCTGCACCGGAGAGATTCTGGGTGAAAACCTGCTTTTTTCCACGAAGAATCACTATCCCATGACGGTGTTTGCCACCAGCAATACGGAGCTTGTACAGATCAAAGCCGGAGCAATCCTGGATTGTTGCCAACGCAGCAGGATATTTCTCCAGAACCTGCTGGAATCTCTGTCAGGCAAAACCCTTATTCTGTCTGACCGGCTTAAGTCTTCCGTGAAATCCATTCGGCAAATTCTGTCTGAATTTCTTATTTATGAATCCTATCATCAGGACACCCTGACCATCCACCTGCCATCGAGCAAGAAAGAATTAGCCGAAAAAATGGGAATCCAGCGTTCCTCCCTTTCCCGTGAGTTAAACAAAATGCGCCAGGATGGACTAATTGAGTTTGATGCCAGAACCATTACCATTCATCAGATTGATTCCCTGAAAGACTTGCTCTAGTACCCCTGCATCGCGAGTCAAATGGCAAAACCAGACTGAAAGCTGATCAGTCTGGTTTGTCTTTTTCGATTCCGGAGAAGTTGAATAAAGGCACCTTATCCATCGCGCAATGCTGACTTAATATTCGATCCATCGGATGGGATTATTGGTATACTGGTCATACCCTCCGATTGATGTCTGCCAATCAGTATGTGGACTTAAAATTATGTCAAATTAACGGTTGAGTGATTTTTGAACCATATCCCTCAATACCGGGATTACATCACGGTTGAACCAGGGATTCCGTTGAAACCATCCGACATTTAAGGGAGAGGGATGAACGAGCGGAAAATAATCCGGCAAATAATGCTGAAAGTTCCTGACCGTATCGGTCAGGTTTTTCTCCCTTCGCCCTCCCAGATAGTATCTTTGCGCATAGTTACCGATGAGGATCAAGGTTTCAAGCTCGGGCATAGCCTCCAACAGCTGCGGGTGCCATGCTTCGGCAAATCCTTTGCGCGGCGGCAGATCGCCTGATTTCCCCTTTCCCGGATAATAGAAATCCATGGGAATATGAGCAATTCGGTCTGACTCATAGAAGACTTCCCGAGACAGCCGCATCCACTCCCGCAGACGATCTCCGCTTAAATCATTCCAGACCATGCCGGATTCTTCCGCCTTTCGTCCGGGAGCCTGGCCTACGATGGCAATGCGGGCATTCTCCGAGGCCTGAAACAGCGGCTCAATCCCTCTGCCGGTAAAAGTTTGATTGTCCTCATGAGCTATAATTTCTTGTCTGATGGCATCAAATTTTGACATAGTGCACTCCTTTGTTTCATCATAAACGGAATCAAAGCGATCGATTCCCTCCGTTCCCGGTAATCTGATTGTCTGAAGTAACTCTAATCCAATGGTACCATTGTTTTGAAGTGGCCATTATGCCATTTCAATATTATTCTAAGGATCTTCATTTCTTGGAGTTCAAGCTGATCTGCTCGCTGATTTCCCATCTTCTGAAGCCCAAAACTGGTTCCCGGTCCTTTGAATTTAGACACTGGTTTTCCGTCCTTTGTTTTTGTTGTTTCCAGCGACTGATGATTTGGCCGCCATAGAGGTTAGTGTAAAGTTACTGTAGGTCGAAAATGAAAGAGAATAAGCCCAAGTGCTAGAATGTTAGTAACAACAACAAACAAACTACACGAAAGGACTTATTCTCATGCCTATCTTAACAGATTTCAACTCAATGTTCACCTCTCTCAGACAAGGTTTTGATTCAAGAATGGCAAGCGGTACCCTCACCATGGATCAGGTGGTCCAGGAGACTCACGAGCTGACGGATCGGATTGCCCGTGAGCAGATCCAGGATTATGTTCAGGTACTCGATGAGCGCCTGAGGAACTCCCAG
The DNA here is from genome assembly GCA_024579835.1 of Clostridiaceae bacterium HFYG-1003. Taxonomy (NCBI): domain Bacteria; kingdom Bacillati; phylum Bacillota; class Clostridia; order Eubacteriales; family Clostridiaceae; species Clostridiaceae bacterium HFYG-1003. The sequence goes on from CP102060.1 coordinate 2,159,319, forward strand.
TTACGGAAAAAGGATTACTCCATCGAACGGCGTAATCAAACAAAAACCATCGCTACTACAGCCGGACCTGTGGTCTTTGGCCGGACGTACTTTCGGGATAAAAAGACCAATCACCATGTGTGTCTGGTGGATCGTCTTCTGGGTCTTGAGCCCCATCAGAGAATCAGCCGGGAACTAGCCTCGTGTCTTCTCTCCAGTGCTAAAGATATTTCTTACCAGGGGACGGTGGAGCGCTATGCAAGCAGCGGAATTACCAGCCGCACTACGGTAATGAATCTGGTCCATCGACTGGGGAACATTGAGTCTTCTGAGGGACCCCTGCCTCAGAAAAAAGTGGCATCTCGGATCTATATTGAGGCCGATGAGGATCATGTAGCTATGCAGGACGGTTCTAATCAGCAGATGCGGCTGATCTACGTCCATGAGGGGCAGCAGAGTGTCGGGAAGAGACGCAAGGCCTTAATGGGTGTACGTCGATTTGCAGGCTTCTACAAGGGCAACTCGGATGAACTGTGGTACGAGGTGTTCGATTACCTGAACTCGGCTTATGAGACCAGCTATTTAATGTCAATAGGGATCATCAAGAAAATTGAATGAGGTAGTGATTTTGAAAAGAAATTCCCCAAAAAGATTTATCTGAAAAATAAGTGCACGCCAACAAGACCCACAGGGATGTGGGCTATCGGAGAGTTATGATGGCTAGCTTATGAGATGGTATCCAGACGAACCTCATACGGCTTATTAGCCTTCAGTACAGCGTGGATGGTGTACAGTAGTTTCCGTGATACAGCACCGATGGCAGTCCCATGGGACTTCCCTTCGGATCGTTTCTTCTCATAGAAGGCCTTGAAGACCGGATCATGCCTGGAAGCGGATACAGCAGCCATCCACACTGCCCGCCGAAGATAGGGTGAGCCCTTCTTCGAGAGTCGGTTGTGCTGTCCGGTGAAGTTGCCGGACTGCATCATGGTGGGATCCATTCCTGCAAATGCGACAAGCTTCTTTGGGGTAGAGAAGCGATTGATGTCTCCAATTTCCGCCAGGATCATAGCCCCAGTAGCAGCCCCGACACCAGGGATCGTCTGAATGACGGAGTTGATTTTCTTTAACTGCGTGTCAATCTTATTTTCGATTTCATGAAGCTGGCCTTCTGTGAACTCAACCTGCTCAATCAGGATCTTCAGCTGAAAGGCAAAGGCATCCGAGCAGATGGTAACGCCAACTGACCGGGATGCAGCCTCTTTGAGCTGCTGCGCTTTATCGGCGCTGTGACGACCTCTGCTGGCCTTATTAAGCAAATCAGCCAAAGAATCGGTGTCAACCTCCATCGCCTGTTCAGGAGTTCCATAAGTCTTTAGAAAGGCCTTGGAGCTTTGGCCAAACAGATTCGAGAAGAGCTTGTCATATTCCGGGAATACCTGATCCAGGACTGTGATAACTTGGCGTTTATAGTTTGCGCAGGAGTCTTTCAGAGATTCACGAAAACGAGCGAAATTGCGAAGGATCAGGATATCCTCATCCGCAAGGTGAGTTTCAGTGAACTTGCCAAAGCGGATGACTTCGGCCACCAAGAAGCAGTCCACCGCGTCAGTCTTCTGTTGACGGATGTGGAAGTTTCGAAGACTGTCGGATTGGATCGGATTGATCACGTGCAGAATATAGCCTTGTTCATGCAGAAATGAGTAAAGCGCCAGCCAGTAATGGCCGGTGGCTTCCATCCCGATGCAGAAGGTTTCATCCTGTGGGAGGCGATCCTGAATTAACTGGGTGAGCTTCTCGAAGCCCTCCTGGGTGTTTGTGAAGCGCAGAGACTTGCCCACATGGCTGCCATCCTCCCTGATGAAACCTGCTTCATGGTTGTTCTTGCCGATGTCAATGCCAAGATAGTACATAGAACACCTCTAAGATCAAGATTTACAGGGTGAACCCTCACGCTCCGGCGGCTCACAACCTCCTTGGACAGACGGAGAAGACCCAAAAGTCTCAACATCCAGCTCATTCGTGAACTGCCGCAAGAGGTGAGGCGCCACTCTCATAAACGAGGAAGAACCTCAAGGTGGGAGCCGGCGACACTCACTCTGCATGCTTATATTATGGCAGTTAATTACAGTTACGAAAAACCTATTAACTACTACAACATTATTCTAGGAGGTGGATAAGATCGAGGAAATCTCCTTATCAGGGGATGGGGCGTCCTGGATCAAGATGGGTGCCCAGATCCTGCCTCGATGCAAGCTCTATCTGGATAAGTTCCACCTGGAAAAGGCCCTGCGCCAGGCGGCAACGCCGATTGATTCCTACAAAGGGACAAAGGATGAATATTACTGGTACCTCAAAGACGCCATCAGCATGGACTCCCTTGAGGACATCAACACATTCTTCGAATCAGCAGCGGGATTGCCGCTTAAAAAGAGCCAGGAAAAGAAGTTAGGCGAGATGAAAACCTATCTTGTGTCCAACTGGGAATCGATCCAGAACGCGGCCAAGTCGGGCTATCAGGGCTGCAGTGCGGAAGGGCATGTCAGTCATGTGCTTTCCTCACGGTTATCTTCACGCCCGATGGGGTGGAGCACAGTAGGTGCTGAGAATATAGCGCGCATGCGAGTTTTCGTCCTCAATGGCGGGGATCTCATGGGCTACTTCGCTGCCAAAGAGAAAGAAAAGAAGAAGGAAGCCCGACTTTTGAGGCTGGAAAAACGGATCGTGAAGAAGAGCCGGGTCTACCCAGTAAAACAAGGTTCAATCAGCTATGCAACGCCTCATTTTGGGTGGTATAAATCGTAAAACCCGGGCTACCTGGAATCCGCACGGCAGGCCTATTCAATTTTTGAACCGAAAGTAAGTTGACACTATCCCAGGATCATTTTGGCAGGATCCCCAGGCGTCATCTGCAGTAAAGTAAAGACGATAAACGAGACTCCGATCAGAACAGGAATCAGATAAATCAGTCTGCGAGCTATGTACTTAACCATACATCCTCCTTAACACATTCGTGTTCCCCGTAAGTTTGCTTTGTATACGTTTTATTATATGGATTTGCGATTCTTTCCAGTTTATCCATGTGTGCTAAACCACAGGATTAATTTTGTCTGAACAATCTAAACGTCATTCTTCGTTGGCCGAATGAAGCGGCCTTCGGGTACCTCGGAAAATACTTCCCGGTCATAGACCACGTGTCCGCGGTTCAGAGTAGTCTGAACCTGGCCTTTGAAGCGCATCCCGGTGAAAAGACTGAACTGGTTTTTATAATACAAGTCGTCCTCCCGGAGTGTGAAGGTCACCTCCGGATCAAGGATCGTCAGGTCAGCCTGGCTTCCGATTTCGATAAAGGCCGGTCCGGGCATCCGAAGCAGCTTCCTGGGATTGCCGGCAATCAGACGGCACAGGGCCTCCACGGACAGCCTCCGCTGATGGACCCCCTCGCTGATGAGGGTGTTGAGAGTGGACTGGCAACCTGAAACACCGCCCCAGATCTCAAAGAAATTATCCCGCTGCTTCAGGCTGGCATCGGATGGAGAATGGTCTGAACTGACAGAATCAATGTCCCCTTGGAGCAGCAGCTTCCACAGCTCCTCCTGACTCTCCCTGGACCGGATGGGCGGACAGCTCTTGGCAAACCCTCCGACTGATGAAAAGATGGATTGATCAAAGGCCAGATACTGCGGCACGGTCTCCAGTGTGATGTTCAGTCCCTCGTGCTTTGCCCTGGCAACGAGACGGACAACCTCCGGCGAGGAAACGTGGGCGATATGGACCCGGCCGCCTGCCGAGCGAAGCGTTTCGATGACGGCCTCCACCGCTCTGGTTTCCGCCTCTTCCGGTCGGGTCGCCAGGAACTCCCTGTAACCTCCGGAGGATCCCAGGGTGTGGATTCGCTCATTGATCAGTGCCTCATCCTCCGCATGGAGAAAGACCGGCAGATCATGCTGGGCAGCGATCCTGAGGCCCCGGTAGAGTGTTTCCTGGTCAACGGGCCGAAACTCATCAATCCCGCTGTTGCACAGGAATGCCTTGAACCCGACGACGCCCCGTTCGGCCAGCTCCTCCAGCTTATCCAGATTGTCCGGCGTGAGGCCGCCCCAAAAGCTGTAATCGACGAAGGCGCGTCCCCTTGTCGCCTCCAGCTTGGCATCAAAGCTTGCGCCATCCAGAGTCAGGGGGATGGAGTTCAGCGGCATGTCACTGTACATCGTAAAGCCGCCTGCTGCCAGGGCTCGTGAACCATGCCAGGAAGTCTCCCAGCCGGGCCGGCCCGGATCGTTGAAGTGGACGTGGCTATCGTAGCCGCCAGGCAGAATCCAGCACCCTGCGGCCTGGATCTCCCGAACTGCTTTTCCCGGCAGGTCTTCGCCGATTGCAGCGATGACCTCATCCCGGATGCCGACATCGGCAGCCTTTAGACCTTCCGAAGCAGCGATGAGCCCGTCACGGATCAGTACATCATGGATCATGAAAGCACCTCTCTGCCTGTTTCCCTCCCATGGGATCCAGGAGCCACGGGCAGAATCAGCTGCCCCCTTGGCGCAGGTGCAGTAATCCTGCCTTCCTCAGCCACGATCTGTCCCCGGACGATGGTAAGGATGGGCAGACCGAAGCCTTTCAGACCGACAAAAGCCGAGATTGGATTCAAATAGTGCAGGGACTCTGGGGTGATCTCCCATTCCCGCTCGGGGTCGACCAGGATCAGATCCGCATCGGAACCTGGCTGGATGTTCCCCTTGCGGGGAAACAGACCGAAGGTTTTGGCCGGTCCTTCACTGAGACGCCGGGCTAAAAGCGAGGGATCAAAGCCCCGACGGACCACCGCTTCGTGATAGATTACCTGGAACAGCGACTGGAGGCCGCTGATTCCGCCCCAGGCGCCCATGATTCCGTGTTTCTCCTCAGATTTTTCCTCGGGTGCACAGGGGGAATGATCCGAGCATATGGAGGCAAGCGTTCCGTCCAGAACATACTCCCACAGCCCTTCGATGGCAGAGGCTTCACGTAAGGGCGGCGCGCACTTGTACAGGCTGCCGTGCGTCAGAACCTCCTTTGCACTGAAGGTCAGATAATGGCTGCAGGTCTCTCCGGTCACATCCACGCCGGACCGCTGAGCCTCGCGAATGATTTCGGCAACCTCCGGATGACTGACGTGTACGATGTGGACCTTGGCACCGGTCTCCCGGGCCAGGTCGATGACGTTTCTGGTCGCCATGACTTCTGCGATGAGGGGTCTGGAATTCAGAAAATCCTGCCAGGTCAGGGTGTTCTTGCGTCGGATCCGTTCCTCCCCCCACTTGATCAGAGCATAGTCTTCACAGTGGAAGCCGGCCCGCAATCCCAAAGGCGCCAGGATTTCCAGAGCTTCCCGCACCTGGCCCATGTTCAGTGAAACATAGTCCGGTGATACGGGGCCAATAAAGGACTTCACGGCGACACAGCCGGACTCCTTCAGACCCGCCAGCTGATCCAGATTGTAATCGACCAAACCGCCCCAGAAGCTGTAGTCAACCCAGGCATTCGCTCCGACTTTTTCGTGCTTGCTGCAAAAGCGGGCTGCATCCGTCAAAGGCGGAACATTCTGCAGGGGCATGTCGATGACTGTAGTCACTCCGCCTGCTGCAGCGGCTTGTGTTCCATGGGCATAGTCCTCACGCCAGGTGAAACCCGGATCATTCAGGTGGACATGGGTATCGATGGCCCCGGGAAAGATCAGTTTGCCGACGGCATCGATGACGGTACGTCCCTCCGGAGTTTTCCCCGGAGACAGCAACGCCGCGATGCATTCGCCGTCGACACAGACATCAGCCGGAATCACGCCGTCGGGCAGGACGACCCGGCCATTTTTTATCACTAAATCATACATATGTCATTCTCCTTATGGTGTGTACTGAAGAGGACCCTTTGCCGGGTCAACCCACCATGTCGTCTCATGCGTCCAGGTATGCCAGCGCGTAGAGGCTTTCGATGAGTGCTCTCAGGCCTTGCGCCAGATGCTCCGGAGCGGTGTATTCGGCCGGATTGTGGCTGATGCCGAGGTGGCTTGGCACAAAGATCATCGCAGTGGAAAAGCGATCGGCCATGATCTGTGCGTCGTGCCCTGCTCCGCTGTGCATCATTCGGTAGGGGATGCCCTGCCGATCAAAGCGTTCCCGTATCAGTGCCACCAGCTTCTGACACATGGGCACCGGTTTGCTGCTCATGTAGTTTTCGATGTGGGCTTCCATGCCCAGCTCAGAAGCTGTGGCTTCCACGAGGTTCCGAACATCCTCAGCAAACTGGAGAATTACCTCACCGTCCGTGTGACGAACATCCAGACTGAACTGGACCTTAGCCGGTACGACATTGGAGGTATTGGGGTACACCTGGAGCATGCCCACCGTGGCGACCAGGGGATCACCATAGGCTTTGGCCCTGGCATTAATGCTTTCGATGATTCGTGCACTGGCGTACAGGGCATCCCGGCGATAGCTCATGGGAGTTGTGCCGGCATGGTTCGCCTGCCCTTCCAACGTGATGAACGATCGGTTCTGTCCCACAATGTGCTCAACAAGGCCGATGGGTACGTCCTCACTTTCCAACACGCCACCCTGCTCGATGTGCAGTTCGATGAACGCTTTGATGTCCTCACGGGGAGGGCCTTCGTCTTTAAAGCGGAACCCGGCATCCGTCATGACATCCTTGAAGGCATTGCCCTCACCGTCGGTCAGGTGTATGACTTCCGAGGGCTCAACGCGACCGGCGATGTTTTTGGAGCCCCAGAAGGTAAAGGGGAAACGGCTCCCTTCCTCTTCGGCCATGGATACGACCTCCAGGCTTTTCTTCGGCTGACCGAAAACACTGTTGAGATAGGCAATGGCAACCAGACCTGCTGCAATGCCGTACTGTCCGTCCAGTTTGCCGCCGCTCACCACGGTGTCGATGTGGGATCCGGTCAGGATGGTTTCGTCGGAACTTCCGGGCAGGTGGCCGAACAGGTTGCCCACCTCGTCATTGAATGTGACCAGGCCTTTCTCCCTAAATTTATCTTCCAGATATCTCTGGGCTTTTTTCCAATTGGAATCATACAGTAGCCGGGTGACGCCATTTTGGTCATCTCTGCCAAAATCAGCCAGTTCATCCAGAATCTTTATTACCTCATCGATGAGATCTTCTCTAATGACCAAACCAGTCTTCCTCCTTCAAGGTTGTTACCCCATTTCAGTTGAACAGGATGATGGAAATGTACTCAAGGGTCTCATCACCGATGGGTTCGATGGAATGAAAATCACCATCTCGACAGATGGCCATCTCGCCAGGATTCAGCTCAAAGATCGTTCCATTGTCACTGTATCTGGCTTTCCCCTTCAGAATGAAGTATGCTTCCTGGTCTCCGACATGCTGATGATATCCAATCGAATTTCCGGGTTCAATGATGGATTTCCCATAAAAACGGCCCTTGCCGAGAAAATCATCCTTTTCAAAAAAATTAACGATTTTGATCTCACCCTTGCCATCTTTATGTGCTACGCTCTTTTCTATTCGAAAATCATCTTGTTTTTTTATCATTTTTTACCTCCTTACTTTTCACTCTCATTCTAAAGGATTACATCCCAGTCACATATGACAAAGCTTAGCGGAATTTTTTATCCACAATGGCTAATGTACCGAAAATGAAATGGTTTAATATAGTAGTAGGTAGTTTATCGATGAATAGGAGAGAAATTAAAATGGGTTATAGAACGGATCTACTGAGCAGCAGATCAATCGTAAAGCATGGGGTTTATGCCCTGATCACCCCGGAGGGCCTGGTCAACAATGTGCTCCCGCATTTTGAGGATGTCAGCCTCAGTATCATCGCGTCGCCGAAAATGGGAGCAAGCTTTGTGGAATATCTGGTGGACTTCGCGCCAGGCGGCGGAAATCGCGAAGCCTTTGGTGGAGATGGGATCGAGACTTTTGTCTATGTCCTGAGCGGCAGTTTGGAAGTCCTGATCGAAGACGAAACCTTTCAGCTTGCAGATGAAGGCTATGCCTACTGTCCGCCGGACAAAGCCATGGTGATGACCAACAAATCATCCGGGCATACCAAGGCGATTCTCTACAAGCAGCGCTACATCCCGGCAAAAGGCGTCGGCCTGCCCTGGGTCGTGTCCAACCATGTCAGCAACCTGGAAGCGTATGACTATGACGAGATGGCGGATGTATCTATGTCCGACCTTCTGCCCAAAGCCATCGAGTTCGATATGAACTTCCATATTCTGAGCTTCCAGCCCGGTGGTTCCCACCCCTTCATCGAGACTCATGTACAGGAGCATGGCGCTTACCTGATCTCCGGTGAAGGAATGTACAATCTGAACAATGAGTGGATCCCTGTCAAAAAGCATGACTTCATCTGGATGGGGCCCTTCGTCCACCAGGCGACTTATGCCGTGGGCATGGAGCCTTTGACCTATGTATACTCAAAGGACTGCCATAGGGATCCGGAGATTTAGGAAAACCCGGGGAAATTCAGGAAATCCTGATGATTTAGGAAGTCGTTGCGAATTCATAGAAACAGCCTTTAACGAAAACCCGCCAATCCCCCCCATTAATGATTGGAAAACACCTGGCCGTCCTTTGTGACTGGATGCGACTCAGTCGGCATTCACCACAAAGGATTGGTCAGGTGTTTTTCCTGTTTCATATCATTGATTGATCAGCGGATCGGATCCACCAGCTTCAGGATCTTGATGCCCATCTCGATCTCCAGCATCTTATCCCGGTCTTCCAGATTCAGAGAAGTAATCTCCCGGATGCGACTCAGCCGGTACAGTACGGTCTTATAATGAACGAACAGCTTCTCCGAGGTCCGTACAGCATTGAGGTTCGACTCGAGATACCTCTCCAGGGTATCAATTAGCTCGTTGTTTTTATCCTTATCGTACTCCCGAAGCTTGAGGAGGCTCTCCGGTACAAAATTCACCAGCGATTCCCGGTCCTGAATGCTGCACAGGATTTTATACAGACCCAGTTCGTCGTAAATCACGGTATCGTTGTTCCTGAAGAGCCGGTCACCGAACTGCACCGCATCTTTGGCCTGGAAGTAGCTGTGTCCGATGTCTTTCAACGAAAGAGCCATTCCACCGATGCCGATGAGCACCGAGACCTTTCCCAGACGTTTGGTGACATTGTCCCGGACCTCTGCGCCAAATTTCTTCATTTCTGCATAGACATTCTTCAGCTGAGCATTCGGAGCAACTGGCCAGAATACGATCAGCTCCTCTCCCTTGATCAAGGAGATGTGATCCTTAATGAAAAAAAAGGCAATGCGGTCGATGATGCCCTTCACGGTTTCACGGGATTCCATCAGCCACTCCGTCAGAGCATCCCGCTCAGGCTCCTGGGACTGGATCTTGACCACCGCGATGAGATAGGGCTTGTGCAGATCCCAGCCCAAGATATTGCCCCGGTCGTAGATGTCCCGCTCGCACTGGTAGCGCTGATGGACGATGTCATCCAGAAGTTCTCCTTTGTAGCGCAGCTGAGATTCATTGACTGCCGTATCTTTGAGGACCTCCAGACGCAGGGTGTTGGCTGCGGTTTCCAGTGCAATGTAATCCAGTTCCTTAAGGGGTCCCACTATTTCGATGATCCCGAGATAAGCCCGCACCTTGCCGACGACCTCGATGGGCTGGATGGTCAGATGATAAATACCGGCGGGATCCTGAAACTGGACATCCATTGAAAAGATGGGATTCCCCTCATAAACCATACGACGCAGGTTCTTTTCGACGATATTCAGCTCAGAAAACCGCTCATCACTGGATGACAGTACCCGCATCTCCGTATCGAAAATCAAAACCGGCTGCTCGATAAACTCCGCCAGAGTCCTTGAAATTGAGTCAATCCCCTTCATGGCCAGTGACAGCTGGTTGAAGCGGATGTGACAGGTCTTATAGTAGTTCAGGCGGACGACCTGATCATTTAATAGATACTCCATAACCGGATACAGTATGTCGATGTATTTGACCTCCGGCGGAATTTCCAGGAGAGGAAAGCCCAGCTCATTCGCTCTGTCGATGACCGGTCTGGCCAGCACCGGATACAAGTCTGAGACCTTGACGACCAGACCGGCCGCCCCGTTTCTGGACAGATCGGAGATCATCCGAATCTGCGTCGAGACATCATTCTCAATGGAATAAAAGCTCGTCAGCAATAGTTCCCCGCCCTTGATCCAGTTGGCAATATCCGGCCGTTCGACGATGGTGATTCCGCTCACGAGGGTGTTCTCCATATTTTCCATGCCTGAATGGATCCTGGCCTTGGCGAAGCAGTCCATATTCAATATTTGTGCCAGTAGTATTCCCATGCTGATCCTCCTTACCAGGAATGAATCTCCTCTTGGTATTTTATCACGGGGCGACCTGAAAGTCTGTGAACTGATTAAGTAATTATGCAGGAATCGTCTTGCTGGGAGGCTGGGAGGAATCGGTGCCATGCCAGCGCGCCGGACTGGATGATCCGGTGTCCGCAACTGGGCAGAATCATGAGATAGCGGCTGGTGCCAAGGGATTTATTCTTCCCTGTATGGTGAACTTTCCCAGGCTCTCATCCATTCAGACGCTGGATGAGCAGGATGTTATCCCGTCGTTCCATTTGATCAGTCATTCAGAACGATTAGTAATAAACCAGAATTCCATTCATTTTATGCACCTCAAATGGGATACCATCGGGATATCGCAACAACAGATCATTACAAGTTCCCGAGGAAGTTCTGAATATGCTCGAACACTTAGGACTCCGGAGAATAAAAAACCCTGGAAAAATACCCCGCTGACCAGGGCTCTCCCCTCCCTTCCACCCGTTCAGAGACGACGTCTGCCAGTACAGACAGAGCCTTAGATGGTGCTATAATTGGGGAGATTAATCAACGTGTAATGGAGGAAAAACCATGCTTATCAAGAATGCAAAAGTACTCACAATGGAAGGATCCCAAGAAGTCTACGAGGATCTTGCCATCCTGGTGGAGGACGGCCGGATCAAAGCTGTTGGCAGAGATCTCGAGGAGACGGGGGCCATCCTCGATGCCAAAGGTGCCATTCTGATGCCAGGATTCATCGATGCCCATTGTCACCTGGGCATGTGGGAGGACGCCTTGGGCTTTGAAGGAGATGATGGCAATGAAATGACCAACCCGATCACCCCGGAGCTCAGGGCGATCGATGCCATCAATCCCATGGATCGAAACTTTTCCGAGGCGATCAAGGGAGGCGTTCTGACCGTCTGTACCGGTCCCGGCTCAGCCAATGTCATGGGTGGTACATTCTGCGTTATGAAGACCTGCGGCCACCGTGTGGATGATATGCTCATTAAAGAGGCTGCTGCCATGAAGATCGCCTTCGGCGAAAACCCCAAAAGGGTCTACCGCGGTAAGGATAAAACCCCATCCACCCGAATGGCAACAGCCGCTGAGCTGAGAAAGGTTCTTTTCGAAGCCAGGGAATATTATGACGGCAGGCAACTGGCAGATGAAAGCAAACGACCGAAATTCGACCTGAAACTTGAATCCTTACTGCCCGTCATGGAGGGAAAGATGCCGTTAAAGGCACATGCTCATCGGGCCGATGACATATTCACAGCCCTTCGAATCGCCAGAGAGTTCAACCTGAAGCTGACCCTTGAGCACGTCACCGAAGGCCACCTGATCGCCGACGACCTGGCTGCAGAAGGCGTACCCTGCATCGTCGGTCCCAGCTTCGGCGACCGCTCCAAGGTCGAGTTGAAGAACAAGAGCTTCGTGACTCCCGGAAAGCTGGCAGCAGCTGGTATCAATGTGGCCATTATGACGGATCATCCGGTGATCCCCATCGAGCACCTCAATATGACAGCAGCGTATTGCGTGAAAGAAGGCATGGATCACTACGAGGCACTGAAAGCCCTGACCATCAATCCAGCGAGGATTCTGGAAGTAGATGACCGCATTGGTTCCATCAAGGCAGGCAAGGACGCGGATCTGGTCCTCTGGAACGGAGATCCGCTGGACATTTCCAGCTCTGTCCAGTTAGCTATGGTCAACGGGAAGGTCGTCTACGAGAAGGACATCCCAATATCAGCCGGAAAGCAGTCTTAAAGGAATTGCAGTCGCTATAAAAAGCGGATCTGGCATATTATCGAATAAACTGATTTCCAAAATCACGACAAAGAAAATCCTTGAATTCCAAGGATTTTCGTCTTTTGGGGCTCGATTATATTTCGTTCATCTTTTCGGATTCTCGGATTTTCTGGGTATTTCTGTTTTCCAATCATTCTGAAGTTTATCTTCCAGTGACCATACAAGCTTTCTATACCGCTCAAACCGTTCTTTTCCTTCCAATACCAGAATGGTCATGATCATATCAATGACTGAAAACACAGCTGTCAGTGAGTTAAAGTAGATGGGATGCTCCGTATTTACGATGATTGAGTTCATTTCATCCAGATAAATAGGTGAATCAATCCGATCCGTGATGGTAATGGTATTGGCATGGACTGATTTTAAATAGTCCATGATGTTGATCGTGTGCCTGGAATAATATGGAAATGAAAAGACAAAAACCAGGTCTTCCTTGTCTGTGTTCACCAGATCGAACATGACATCAAATTCATCCATGGTATTCACTACAGAATTATTAAAGCCGATGGTTTTTAGACGCAATTCCATGAACTTGGCTGCCACATGGGAAACCTTGTGTCCATATATATGGATTGTTTTAGCTTTTTTAATTCTTTCCACCACTGAAAACAGCAAGCCGGGATCGATGGCCTCATACGTATTACGGATTCTTTCAATTTCCTTGTATCGGTATTCTTCATAAATCTGGAACTTATTCGTCAATCCCTTCATCTCAAGGTCATTTTTTATACTGATACCGACGATGTTGGTGATATGCGCCTGCAGGCTTTTCTTAATGTCGGAATAGTTTGACAATCCAAGTTTTTTTGAAAAATTCAGAATCGTAACTTCCGAAACGGAAACATTTTGGGCCAGTTCTTTAAGAGATAGAAAACAAGCTTTTTCTATATTATTCATCAGATAATCCGCGATTTTCTTCTGAGTTTTCGTCAGCGTATCATAGTTTTCCTGCATTGACTCCAAAATATTCATCTTCGTTTCCTTTCTATCACCGTAAAATCTATCAGACAGATGGTTAATTTACTGATCTGTTATCTCCTGAAAAATCCAGATATCGACAGCTAATATTATTCAAGGTCTGGATCTCCAGCAATTTCCACGGCATCTATTGGAAAGTATCCCTGCACTTTAATTCTTTATTGAGCATCATGATCTTACCCCCGCTGATCACTGCGCTGATCTCAAGCGTTTCGGCCTCCAATAAAACGATGTCTGCATCATTTCCTGGGAGTAACTGACCCTTCAGGGGCAAATTCAGTACTTTGGAAGGATTCACCGTGATGGCTTTCAGGGCTTGGGACATTTCGACACCATGATTAATAACGCTTTCCCTGACAGTCTTAAATAAGCTGTCTGAAAGTCCTAAGCCCATTCCCCTGAAGTTCCTGTTCTCATCGAACTGCGGCATGCTTCCCTGTCCATCAGACGTCATGGTGATTCGGTCAACCGGTGCTCCACTGTCTAGAAGAATTTTGAAGGCCTGGGCGCTGGTGATAGAGTTTCTCTGAGGCGATGGAATCAGCGAAGTGGTAATATCGACGTATCCGCCTGCTTTAGCGTAGGATGCTGCCTCATTGAGCAGCTTCTCGTTTCTTGCGATATGAGTTGGATAGAATTGAGTAATCGGTATTTCCGTTTCATTTATGACCTCAAGAATCTGTGATAATCCTTTTGAGCCGTCGCCCATATGGCAGTTGACCACCCCCGCTTTTCTGGACAAGATCCCTCCCACTCTTGCTTCAGACCCTATCCGGGCTATTTCATGCAAATTCGGCGAGGAGCTCCTGTGATCTGAAATCGCAACTTCGCCAACTCCGATCACAGGATCCAGAAGCATGATGTCCGAAATTACTGATCCTGTGAGTGTTCGGATCGGAACCTGGTAGGAGCCGGTATAGCAGTATGCAGATACCCCCTCTTCTCTGAGGGAGTATACTTTGGCAATCAGATTCTCCATGGTTCTGGTTATTCCATCGGTGCCGAGGCAACCCACTACCGTGGTGACGCCGGATTTGACCAGTGTCGTCATTTTGAGCTCCGGAGTTCTCGTTTTAAAGCCACCTTCGCCGCCTCCGCCCAGAATATGAACGTGCCCGTCAATAAATCCTGGAACCGCCAGGAGATTGCTACATTCAATTTCAGTAATTTCAAGATTGCCTGTGTCGAATTCCTCTTCGCGGATTGATTCAATGGTATTACCTGCAATGAGGATATTTCTCCGACCGATATGGTCCGGAGTAAAAGCATCAGCATTTTTTAAAAGTATCATATTTACCTTCTCGAAGGCAACAACAAATCACAGCTGTACCTTGCAGCTCCTTAATCTGAAGTTACTTCCCAACTCCTGCTTCAGTTTTCAGTGGCACTTTCTTAAATGCTTCGATAAAATCGACGATGTAGGCGGCGGTTGTATCGAGCATTTCATTCCCCCATTCTACAGTCGCGGTATTAGGATGATCGGGTCCGATCCATCCGCTGTCCGTGATATCTGTAACAAGTCTTGGGATATGTATGTTAACTCCTTTGAATATGCTGGTATTGAATCCGGATGCCTTGATCTCCGTTGTCAGGTCATGCATTTCCAGGGGGCCTCCAATTTCAGTTTTATCCACAAGGTTCTCGTTAATAGCCAGGATTGCTGCGGTTTCCTCGCCGCCGCCATGACCACCCTTCCAAGCCGGATTCATGTCCCAGGCCATAAGCCACCAGTTCAGCTGTGCCATGAGTGCTCCCTTTCTTCTCAGATCAAAGCCCACCTGATCCAGACTTTTCATATTTCCGCCATGACCGTTTAGTATAATGAAATGTCTGGCTCCATGGCGATACAGCTCATTGCATACTTGTGACATCAGCTGATACAGAAGCTCATTTCCCAGATTGATGGTTCCCGGATATTCCTTCAGTGAGTCACAGGCTCCGAAGGGCAGAACCGGAAGCATCAGCACATCTGACTTCTGCTCAATTTTCTCCATTAAAAAAGTTGGTATGAGCATATCTGTACCCAGGGGCATATGCCTTCCATGGGATTCACAGCTGCCGATTCCGATGAGGACCGTGTCATTATTCCGGAAATAATCTTCAATAACCGGCCATCTGGTATTCTCAAGTCTCATTTTTGATCTCCCTTTTTGTTTTAATTGATGTAATTTCATGAAAATTAAAGATTTATATAAAAATTACATTCATAACAAAATATTATTATTCAGTCATCGGATTCGCTCGATCCGGTTTTATCAAATTTCTAACATAATGTCCGGGAAAACTGCCACGTCGGATTTGAGGCTGACACAGCAGTTTTCCGGATATTATCTGTCAAAGTTCCTGTGGTCTGTAATATTGTTATTTTGCGACCGTTACGTTCTCAAGTTTGTGATAACCGATGGGATCCGGAACAAATCCTTGAATCTGCTTGCTGGCTCCAACTGTAATTGCAGTGTAGAAAACAGGTCCGTAGGGAGATTCTTCTTGAAGGATGTCTTCAAGCTGTGCGTAGAACTGTTTTCTCTGAGCTTCATCTATGGTATACCGGCCCTTGTTAATCAGCTCATCCGCCTGTGAATTGTTGAAGAAGGATCTGTTGCCAGCTCTTCCAGCTTGTGTGGAGTGTGCAAGGGAGAAGTAGGTGTAATCGGCATCAAGCGTTGAAGTTATCCATCCCATATAAGCCATGTCATGTTCACCATTGGAGGTGCTATCAATGAACTTTCCGAATTCAGTTACTTCTACTTCACAGTTGATTCCCACCTGCTGCAGCATGGCAGCAATGGCCTGAGATACTTCCACCCGGATCTGTGCGTCATTGACTGAAAGCTTTATGTTGATTCCGTTGGCATAGCCTGCATCGGCAAGGAGTTTTTTCGCCAGTTCCGGATCATAGGAATACGATGCATCGTCGGCATATCCGAATACTTTGGGAGCTATGAGATCCCCTGCGGGAATTCCGTTGCCGTAAAGGATGGTATCGATGATGGTCTGAGAGTCAATCGCATGGCGGATGGCCTGACGGACAAGCTTATTGTCAAAAGGTGCTTTTTTCGTATTAAACGCGAGGTAGAAACAGGTCAGTGGATCCGCCTCATAATAAACCAGATTGGAATTGTCCTTGATCTTCTGTACGTCATTAGCCTGAACATCGTAAACCAGGTCTAATTCTCCGGTTTCCAGTGCTATGGTTCTCTGAGCCGCTTCCGGAATGACTTTCATTACCAAGTTCTTTGTTTTAGCCGGACCTGCATAATATTCATCAAAACGTTCTAGTTTTGTGGAATCTCCCTGTTTCCATTCAACCAGCTTATATGGGCCGGAACCAATGGGTTTCGTCGCGAACTCTTTTCCTTCGTTCTTCATTTTTTCTGCATAAGCTTTCGGAATGATGGCGGAAAATGGCACAGCAAGGTTTCTCAGAATCGGTGCATAAGCCTCTTTGGTTTTTACCGTAACGGTGTAAGGATCATCTACCTTGACGGTGTCAATGAAGTTGACGATATAAGAAACTGCGGCAGATGCAATAGCTCGATCCAAGGAATATTTGACATCTTCCGCAGTAAGCTCGGTGCCGTCATGGAATTTGATTCCTTTTCTGATTTTAAATATGGTTGTTACGTTATCCGGCTGTGTCCAGGATTCGGCGATCTGCCCCACTACTTTTCCGGTTTCATCTAGTTGTGTCAGTGTGTCGAAGATGTGGTTTGTTACCTGAACCGCATAGGTTTCCTTGCCCGTGTGCGGGTCAAATGAAGTGACGTCGGATCCCTGCCCCCAGGTTATGGTATCCGTAGCTACTCCTGCCTGGGTAGTGTTGCCCGCCTGAGTAGTGCTTCCCCCTTGAGTTCCACTCGCTGTCGTCGATGTTGAAGTTGATGTGCAAGCTGTTACCACCATGCTTGCTGTCATAACCAGTCCTACAAGAATATTAATCTTCTTTTTCATTTCTTTCCCTCCTGATGATCATCATTTGTATTTTCATATAAAATACATGCTACAAAATGGTCTTGCCCGACTTCCTTAAGCTTAAAATCTCTGCCGGTGCATTCTGGTTTTGCGTAAAGGCAGCGTTTGGCGAATCGGCATCCTGGCTCCGGTTCGATGGGTGATGTCAGTTCTCCCTTCAAGGTGATCTGGTTAACCGGAAGATCCGGATTCGGAATCGGAATTGCGGACAGAAGCGCTTTGGTATATGGGTGAAGCGGATTCCGGAACAATTCGTCGGCCTTGCATTTTTCCACCATCATCCCCAGGTACATTACGGCGATTTCATCAGATAAATGCTTCACTACCGAAAGATCGTGAGTAATAAAAATCAGCGTCAGTCCCAGTTTTTCCTGGATGTCCTGCAACAGGTTAAGAATCTGGGCCTGAATCGATACGTCCAAAGCCGAAACAGGCTCATCGCACACAATCAGCTTTGGCTTGAGAGCCAGAGCTCGCGCGATTCCTATTCTCTGTCTCCTGCCCCCATCCAGTTCATGGGGATAGGAATTGATCAGGCGTTCCGCCAGTCCAACCAGCTCCATTAGCTTCAGGACTTCAGCCTTGATTTTGTCCACTTCATTTTTCTTGAATACTTTCTGAATGAGCAGCGGTTCTGCAAGGGTCTCATATATTGTCATTCTGGGATTCAGCGATGCAAAGGGATCCTGGAAAATGATCTGCATATCCCGTCTTTTCTTTTTCATCAGATCCGAGGATAAAGCAAGAATATCCTCCCCATCAAACAGTACTTCCCCAGAAGTAGGTTCATGCAGTCTCAGAATCGCTCTTCCCATGGTTGATTTGCCGCAGCCGGATTCTCCAACCACTCCGAGTGTTTTTCCCCGATAGACTTTGAAGCTTACACCATCCACCGCATGAAGCATCCCGGATGTTGTTTCAAAATATTTCTTAAGATCCCTGACTTCGAGAATCGGCACATTTTTATCAATTGTTGAACTATTCTCCATCACCATTTCCTCCCTCCGGCAATTTCAGCCCAATGATGACACCTTACGTCATGTCGCTCCGAAATGGTTTCCAGGTCCGGGAGCTTTGTCTCGCAGATATCTGTTTTATATGGACACCTTGCTGCGAATTTACATCCCGCCGGTAGATTGGAAGGATCCGGCATAAGTCCACTGATTGATTGAAGCCTGTTCACCTTTTTTTCCAGCGACGGGATGGAGGCCATGAGCCCCAGAGTATAGGGGTGCTTCATCTCATGGAATATCTCCCGGACTGATCCGTACTCGACAATTTCACCCGCGTAGATGACAGCAACATCATCGCAGTTCTGAGCTACTACCCCTAGATCATGTGTGATAAGCAGCATGGCTGTATTCAGTTTCTTTTTCAGATCGGTGATCATCCGCAGAACCTGTGCCTGAATGGTGACGTCCAGAGCTGTCGTCGGTTCATCAGCGATCAGCAGTTTTGGTTTGCAGGCAAGAGCAATTGCGATGATAACCCTCTGCTTCATTCCTCCGGAGAATTGATGAGGATAGTTATTGGCTCTTTCGGCCGGGATTCCTACAAGTTCCAGACTTTCCAGGACTTTTTTCCAGGATTCCTCGGGAGATAGCTTGTTATGGGCGTCAATAACCTCCTGAATCTGCTTTCCTACAGTCATAACCGGATTCAAGGACGTCATGGGGTCCTGAAATATCATTGATATATCGAATCCTCTGATTCCGCGGATTTCCACATCGGTCATCCCAATCAGATCTTTGCCATTATAAAGTACCTGGCCCTGCACAATTTTGCCCGGAGGAGACTGAATCAGTCGGATGATCCCCTTTGCCAGTGTGGTCTTTCCGGCTCCTGTCTCTCCGACCAGTCCCAGTGTTTTGCCTTCACCGATGCTAAAACTTACATCATTGAGGGCGTGTACGACACCATCATCGGTTCTGTACTCTATGACAAGGTTTTTAACTTCCAGTAATTCACTCAATTTAGCTACCTCACTTCTTCATTTTGGGGTCAAGAGCATCCCTGAGACCGTCACCCATCAGATTCAGTGAAAGGATGGTGAGCATAATGGCAAGTCCGGGTATCACGGTGATGTGCCAAGCATCCCTCATATAGGTTCTGGCATTGGACAGCATGGTTCCCCATTCGGGTGTCGGGGGCTGAATTCCTAGACCAAGGAAGGAAAGTCCCGCAATGTTCAGCAGCGCACCGGCAGTACCCATGGTTGCCTGAACAATAATGGGAGACATGGCGTTGGGAATGATGTATTTCACGATTTTTCTGAAGTCGGTCGCGCCCAGTGCAGTGGCAGCTTCAATGAACTCCTGGTCCTTGATGGTGAGGATTGCCGCCCGAACGATTCGCGCGAAGGTTGGAACTGTGGATATGGCGATAGCGATCAAAACGTTAACCAGACTCGTTCCCAGCGCTGCCACAATGGCGGTCGCCAGAAGCATGGGAGGGATGGCCAGGAGGATATCCATAGCTCTCATAATGATATTGTCTGTTCTTTTTCCGTAATATCCTGCAATTGCTCCTAAGAAGCCTCCTACCAGGACACTGAATAAAATTGAAATCACACTCATGAACAGAGAATATCTTACTCCCCAGATGATTCTCAAAAACATGTCTCTGCCGAATTCATCCAATCCGAAGATGTGCTCGCCGCTGGGTGATTTCAGTCGAAGCCTTAAGTTCTGATTTACAACATTCTGCTGATAAAATTTATTGTCCGTAGCAAAATCAATGATGATGGTGGCGAACGCCAAAAGAACCAAAATCAGAAGGAAGATCATTGAAATAACAGCCAGCTTGTTTTTAAGGAACCTTCTCCAGGCTTCCTGCCAGAGTGACCTTTGTTTTTTCTGTGCAGCGACTTTTGTATTGGTATAATTCATATCAATTTCTGCCATTATTGATTCACCTTGGATACCTTTCTAATCTGAACTTTTTGGAATTGTGATTTGATTCTCGGATCCACAAATGCATAAACTATATCCACCAGAAGATTTACGAGAGAAAAGGTTACTGCCATGAAAATGACACAGCCCAGAACTATGGGAATATCCTTGGACTTAATGGATTCAACCATCAATCTTCCAAGACCAGGCCATGAAAAAACTGTTTCTGTAAGCATCGCTCCACCCAACAGCACTCCAAACTGAAGACCAACCGAAGTCACGATGGGAATCAAAGCGT